>JBBKWX010000219.1:0-19831 GCA_037969175.1 Bacteroidia bacterium | reverse complement strand
TTGAAATAGAAGTTCTTTGTTGGCTATAATTAATTCGGCAGCACGTTTTTCCTTTTCTTCGTTTTGAAATAAAAGTTCTTTATTTGCATTGATCAATTCGGCAGCACGTTTTTCCTTTTCTTTATTTTGAAAGGCCAGTTCTTCATTAGCAATAATTAATTCAGCGGCCCGTTTTTCCTTTTCTTCATTTTGAAATAAAAGTTCTTTATTGGCATTGACCAACTCTGCAGCCCGCTTTTCCTTTTCCTTATTTTGAAAGGCTAGTTCTTCGTTAGCAATAAATAATTCTGCCGCCCGCTTTTCCTTTTCTTCGTTTTGAAATAGTAGTTCTTTATTGGCTATAATTAATTCTGCAGCCCGCTTTTCTTTTACTTTGTTTTGATAGGCAAGCTCCCTATTGACCTCTCTTAATTCTATTGCCCATTTTTGTTCAGTAACATCTCTTGCTGCGGCAAAGACACCAAGGATATTCCCCTCATCATCCTTATAAACAGAAGCACTGTATAGTACATCTGTCAGAGTACCATTTTGATGTTTTATGGTGAGTGGATAATTTGCAACGAATCCCTTTTCAAAAACCTGTAGATACCCTTGTTGTGCTTTTTTTGGCTCTGTAAAATAATCAGAAAAATCAGTCCCTATAAGCTCTTCACGTACAACACCTGTTGCTTTTATCGAAGCTTCGTTTACGTCAGTTATCTTTCCTTCGGCACTGATAGTTACCAAAGGGTCAAGACTTGCTTCGATCAGACTTCTTGCATAGCGTGATTCATGATGACCACTTGTTTTAATTTTGCTCACTTTCCTATTTCTTCAATTGGGTTTCGCTTCTTGGTCTTCAAAGTCTTAAAATGTGATGGTGAAAGTCCGGTTACTTTTTTAAATTGATTGGATAAATGCGCTACACCGCTGTAATTCATTTTCCATGCAATTTCAGTAATATTCAGTTCATTGTAAAGTATCAATTCTTTTATCCGTTCAATTTTATGAGAAATCATAAATTGCTCAATTGTTGTTCCTTGTACTTCTGAAAAAAGATTGGCCAAATAGGTGTAATCGTAGTTTAATTTTTCACTTAAAAAATATGAAAAGTTTATGTTTTGAAGTTCTTCAGTATTGTGATGAACCAGTTCGACGATCACATTTTTTATTTTCTCGATTAGTATTGCACGCTTATCGTCCATTAATTCGAGCCCTGATTCATTTAATGCATTTCTTAACTGCTCACGCTTTTCATCAGAAATGTTTTCCATAATTTCAACCTCACCCAAATCAACAATCATGAAATGCAGAGAAAGTTCTTTCAAGACCTCTTTCACAACCAATTTGCATCGGTTACTCACCATGTATTTGATGTATAATTTCAAAGATTATTTCTCCCTTTAAGTTTATTTTTACAGCTATAATATACTTTTATTGAATTTACAGAGTACTCAATAAATAACTGTTACTGGAATTTAATATTAATAAATTTAGCTTGATATACCTGAATTACAGATCAGAAATAATTTTCTGTAGCTGTTCTCTTGATATTCCCAACTTAAGCTGTAGCCGGGTTAATACTTCCTCTTTTCGTCCTTCAATTAGGAATTGATCGCTTACAGAGAGCATTGAAAATTTTCTTTTTATTTTTTCTTTCGTATCCTTCCAACCTTCATTTACTTTACTATTACTCATGTTGATTTTGTATTTCAGAATAAATATTTATCCATAAAAGTAATGCCTTGCTAGTCCGGATTGTTGCACAATTTTAGAATAGAATTGCATAATTCACACTATGGCATAACAAAAACTCTGTATAAACAAGATGAACATCACGTGCTATAATCAATGGAACAGATTTTTATTTTCCTATCCCCTGTAATTTACGCTTTAAAACGCAGAAACGAGTCTCTTTTTGCATACTACTTTGCTTTCGAAAAAGAGATCTATATTGAAGAATATTATCCCACTATCTGAAATCTAAATATTTTTATTGAATGCATCGTTGACATTGGAATAGATACTTTGATAATTGCGTTAGGAATGTATGTAAAGTGAAAAACTCCTGCATTCCAATTGCTTAGCAATCAGAAAGCAGGAGTTTTGAATGAATGTTTATTTTGCTGAAACCAGTTTGTCCGATTGAACAACCTTGCCATCATTGATCAGCTTGTAGAAATACATTCCCGAAATGAGATCTTCAGTTTCAATAGTGCTTAATTGTTGAGTGATTTCTACCCTCTCAACTTCAACACCTTAAACAGAATATATTCTAAATTCAGCTAGTGACAATCCAGACCTTATCTATAGGATATGTGATTTGATGCGTGAGAATGACCTTAGCTAGTACTTCTCCCGTATCAAATGACATAGAAACATTAATGTATGGCTAGACCAAGCGTAGAAACTCCTGTGGAAAGATCAAGAAAGGCTCCCAGATTTTTATTGAAATGGTATTCTGTGCCTATGTGCAGATCTAGAAACAAGGAATTTCCATGTCTGAAATAACCTTTATCGCCATAGTAATCATTGTCCCATCTCGAGTTTATGATTACATAGCCTAATGAACCTGCGAGATAGAAATCCCATTTAGAATTGGCATCAAGCAAATCATCAAAATAGTATGTGCCTTTCATACCGATAGGAATTACAGTTTCGCGATAGTTATAGTAACGATCAGGATAATTCTTGTTTCCCCAATAGTAGCTACGTGTGTAGGAAGAGAAACTAACAAATGGAGCAAGGGTAAAATCCTTGGCTACATCAAATTCATAATTCAGATTGAATACAGGCAATGAGTTGCCATAATATCCATAATATCCGTAATAACCTCCGACACCAAGACCTAAATTCAAGGTATTGCCAAATTTTTCACCCGAGGAAGTTCCCTGTGCAGAGCTGCTAAAACTAAATGCAGTAAAGCAAATTAGTGAAGCGGTAATTAATTTTTTCATATTGTGTTGTTTTGAATTTCCGAAATTGACGGAATGTGTGTGGTTAATGTTCCACAGTACAAAGGAGAGACCTTTTTTAATCAAAACTTTGCATAATAAATTTTAAAACTTACATAATTCACACATTTATATGAATCAGGATCTTGTAATTTGGAAGGATTTTAGCAAGAAATGAGTAAGGGGAGACTACGTTTTTAAATTAACTGAAGTATGAGTTAAGAATCTTAATTAATACATTATCAATTATTTGCATTGTTTTAATTTAATCATGCTAAACCCCATTCCCCGAATTAAGGGTTTTGATTTTATAACTATCATATAACTAATCACAAAAGTGTTTCATTGATTTTTATAGTGAGATGTGACTTGAAAATTAAATGGTTTAATTGTTTTACCGAATATTTCAAGTGGTTTTAGCTGTTTGTAATTGTCTCAATGTCCAAAGTCTCATACTCTAGGGCACTCATTGGTTTGTAAATCAGCTATAGTTATGCTCTGTTTCCACTCTTTGGCTTTGCTGTCATTCGCATAGGTTAATCTTAATCGAATGCAATTAGCCAGATTAACCAGAGTCTGCACATTGTGGGTTACCTCCAACATGTTTAACAAGTGAGTGCACTATAAAATTAATACACTCACTTGTTTTTTAGCTGCGGATCATTTAAAATTATTACTGGATCGCAATTTTTTGAATATAAGTATTTGTCCCGTTATTAATCTTAACACTGACAGAATAGATACCTTTTGATAAAGCAGATAGGTCTATTTGCATATGTTGTTGAATGTTTGATTCTGTATAAACATTTTCTCCAAGCAAATTGTAAATTTCTAATACTCCTTTCATTGATTGTAGATCATCAAAGTTCAATTGAAAAATACCATTTGATGGGTTTGGATAAATAGTGACATATGAACTTTTATACGTTTCATTTATCCCTGCTATAGTTCCAACATATTTCCATAATTCTCCTCCATTGATACCATCGTTTGCACTAAAAAATAAAATGTTTTGATGATTAATAAGGTTACCGGGTGATGAACTGGAAGGCCCTGGATAAATATCCTTTACCAATACTGTTCCAGCCAGAGTACCATCGCTTTTCCATAATTCAGCACCAATAGTACCGTTACCAACTGCGCCGGCTTTAAAATAGATTGAACCATTCAATTCACATAAGGATTCACCGGATGAAGAACTGCTACCTACCTCTATTGCTTTTACCATTACTGTCCCATTGCTTGTTCCATCACTTTTCCAAAGTCCATACATTGTATCATAGGCTCGGAAATATACCTTATTATTTAAGCTCGTTAAATAACTTTTATTATCATACAAACCGCTTGAAGTACCGGGAAGAATATCCTTCACCATGACGGTTCCCGCTTCTGTTCCATCCGTTTTCCACAACTCTTTACCGTTGGCATTAACAGAAGCTGTGAAGAACAAAATATTATTAGCTATCACAAATTCTGATGGATCTGATGATTGATAATTGCCTGTATTAATATCTTTTAAAAGTATTGTTCCTGCGCTAGTCCCATTAGATTTGTATAGCTCCCTCCCGACAATACCATTTTGGTCGCTGGCATAAAAGAACAGATTGCCATTAAATTCAAACAAGTTTCGGGGATACCGTCCAATATTACCGGGATTCGAAGTTTGTACTATTACTGTGCCGGCTCCTGTTCCGTCAGTTTTCCATAATTCGTGGACACCACCGGATGAACCATCCCATGCAGCGAAATATAACATATTGTTCAATACGGCAAAGTTTGTAAAATATGGGCTATCTATGGAACCATATTGGCCCGGACGTATATCTTTTACCATTACAGTGCCTGCATTCGTACCATCACTTTTCCATAATTCACGCCCGTTAATACCATCATCAGCTGAAAAGTATACGGCTCCATCAAATACAAATAGATTTTGAGGGGTTGAATGTTTAAAGCCGGGGCTATTATTAGCCATTATATCCTTTATAAGTGTAGTACCTGATATAGTCCCATCCGTTTTATGTAACTCTAGTCCAAGATTAATATCATATGCTGCATAATATAAATATCCACCCATACTTACCATACCGAGTGATGCACCACTTACAGACAATATTTTTTCTGATACCAAAGAAGTGCCTAATGATGTTCCATCTGATTTCCACAATTGGGGATTATTTCCAGTTATAGATGTGTCAGCAGCAAAAAACAAAATACTATTGACAGAAGTAAATCTGGATGCTCCTGACCCGTAGGATCCGGGTCTAATGTCTTTAACCAGCACTTGAGATATTGCATACCCGCCAAATAAAATAAATGCAAAAGTTAATAAAGTAAATTTTTTTATCATCTAGTTTTTGCGTAGTCGCCACATTTAATTTTAACTGAAGCTTTTAAATAGCATGCTTTTTTTTTTGTCGTTTCCGGCTTGCACTTTGATAAAACAATGTTAGACATTTTCAGTCAGTCAAAAACGGTTCTTGTATTTTTTTTTGAGTTCTTCAAATAAAACATCTAATCCGCTGTCTGCGTCGGTTGTTTGTGCATTGGAGAAAAGTATATATGCCCTGTCCTGTTCATTAAATATATATACCTTGCTTAAGAATGTCCCGGGGTTTCCAATGTTGTAGGAGTAGCTTTGATTGTTATCGTCAATCAACGAAAACCAACCTACAGAAAATCTTTCCAAACCGAAGTGCAGAAAGTTAAATTCTTCTTTTGTTAAGAACTCAGATCTTCCGGATAATCCAATAAGTTGAAGTTGAATAAATTTGACATAATCCGGCAAGCTAACATTTATGTTACCGGCAGCTAAAAGCCATTCAAGTTTATAATTGTTAAACGGGACTTCCGGGTTTAAGTCTTTGTCATGTCCCCATGGCTGTAGCGTATCAATTGAATTCGGATTGCCAAAACCAAAGTTTATCCCCAATTGAAAACCCAATTCCTTTACCAGATCCTTGTAAGATTTACCCGAAACCTTTTCAAGCATTTCTCCGGCAGCTATATAACCTAAATTTGAAAAATTGATACTCTTTTTACTCTTGATCGGTTTTTGCCGGAAGAACCAGGCTGTAAATTGATACCGTTGATCTTCATAGCTACCGGGGAATTGTTCCTGCGTAGGCTCACTATAAGTATAGGTATAAGGATATAGTTTTGTTCGAAAGCTAAGTAGGTTTAACAATGTTAAATTGTGATAGCTCCGATTGCTTTTTGCCTTGAGTTCAGGAAATAGATCAAAGAACTTTGTATCCCAGTTAATTTTCTTCTGCCTTACAAGTTCTGCGGCAATAAAACCGGTTATAGCTTTTGTATTAGAGCCAATTCTGAATTTGTCGTCTGCTTCTGCAGCAAGCGTTGTGTTTACTTTTTTAACGCCAATTGTAGCCAATTCCAGAACCTCTGTTGAAGAAACTACTGCATACCCTAGTTCAGGTATATTGTATAGCTTTCTAATACTGTCAGCAAAGACAATAGTTGACTGTGCGTTTGCAAAATGGAAAGCGGACAAGGCGATCATTAATGTCAATAAATTTCTGGTCAATTGCACAGTGTTTATATATTGGGAAGTTTAGGGTTGAAGATTTGTTTTAGATTAGTGTGTGCATAGCAGGTAATTCTTCCTGTATTTATTTCTAAATTGTCTATACCTATGATCCCGATCGGAAAAGTAAAATAGAGATCATCAATGATTGATATTTTTACCATCAAAAAAATTTTAAAACTCAAACTTATGTTCTTTTGTTTAAAACAAATATCAACACAGAAGATATAGCACACATTACTAAAGAACTTATGATAAGTGAATTTTCATTTTGTGAAATTCCAATAAAGAAGTCGCCGACAAACATGACCAGAAAAAATAGATATGCAATGGTCAGCATAGGAATTGATTTCTTTAATGTAGCAAATGCAAATATAAAACCAAGGGCAAATTGTCGGGTAGCCCACATGTCAATTAAATAGTCGACTCCTTTTGCATTAAGATCAAGGGTCTCTAATACCGATTGTGGTGAAAAGTGTATAGCTATACTAACCATGATTTCCATCAAAGCAATAAGTCCGGATACGATGAGTATCCAAAGTGGTAAGGGCTTTTGTGTGGTTGTCATGAGTATGATTTATTATTTTGTTGTTTTACTTCCAAGCTGCTTTCCTAATTTTTCATATTCTATATCATTGGGTTCCCATAGTTCCAGTTTGTTTCCTTCCATGTCAAGAATATGGACGAATTTACCATAATCATAGATTGCAATCGTATCTAATATGACCACTTCATTAGTTCTCAACTCAGCAACCAAAGCTTCCAGATCTTCAACTCTGTAATTTATCATATAATCCTTTGTTGAAGGTTCAAAGTACTTTGTCTTTTCATTAAACGGACTCCATTGTGTAAATCCTTTTTTTGTTGAGTCTGCACCTTGATACCACTCAAATACAGCCCCATAGGGGTTAGTATTGACGCCAAGATGCTTTTCATACCATGCTCTCATTTTTGCAGGCTCTTTGCATTTGAAAAAAATGCCACCTATACCGGTAACCTTTTTTACAGATTGTTGATCATTACCATCATGCATGGTGACTGACTTAAATGCAAAGCCAAGAGCAAATGTCATGATAAATGCTAAGGTTGTTAAAAGGGTCTTTTTCATTATTGAAATTCTAATTTCACAAATTAGCTCTTTTGTTTTGATGTTTCTTTTTTACCGTCTCTATTAGTTGTGGTTTGAATAGTCCAGTCTGATCGGCCTTTTATATAAGTCATTTCAGTTAGTTCCATAAGCTTTCTAAGTCCAAAATAATCATTTTTAGCTTCCAGACTTTTGATCTTTCCATTATTAATTTCATAGTCAATGGAGTTTAGATTCCAGTGCATACAAACTCCTACGATCTCCCCATTTTCAAATTGGCATTCTGATAGGGGTAAGTTATTGTAAATTCCATATTGCGGTACAAGCCAAACAAGGATACCTTTTCCATGCAAAATACCATTGATACAATTCGCTCTAAAAATTAAGGTTATGTCTTTTGATTCATAATAAGGTTTACCATACAAATAACCTCTTATTTTATTGGGGGTAAAACTAACAGTTAAAGTATCCTGCAGATTCCCATTGAACAGTTTGCCTTTTCATACTTATAGGTTACCATTTCTTTTCCTTGTTTTTTTTTCAAGTCTTAAAGATGAAACATAAGGGCTATCATAAAATTCTTTATTGAACCCTCCGTTGATCGTATCTCGCCTCCATCCATCTGCAAGAGTAAAACCGGCTATTGTTTCTCCCACATATTGATTATAGGTCAAACTATCATTTTTGGGATAAATAGTCTGGGTATAATCCGAGCCATGGTTTCGGAAGATTTTCAAACTATCTGATTGTGCATAGGCAATAATGTGAAAACTCATCAATAATAAAATTAGTAGCTGCTTCATTTTATTCAGTTGTTCCTGGTTTGAATAGATATAAGTTATCCATTCCTAAATGTTTAACTAACTTGTCTTATTGCTGTTCTTAGTTCAAAAATTGCAAGTGTACTTACTATCATTGTTTATGCTAGCTTGTGCAATAATGCAATCGGAAAAATCATTATTAATAAATCGTATTTCAAATCAGGGTATCTATTTCATAATGTTTTTCTTTCATAAGACTTAATGCAAAAGCTGCTGCAGATGCTGCATACACAGAGAAGTCAAGGGCACCTTTAATTCCTGTTGAAAAAGTCATGGAGAGTGCAAATAGTAACAATAATATTCCACTCAGTTTTGCTACAAATTCAGTTTTAAAACCAACAAGTAGACAAAGAGCAAAAATTAGTTCAGCAGCCGTGGCTATAAATCCCAATGCGGGTATTGCTGAATCTGGAAGCCAGGGATTTATCACCTGGGTATAATCTAAAAAATTAGCCCAGTTTCCCCATACCGAAATTTCCGGGCTCCATAATCCGAACCGATCTGCAATTGCTGAAATGAATCCCGCTGAGATTGCAAATCGCAGAAATAGTTTGATCATCTTATTCATTTAGCACTCCCTTTTCTTTTAAGGTTGATATTATTTTTGATTTAATTTCAGATTTACCCGATATAGGTAATTCATGAATTTGAAAATTCAAAGATGCCAGTTGATTAATGTTTTTCAATTTTGGAAAACTTTCTAAATCGTCAAAGAACATAATTTGTACAAATGGGATAAATGCATCACAGTAAGGATTGTGATATAAAATTAGACACATTTCCTTATTTGAATCATTATCAATATTAATGAAAAGAATTGAGTCTGCTATAACAGGTGCCCAGCATGGATTAGATACCCCCACCGTGTCAATCAAGTATTTTGAATAGTTTATCTTATCAGACGAATACAACACATTAAGCATTGTGCTTGTTTCACCGTAATATAAATTTTCATTGTCTATTTCCTTTGAGTTTCTAACCTGGAAATAAGTAATGACTGAAGAGGCATCTAAAGAATACTCATAAACTCCGCATGTAAAAGAATTCTTATCTATAGTTCTTCCAACAAGTGAGTCTATACTTTCGCCCGACTTTCTTGTATAAGTTTGGCCTTGTGTATTCAAAGAGAAACAAAAAACAAACAGCAAATTTATTATTAGTTTCATATGCTAATAGCTGAGGTATAATGTAATCTGCTTATATATTCTTTTCACTTAGTATATTTAGTGTCAATATATTTTCACATCAAACCGATGCTACATGATACTGTTCCTGTCATTCTGCTATCTTTTGCTTATGCTCTGCACAATCAATGCGCAATTCCGTGTCTGCAAGTTTGGTATTTAAGAGCCCACAAAAATGTTCTTTCCCGTTTTTTGTTGATTTATAAAATTGGCAAGTAAAACACATTCTTTGTATGGTAATAACTCCTGATTTATTCAAATGATGAATGATATCCAGCAAACTTAAAAGTAGATTTTCTTTATCGTCGGAATGTAATTTATCAATTGGGATTTGTATTTGTTTTGCAAACGAAGATGTTTGCTCAGCAAGGTCTTTTCCTTTTTTAGTTAGGTGAATAATGTAACTTCTCGTATCCTGTGGTTCGTATGTTTTCTTGATAAGATGTTTTTGCTCAAGTGTTTTTATAGTATCGCTAATGGTTGCCTTAGTCATATTGAACTCCTCAGCCAAATAACTCACCTTTCTTTTTTGGTCAGAGTGATGCAACAAGAATATCAGCACCTGAACCTGTATCGGGCTTAGCGAAAACTCTTTGCTCTCATTCCATAGCAATACTCTGAATGCTTGTGAAACTCTTTCTAGAGAAGCAACAATTTTGCTTTCAATGCTTGAATTTTGATGTTCCAGATCAAATGCTGACTTTTTCATTATTCGCAATTTTCCATTTCTAAAATATAGTAGCCCTGTCGATTAATGTCTGCTTCCCATTGTGCCTGAAGATCTCTTACATGGCATCTCCTGCATTCTTTTGCTGTCAATGACTGTCCTTCCTGCCCTTTATTTTTCAAATATGCCTTTCCGTAATTATGTATTACAGCAGTATCTTTTTCTGTTTCCGGAGCTATGATGTCAAAGTGCATTACCGTTCCATCTTGTTTTATTACATAAGTGTCCCAAACTGTTACTTGCATTTTATCTTGTTTTTTTGCTTGTAAAATACGTTGACCAAAAGAAGCTATTGTTAAAGATAGTCCTATAAGTGCTAGTGAAATAATATTTTTCATCCATTTTAATTTAAAATGCCCCACCTGGCATTTATATTAACCAAGTGGGGCATATTACTTAACCCTTAAGATCTGCCATAGAAGCACCAAAGTTGATGTGCAATACATTTCCGTTTGGAGTTGATAATGCAGGAACAGATTTTACACCTGCCATTTCTGCTTCTTTTATTCTTGATTTGTCATTGCCAAGGTGAACTACTTCCACTTTGTCAGATCCTAAAAGATTTACGATGTCATGTTCTGCGCTTATGCAAACAGGACAACCCGCGTGATAGAAAACAGATTTTTTCATTATTATGAATTTATATTGTAAGACAATGTTGTCGGAACAAATATAGTTAGGATAACTAACAAAACAAAATATGAAAGAAAATTATATTCAGCCTAAGGGAATATCTAATTTAAAAATATGATTTCTAGATGGTTGGAATAGTAGACGATTTAAGCTCAGTCAAGATTATCATAAACAAACCTACAATGTAACAATACGACTTACTACAACAATGCCCTGCAATTTACATCGTATTAAAAACACACCTTTCCCATCTTTAATATCAATCTCTGTGATAGCATTTGTAGTTTGTTTTACATCGATTATCTCCCCAAGCAGGTTCAATACTTCAATAGTTTTCAGCTCTCCTTCAGAGCCTAAATTAACAAAGAAAGATCCTTTGCTGGGGTTAGGGTAGATGTATATGCTAAATCTATGCGACAACTCCTCAACACCAATTCCTGTTATGTTTACACAGTTGGAAGTATCGCTACAATTATTCTCGGTGACCATTACTGCAAAATTTCCGTTTGCTAATGCCGTGTATGATTGTGAAGTTTCACCTGCAATTTCTGTATAGTTATTATCACAATCCAACCATTGGTATATTGCTCCACTTGCATTGGCTGTGATAATATTTTGATTTGTATTTACTGAAGTATCTACCGGGTTTATCGTAAGATTAATTACAACTGTTGAATCACAAGCATTCGGACCAATATTTGAAAATACTTCAGTACCATTGGGATTAGATGCATTGTATGTTGTTCCGTTCACCACGATACTATCTCCGTTACAAATAGTTTGGTTTATGCTTCCGCTTAGCATAGGAAGAACATTCAAGTTTACTGTTACAATTGAATCACAACCAAAAGGACTAACATTTGAAAATACTACAGTTCCACTTGGATTGCCTGCATTGAAAATTGTTCCGTTTACTACCACACTTCCGTTATTACAAATGGTGGATGTTTCTGATCCTGATAAAGATGGATACACGATCAAACTAACTGTTACTGTGGAGTCGCAACCTGTCACTAAGCTGAAAAGATTTTGTACCAAAGTTGTATCATTATTATAATACATTCCTAAAAATATTGCACTATCGCACATAGCAATTGTAGGCAGCAAAACAGATGTAGAATTATTGATGATGATAGGCTGTTTATAAATACTGTCGCAACCGTTGGCAGTAACACCGGGAACAACGGTGACTATCGTGGTTGATGAAGTATAGAAAGTGGATTCAAAAAGCACACTATCACATCCGATAACAGGTGTTTCAGTTTTGAAAGATGCGGGATCCAGTTTCCACCAATCCGATTTTATGGAGAGGTAAAATCCACTGCCAACATAGGCAATATCGTTCACTACAAAACATGCGGCTTTCTCTCTTTTACCCGGACCATAATCTGTAATTGTAGACCAGGTATTGCTACTTACATCATAGCTGTAGAAATCCGAATATTGATTTCCGGTACCGATATAGCCAATTCCCAATACGGAAAACCCTACTGCATAAGCTCTTTCCGGGCCGGGTACATCGGCTAATTGCAGCCAGGTATTCGTTGCCGGATCAAACTCCCAAAAATCCTTGGTTCTGGTAAACCCGCTATAGTTGCCTGTCCCAACATATCCTTTGCTGCCAATAGCAAAACCAACAGCCCCATGTCGCCCGGCAGCTACAGGAAAATTTGCTTTTTGTGTCCACACATTTGTAAGCGGGTCGTATTCATAAAAATCCGTTTTGGCTGTCCCATTAAGTCCCATGCCAACATAGCCTTTGTTTCCAACTGAAAAGCCTGTACAACCTTCACGATTTCCACCCGGATAATTTGCCTTCTGTGTCCAGAGGTTAGCTATGGGGTCATATTCCCAAAATTGGTTGGTGTTGCCTGCAACGTCTCTGCCTGTTCCTACATAGCCTTTGCCGTTTACGCTAAAGCCAACAGCACCCGTTCTTGCAGTACCCGGGAAGTTGGCTAACTGTGTCCAAAGATTCAGGCTGGGATCGTATTTAAAAAACTCACCGCGAAATGTTCCACCACTCGATTGCCCTGTTATAACATATCCCGTATCTCCAATAGCAAAGGAAACAAGATTGTAGCGCGCTTGTGGCATACTCGCCACTGCTGTCCAGCATCCTTGAGATACTGCTTCTAAAGGCAAAGCAATAAGCAAGAAGATAATGCTAAATCTGGACAGGGATTTAGAAAGTGAAAGTTTGTTTTGGGAAGTTCTTTTGTCAGTGCTTTGCATTGTGATTCAGTTTTCACAGACCAATTTACAGAAAAAAACTACCGCGGTAGCTGTAATGTATTTTGATTTGTCTGTCATTTCAAATTTTCGCAATCAACTTTTGTTGTCTGTCGGATAATATAATTTCTTTCCTTTTTAGACTTTCAAGTTTCGAGTTCAAGTATTATTTTATTTAACATCCATTCTGCCTTATGCATAGCATTGATCTGATTCAATGAAAGAATAATGCTGATGTCTTTTTCCGGTTCATAATAAATCATTGATCCATAGGCACTGTTGTGACCATAAAATGAAAACCCGGGAAAATCTTTCTTTTGGATTCCTAAGCCATACAAAACAGCTCTTGTATTTTCTTTATCAGATGAAGCATATTCATTTACCTTCAGCATCAGTTCCAGTGTTTCGGAGTATTTAAATAAAACACCTTTCATCAAGCCACGGATAAATAAATCGAGGTCCTGCATAGTTGAGATCAGTCCACCGCCACCCCAATCAAATGAGGTATTTATATTTTCAAGAGAATGGATTCCATAAAATGGATATACAACAGGTTTAATCTCTTCAGGGATCTCGAAAAATTCCAGGTAGGTGTTTGTAAGCCCAAGGGGAGAAACTATTTTTTCTTTGTAAACCTGATGAAGTGATTTTCCGGTTATTTGTTCTATCAATACAGCAAGTAGTAAATAGTTTGTATCGGCATAATGAAACCCATGACCCGGGTTAAATGCGGGCTTTTCATGTAGCCCAAATTCAAAATATTTCTCCATTACCAACTTCCAGTTCCATGATTGTAAAGGATGCTCCATTACAAAATTCAAAAACCTTTCATCTTCCGAATAATAATCAAGGAGGCCTGAACTGTGACATAGCAAATGATGCACGCTGATAGCTGAAGAATAATCACCCCCATTGAATAAATGCAATCCGGATAGAATTTTCTTGCTGTCTTCATTGATCAGACTAAAATAAAGATCCTCTGTTTTTAGCAATCCTTCTTCGGCGAATTGAAGAATAATTGTGGCAGTAAAAAGCTTCGAAATGCTGCCGGTCCTGAAGCTATGGCCTGCAGAAATAGCTTCACCGGATTCTCCGGTCAAACCTTTAGCTGAGGAGAAATTCAATCCCTTCATTTGATCTTTTACATATAGCATGCAATTATGGATCGGAGTATCACCGATTGGCTTTATTACTAATTCCATTATTTTTTCCAGCTGATGCATACTATATCGATAATATTTGTTTTAGTTGTCCGGCAAATTCATAATCGTTTTTTAGATGGGGGATCTTCTGTTGCCATCCTGTTTTCCCGGACTCTGAAAGATATTTTTCAAACCCACCTGATTCAACTAATGTGATTTTTAAATGGTCTATAGCTTTTTTCTCTACTGCATCATTGTATGAATAATTTCGTCGACAGATTTTATCCTGTAGACATTTTGAAAATGCATCAATATCATCAGGTAGTTGTCCGAATTCTATAAACCATTCATGATATGGAATTGTTCCATCTGATTTTATATTTGGTGCAACCGTATATTCTACAATTGAAACTTGGTGTACTGCGGCCGTTTCAGCAATAGACTGGTCGGTTTCTTCTACAGTTACATGTTCGCCGAATGCTGAGATGTATTGTGTTATTCGACCTGTGATTTCGATTCGGTGCGGAAAAACGGTCTTAAACCTTACCGTATCTCCTATAATGTAACCCCATAAGCCTGCATTGGTATTAAGAACCAAGGCATAAGTAACTCCGCATTTTACATCTTTCAGCGAAACTCTTTTGGCATTTATTTGACCTAATTCAGATAACGTAACGAACTCGAAAAAGATCCCATTATTCAACACCAATTGCATGCCTCTTTCTTCAATGCTATTTTGAAATGCGATGAACCCTTCTGTTGAAGGATAGGTTTCCAGTACATCAAAGGGCATGTTGATATATTTTTTTATCTCCGGTAAATATGGCTCGTAATTCATGCCGCTTAAAAACAAGACTTTAAAATTCGGAAATAGTTCTTTAAAAGTTTTCCCGGTATTTTTTTTCAATGCTCGCAAAAAAATAAGTAACCAAACAGGCATCGCAACTATGGTTCTTATATCTTTCTTTATGGATGCCTGTATCATAGCTTCTATCCTTTTTTCATATACGGGTATAGCATTGATATGGTCGGATGGCAAGCGTAAAAGTTTATATAATGGAGGCACAGAGGCATTGGCTATTGTTGAGATAGGGGCAACCCGTATCCCGTTTAATCTTTCAAAAAAATGTCCGTCTGAGAACAGTAAAATATTTCCTTTTAAAAAAGAATAGTTTTTATACTGATAGGCATAGTTCAACGCAGCATATTGTGGAGCTACCAGTTGGTTCCGTAGTGATTCTTTTGTTACAGGGATAAATTTGAAAGGGCTGCTTGTGCCGGATGATTTGCCAATAAAAGCGGGCTTTCCATTCCAAAGAATGTTAGGCTTTCCTAGTTTTACTTTTTCGATATATGGAAGCAGATCTTCATAGCTACGGAGCGGAACCCGGTTTTTATAATCGTCATAAGAATGGATCTCAGAAAAAGAATGGTCTTTTCCGAATTGGGTATTTTTTGCAGAATTGACTAATTGAAACATAAGCCTTTCCTGGCAGGCTATTGGATTAGCCAGCATATAGGTAAGCGGTTTGCTTTTTATATTGATTATTAAAGCTAATATGGAATCAAAGAAATTCAATGAGTTAAATTTTGGCTTTATGTATAATCAAACCCCGATGCAAAAAGAGGTCTTGATTTGAAGTCTAATATTTCCTCTTCATTTAGATCATGAAATGATGCCAGGATAAAAACATCCGAGTCCTTAATAAATGAATGGATCAGTCCGGTTTTACCATTCTCCAGAATTCTTTTACGAACCGGACAAGTTGCTCCCATCCAGTAAATGGAAGATTTTAATTTCTCTTTGGCCAACAGTCCTTCAAACAAGCCCATCAATTTATTTTCATAACCTGGCCTTACAAAAATGCCTTCAAATGCTAAAAATTCAAATCGTTTCGGATTAAAGAGCTTGTTCAAAACAGGTACCAATGGTACCACATTCATAATTATCTTGCCCATGAACCCTGGCATTTTGTTGATGACCCAATGTACTCTGTCATACTTGCATCCGGCTACGATTTCGCCGTTTTCCCGAATGACATAATAATTATCATGAAGAAAGATAGAATTGAATTGTACCAGCGCATGCTCTTCATACTGCTTTTTTAATAATGCAAGTACTTCTTTGCGAACAATATCGCTTGTAACACGTTCCAAATTTTTATTTTCTTTCGGAAAATAACGACTGAATCCATTTGTTTTTATCATTCCAATGTTATCATATCCGGCACTCTCAACTGCCTTGTATGAAGCCCTATTTCCTTTTTCTACACAAGCAAAGAAAACAGTTTTTTCTGTTTCATTATCCCTTACGGATTCCATCACTTTAATGCCATATTTTTTCATGACACCTTTACCTCTTATTTCTTTGGATGAAGCGAAATAGCGGATGTAATAACAATTAAATTCTGCCCTTCCTACGGATACTGGTGTGTTACAGAAAACTGCAGTGCCCTGAATTTTTTCATTTTCATGTATGGCCATCAATGTTGGACGGTGAAGCAAACGGATATGTTCTTCTGTGTTCTTATGTTCATATACAGCTCCTTCATTGCCCCATGCAATACTATCTAAAAATTCTAAAGCTTCATTGGGAATTCCTTCATACCGCCAAATGCTATATTCTTCTTCTGTAAGAATTAGTTTTTTATTCATCCTGCTTGTATGGTTTTAATTAATTGGTTTGTTTGATGATATCCTTTTCATTATACCTTGTTCTTCCAACTGTAAACAACTTAGTTTTATTTTTTCTTCCAATACAGCAATCACTTCAGGAGTATGTGCAAGAGAAAGAAAACAGTTTCTGCCTTCCCATATATAAACACCGTTTAGCAATAACTGGTAATATAGTAAGTTCAATTTTCCCGGTGTGTTAAACCGAAGTAAGGATCCAAAATGACTTACAGAAAGTCGATATCCATTTGTATCAAAAAAACTATTTAGCCTTAAGCAAAATTCTTCAGTAGTTTTATTCAGATCATTTAGCAGGTTTCCGTTTGATTGATTTAATATCTCTAATGTTTTAAGTGATGCTGTCATAGCAAGTGGGTGATGGCAAAATGTGCCTGCAACGAAAGTTGATTTTACTAAAGGTACAGAATCATCACCAAACTGCCAGTAGCCGCCATCTGTAGCATCCAGGAATTTTGACTTGCCGGCAACAATACCAATAGGAAGCCCGCCCCCAATCACTTTCCCGTAGGTTACAATATCTGCAATCACATTAAAATATTTCTGACTACCGCCAACATCTATTCTGAAGCCTGTAATAACTTCATCAAAAATCAAAGCGATATTATTTTTTGTTGTTAATGCTCTGAGTTCTTGTAAATATTCCCGGGGTTGAAAAGATGGATTTCTGCTTTGAACCGGCTCTGTGAGAACAGCCGCTATATCATCTGCATGTTTTTTAATAAATTCCAAAGACTCTTCGGAACCATAATCCAAAAGGTAAGACTCATTCAATATGTTTTGTGTTACTCCCGGAACAATTTCTTTAGCCAGATGAGTAACAGGATCGTTCTTCAAAGTAAGTAGAGGATCAAAAGTGCCATGGTAGGAGCCTTTGAAAAAAACGAAATATTTCTTTCGGGTAACAGCTTTAGCAATTCGTAAAGCTACCATTACTGCTTCTGTTCCTGAGTTAAAAAATGCAACCCTTTCAACGCCGGTAGCTTTTGAGATCTCTTTTGAAAGCATACCTGCCAATGGTGAAACAGGACCAACAGACCAACTTTTTGCTAATTGTATTTCAATGGCTTTGCGTACAGGAGCATAATTATGTCCGAACAAGACGGATCCGAATCCCATCGTAAGATCAATATATTTGTGGCCGTCAATATCAAACACATATGGGCCGTCTACACGATCGCATATTAGGGTATAAATATATTCCTTCATTTCCACACTGAATCCGGCAGAATTACGATTGAGAGCAAAGCTCTTACGATATTCCTGCGTGTGTTGTCGCGTCAGTCGATTTTTTACTTTCAGATTTTGGAGCATGAATGATCGTTTTTTATCTTACCGAATTTAGTCTTTTCTTATCTACATAGCATCATTCTCGTGAAGACTTGTGTAAAACCAAGCCTTATTCAATTTAGATTTATTTAAAAGTAGAAATATTTGTGTTGGTCGGCTTTTATTTTATTTCTAAAGCCAAGTTCTGAAACCCGATGTATATAGTACTCGATTTATCTGTATCTAATTTCTGTAAGATGGTTTAAATTTTCTTTTGAGAATATAGTTTTCCCCAATCCAAAATATAGATCAGCCCTGCTTGTCTTTACACTGGATCTTGTTATGATCTATAACTCAAAGCTTTTATCATTTCTTGTAAACTGATAATAACGTTTAAGAAATTCAGAATTTAGCCATGCATCTTCCAATAGCTTTTGCCATAACTGCAAAACAATTCTTCACCGGCAATTATTTTTCTAGTAGCTTCAATGCATACATTATTATCATCATCTAGTGTAATTCGGGTATTATTTTTAAAGCTGGTATTTTTTGACCCTAAAGCATCATTTGCATATTTAGCAAAACATTTTGCATGCATAGAGTCAAGTATGCTTCCATCCAACAGAATAATAAAGTATTTGTTATTCCCTTCTGCAGCTCGCTTGTTTGCTTGTGTAGCTGTTAATATTTCTCCTTTAAAAACTGCAATAATTTCGTCTTCAAATATATCTATTGCAGTAAATAGTCCCATGCCCGAATCAGGTATTTGAGATTGACTTTTATATAAATAGTCTACCTCGTCTGCATCAATCTTATTCGTATCGTTTGAGGTTTTCAATGCGGAAGGCTTAGTAAAATGCAAGAAATAGTTCTATGCTTTGGTTGGATGCAAATGTATTATAATTCTTAATTCCTTTTCAATGTTGTCCGGAATCAGGTTTCTAATCCTGTCTAATTGCATCATATGTACTTAGCTACAAGGGGAATCTGTGCTATTTTTACCACAGAGGCCTCAGAGATTTATACAGAGTTCTCAGAGATTGAAGAGAAATTTTCTTTCAATGGACTTTATTTAGTATTCGATCTCTTTTTTCTCTGTATACCCGTGGTTTTATATGAAAATGAAATCAGATCAAAAGAGCCTAGATCAATTTGGAAGTATAACTCTGAGGTCCCTGTGGTTAAAAAAAAGCCTTAAATAAAAAACTAAAATTTATTCCGGACAACAATGATTCCTTTTCACGATTGTACACGAACTACCCGTTTTACCAAAGGACAGGTTAGAAGAACCCCGGTAGTTTCGCATACGCGTCAAGCTAAAAAAATAGAAAAAACCACGAAGTACACGTAGGTCACAAGTTTCACTAAGATTATTTTATGAGAATATCACTTCTAATTTGAAGTTGTTTTTGTGTGTGTCTCCTTGTTCACCATCTAGTAGACATTATATTTTGAATAGATCAACTACAAAATAAAGGAAAACCGGCATGTCAGTGCGAAAAATGCATATGCCTTTTTTTGTGATAACCGATTCCTGACAGCAATGATTCCTTATCACGATAGTA
>JBBKWX010000218.1:0-3057 GCA_037969175.1 Bacteroidia bacterium | reverse complement strand
TCTGAAAGCTTAGCTTTGGTTAAAGCAAAAAAAAATCAAATATAATACCCAGACATGTATTAGTTTAACGCATCATTTTCATGAAGCATAGTATGGATCCTGAGAGCTGGCAAAGATCTGAAATTCTTCACATGGAAAAGGTCTGATAAAAATGAAATATGAAGATTCTAAAATTCGGGGGGACATCAGTTGCGAATTCAGACGCTCTAAGAGCTGTCATGTCTATTGTAGGATCTGAAATTGAAAACAAAAACAAGATCGTAGTTGTAGTTTCAGCTATGGGAGGGGTTACAAATACCCTACTTGAAATTGCAGAAAGTGCTATAGGAAATAAAAATTACGAATCGCAATTATCAGCTCTTGAAAAGAGACATTATGATCTGGCTGTCGATCTTGTTAATTCCGGATTACAAAAAGAAGTAAACGCCCAACTGGAGAATTACTTTCAGGAACTCAAAAACATTTTTCACAGTATCTCTACTTTAAAGGAACTTAGTCCGAAAACAAGAGATCTTGTAATGAGCTACGGTGAAAAATGCAGTGCTTTTATCATTAGCAGAATTCTTAGATCCATAAATTCAAAGACTGAATTTATGGATACATCATATTTTATAAAAACAGATAGTACATTCGGAAATGCAAAAGTAGATTTTGAAAAAACGGATAAATTACTGAATGAATATTTTAATCAAAATGCGGATGAATTAGTAGTGGCTACCGGATTTATTTCCGGCAACGAAAAAGGGCAGATAACTACATTGGGAAGAGGTGGCAGCGATTATACAGCAGCCATAATTGGAGCTGCTATAAATGCAAGCCGGATAGAGTTATGGACAGATGTGAATGGCATCATGACTGCTGATCCCAAACTGGTAAAGAAGGCATTCTCAATGGATGAACTTTCTTATACTGAAGCCATGGAGCTTTCTTTTTTTGGAGCAAAAGTAATCTATCCGCCAACTATGATCCCGGCTCTGGTAAAAAGAATACCTATCCTGATTAAGAATACTTTTGAACCGGAATTTGAAGGAACATTTATTAAGCATACAATTAAATCTTCCAATACATCTATCAAAGGAATTTCATCTGTCAGGAATGTGAGTATTCTAAACCTCGTAGGAAGTGGCATGGTTGGTAAAGCAGGATTCAGCGGAAGACTCTTTTCATTGCTTTCACGTGATCAGGTAAATGTGATCCTCATCACACAATCTTCCTCTGAGCATTCTATCACATTTGCAGTAAATCCCGATGATGCAAAAAAAGCCAAAGCACTTATCCAGCAAGAATTTGAACTTGAACTGGAAGCCGGAAAACTTGATCCGGTAAAGATCGAAGAGAACCTTTCCGTACTTGCGATTGTTGGTGAAAACATGAAACAAACACCTGGCATTTCAGGCAAACTATTTAGTGCCTTGGGAAGAAATGGTGTAAATGTGGTTGCTATTGCTCAAGGATCTTCCGAGTATAATATTTCCGTTATCATCAATCAATATGATCTAAAAAAAGCATTGAATGCTGTTCATGATGCTTTCTTTTCTGAACTGCAAAAAACGCTTAACGTATTTATTGTTGGTGTAGGTAAAATCGGAACAGAACTCTTATCTCAAATAAATGATCATAGCGGATATCTTGCGAAGAATAATTTAATAAACATCAAAGTCTTGGGTTTATTAAATACAAAAAAAATGATCATAGATATAGAAGGTATCGATCTGAAAAATTGGAAAGTGCAACTGAATGATTCTGAAGAAAAATCAGATCTGGAAAAGTTTGTTTCTACCATGGAGCAGTTAAATTTACCTAACTGCGTTTTTATAGACAATACAGCCAGTAAGGATCCTTCTGCATATTACAAAAGAGCGTTTGATTCAAATATATCCGTAGTTACCTGCAATAAGATTGCAAACTCCGGTGCATACTCGCAGTTTGCTGAACTCAGATCCACAGCACAAAAACGTGGTGTTGATTTTTATTATGAGACCAATGTGGGTGCAGGTTTACCGATAATAAAAACCTTAAATGATCTGATCATAAGCGGAGATAAAATATTAAAAATTGAAGCAATTCTTTCAGGAACCATTTCATATATCTTCAATAATTTTATTGGCGATGCGAATTTCCATGATATAGTAAAGACAGCACAGGAAAAAGGATATACAGAGCCTGATCCAAGGGATGATTTGGGAGGAATTGATTTTATGCGCAAGATGTTGATCCTGGCCAGAAGCACCGGATTGGAGATGGAAGCTGCAGATGTAGAGCTGGGCAAGATCATTCCGGACAACTGCGCGAATGCCACAAGCGTAGATGGATTTTATGATGAGCTGAAAAATTCAAACGATCATTTTGAAAAACTCAAGAATGATGCAGCTGCTTCCGGGAAAGTCTTGAGATATATTGGTAAAATGGAAAATGGAAAAGTTGAAATTTCGTTACAATCCGTTAGTCCGGATCATCCATTCTATTCGCTTTCCGGAAGTGATAATATCATTGCATTTACTACCGATAGATATAACGAAACGCAAATGGTTGTAAAAGGTCCCGGTGCCGGAGCAGCTGTTACTGCTGCAGGCGTATTTGCAGATCTTGTAAAAGTGGGGGCCGGGAAATGATGAAAAGTATACACGTATTTTCTCCGGCCACCGTTGCAAACGTAGTTTGCGGTTTCGACATTCTTGGTTTTGCTGTGAATGATCCGGGTGATGAAATCATCATGGAATTAAGAAATGATGCCGGAGTAAAAATAATATCTATAGAAGGCGATGAAGGGAAATTGCCCCTTGATCCAAAAAAGAATACAGTCAGTTCCTGTGTAATAAATATGCTTGAAGCATTAAACATGGAAAAGATCGGGGTGGATATCCGACTAAAGAAGAAAATGCCCTTGGGTAGTGGTTTGGGTTCAAGTGCAGCCAGTGCAGTGGCCGGAATATTCGCATTGAATGAACTTCTGGATCGTCCATTGACCAAGCAAGAACTATTGCCTTTTGCTATACAAGGAGAGGCAGTAGCTTGCGGACATGGTCATGCAGACAATGTTGCTCCTGCACTTTTCGG
>JBBKWX010000217.1:0-3070 GCA_037969175.1 Bacteroidia bacterium | reverse complement strand
GTATCTCCCTGAAGATTACGTTTCATAGCGAAAGCATCCGCAGCACCATGATGAGCACCGGCATATCCTGCAACATATACATTACCTGCAGCATCGGTAGTCATGGCAGCTATACGATCAGAAACTCTGCCCTGAGCGGCAAAAGTCTTGGCCCATTGCATAGGCAGTGATTGAGCTGAAACAGTGATAGATGCAAGGCAAGCGATGATAGTGAATAAACGGTACATGGGAGGGATTCTTTAAGCTGCAAATGTAGGGAAGAAAAAATTAGAAATTTGGAATGAGAAATGAGGAATTAAATTTGGAATGAGAAATGAGGAATTAGAAATTAGAATTGATGACGAATGTTAAAAAAATTGGAACACCGAATATCTGAAACACTAAAAACACGGAGAAAATTATGCGAGATTCGAATTCTATTTTTGCATGCATTTGAATATAGAAACATATCCCGGAAATCAAACCTGATATACTTCGCTCTGTTACTAATATAATTCGCATGATCAAGTTAACAAAAATGAAAGAGAGCCGCAATGACGAGGCTCTCTTTCAAAAAAATAAAAACAAAATCAAAAGCAATATTAAAAGCCTAGACCAAGAGAAAAACCTTTAACATTAGAAGGGAAAGTCATGGCTTTGGAAGCCGCGCCTGTATTGAGATTGACAGAATACACTCCATTGCTACCATTCACTGTAAAAATACCCCATGCAGTGTTACTTCTACCACCAATATCAAATCCACTTCCTTCGGAAACATTTATGCCCAATGGCATGCCATTGACGAGAGTTCCTGCATTGGCGGGATTTTGCATATAAAGCAGATCACTTGCATAATCAATATCATATAAAGTAGTGGTGGTTGCTCCCGGAAAACTGTTCGTATATGCTGCTCCATCAACCGATGGTGTGCCCGGATTGAGATCTGGATCTACAACTGCAACGGCTCCGGTAGTAGGATGCAATCTTAGATTTTGTCCGGTATTACTTACCACTCGGATCCGATCAACTGTTGGATTAAAATCAAAACCAAAAGAAGTTCCGGAAAGTGCCGGTGAAAAAGATCCACCACCAATAACTGTAGCGGCTCCGTTAGCCATATTTACTGCATATATCCTACTGCTATTTCCTAGGGCATACAACTGACCCGTGGCCGGACGCATGTCGATGCCAACTATCATTTCAGAAGTTTGTAAACCGGTAATGGATTTAGTTACGATCGTACCTGATGAAGTTGGATCAAATATCATCAGATTGTTTGATGCATCAACTGCATATGCTACAGGATTTGTTGGAATGGAAACACCCGTGATCTGACGATTCGTTTTACCAGCATTTTTTGCTTCACCTGTTGAAAGATTAATATAGTAGAAACTGTATTTGTTACCATTTGATGCTTCAAGCTGGTCTTCTTCAAACCCACGACCATAGATTGCTGCTATTGCTACAGAATTATCAGGTGAAATATCAAACCCTGATTCTCCAATAGCCTGAATTCCCAGTTGACCAACGGGGACCAAAGTGCCGGCATTTGGAGGGCTTTGAATAAAAAGCATATCATTTTCCACATCAATATCATATAATGTTGTGGTGGTGGTACCAGCAAAACTGTTTGTATAAGCTACAGCAGTAATTACTGATCCTGCTGGATTAATATTTCCATCGACAGAAACAACCATTCCTGTTTCAGGATTCAGACGAAGATCTTGCCCGGTATTAGTTACCAATCGGATTCTATCTACGGTAGGGTTGAAATCGAAACCAACCTGACTACCATTAATAGAAGGACTAAAAGGCGTCATAGATGTTGCTGATGCTACGCCTGTGTTTTGATTAATAACATATATCATGCTTGCATCACTAACTCCATAAAGTTGACCTGTGGCAGGACGAAAATCTATTGCAAGAATTTTTTCAGTTGATGATAAAAGGCCTGTGATGTTTACATTGCCCAACTCTGATAAAGGATTCCCGGAAGAATACTTTATAAGTTCATTTGCATCCGTAAGGGCATAGAAAACCGTACTCTTAGGAGAAGGTGGTGCTTTAACATTATAGTTGTTGACTTCAGAACCTGAAGGGGCTAGCAGAGCATCCTCTTTTGTACAGGATGTTGTAAAAATAGCTAAGGATGCACAGGCAATTGTCATCCATAAAATTGAGTTTTTAGTTTTCATGATTGTATGGTTTATGATTAATAATAAACACATACGAGAAAGGTTCAGGTTTGGATTTTTGACCTTCATTTTTTAGTAACAAATCCACTGAGGATGCTGATTCAATGAAATATTACAGGGTCAATATAAATGCTTTTGTGTTATAAGAAAAGGAACAAGGAAAAACTACCCCGAGGATTCGCATACGCGTCAAGATAATTTTATCAATTCTGTATAAAATTGTAAGCCCATGGCTTGCCATACAGAGTATTGATAACAGTTCTTTTTCTCAAGTATTATGTTTTTTTACCACTAACACAAGTGCACTTAGTTGCACTAACGAATAAATGTATATTCCACAGCTTTATTGTTTTTTTTATTTTGTAGTGAATTTGATCAAAATATAGTACCTGCCAGCTGGTAGACAAGAACACGCCAAAAATAAATAACATCGAATTAGAGGTGAAATTCTCATAAAGACATCTTAGTGAAACTCGTGACCTACGTGCTCTTCGTGGTTTTATTTAATTTTTTAGCTTGACGAATAAGCGAAGTATTGGGGCACAGAAGAATAAAGATCACTTTACACAGCCCTTGTAGAATGTATTAAACTCTCTTATCTCGGCTTTGAATAATTTATTCTTGATGGCCACATCATTCATGATCAAAGACTCTGCCTCTGCTTCATCTTTTACTTTTAGGATGATCATTCCGAGCTCGCCATAGCGGCCACCCAGTTCAATTTGTCTTGACTTTCTCAATGCACTCAAATGAGCCGAATGTTCATTAAAATACTTTTGTTCATGTGCAGGTTTATCCTTATCCCAAGAAGAGCCAAGGCTGTACACAACTATAAAGTTCTTAGCCGGGTTCGGCATGTTTCCATCTTGAGCAAAAGCTAGTGAGCTCCATGAAAA
>JBBKWX010000216.1:0-13519 GCA_037969175.1 Bacteroidia bacterium | reverse complement strand
CCAGCAAACAGCTCCTTGCTTTCTTCAAGATCTATCAGCGGATGGTAGGTACAAACAGCACTGAACTCTTCCCACATCTCCATGACCTTGGCATTTTGATGTGCATCTTCTATTGCTTTTACGGATTTCCAGCCGAAGATCTCGATCAATGTTCCGTCAGCAGCACGTAAAATTAATGGCTTGCGGTCTGTTACCAGCCCCTCTGCATCGAGACGGGAATGATGCTCCTTTACGATATTCAACAACTCTATACTCTTGCCATTCAAAGGTCTGTATACAGCGATTGCTATTTGCTCACCTTCGATTTTCTGTTGTGTATGCATAATTATCCTACTTCAAAATGTTAATTACTCTGTGTATAAGTTCTCGAGATTCACATGAATTAGGGATGAGCCTGTAATAAGGCTTCTGTAACTTCGTTGACATTAATCCCGTACTAAGCCACGTATTCCCCAAGCATGAATTTAAGAACTTTCATATTATCCTGTATCATCTCACTCAGCCTGAATCCTTATTCAGCGAGTGCAACTGTTGGAAACAGTTCATTATTAGCTGAAAAAGTCCTGGTTAATTACAGGGATACTTCCAGAATTCGTTTCGTAAATCAAGTTGAGTTGGCTCAAGCAGGATGGGATACATTAGCTCAACCCCGTTTTTGGCAGGAGGTCTTAAATCTTAGTCCTGACAGCATGCTGATCAATGTTGCAGCTACACGTAGAATTTTACTGAGAGTAAGTGCGACTGCCTGGAAGAGACAAACCGAGGAAGAGAAAACAGTTTATAAGGACAGTATCAACAGAATGTATGGCTTGGAGCATGGAACACAACTGAATGTTACTTCAGGCAAAAAAGAATTTTACGAGATCAAAAAAACTCTTGGAACAATATCTACAGCTGTTCAGGTTTTCGAAAACGAAGGAACAGATCCCTGGTTCGCACAAACCATCATATTGATAGAAAGTCCAGGGAAATTCAAAGCTAAATCAAGTGTTGGTGCTTATGGTCCATTTCAATTGATGCCTGCCGTTGCACGTAAATATGGTTTGATCGTAAACACTAAAGTGGATCAGCGGGCCGACTTGAGTTTATCTGCCAGAGCAAGTGCACGTTTTGTGGGCGGTGTTTGCGTCCCTTCTGTAAGAAGAATGCTGAATGAAAGAAACATAGCCTATAAAGAAACAGATCTTTGGTTCCGTTTGCTTGTGCTTCATGCCTATCATGCAGGGGCAGGAAATGTAGCTGCAGTTCTCAATGCCATCAATCCTCAAGAAGGAGGAATGGATCTGATCCGTACTATTTGGGTAACACAAGCCGGTACATTCAAGAATGAAAGCCAGAATTATTCTCAGATCGCATTGGCAAGTTTGATAAATTATGATCGTTTGATCAATGCTGAAAACGATACTGTTTTCCTGAATCAAGGCGATCGCATGTATCTGCGTTATAAGCGAAATCAGCAATTCCCATTTGATCCGGCAGGATACTTAAATGTTTGTATCAGGAACTATGAGACAGATCTCATTGATGGTATCATCCCTGCTGAACATTTTGTAAAACAAATAAATGTTATTCAGAAAGAAATAAACATCATAGCATCTCGTGAAATGAATTCGCCCAGAAACTCAATGGCCTTGCTGTTTCCTGATGGAGAAGAACACCTGAATCGTTTGGGAGTTCAATTGATGAGCAAGAGAAGATATGAAGATGCTATTCGTGTACTTCAGATCAATATCGAGAAATATCCAACATCCTATACAGCTTGCGATACTTTAGGAAGAGCGTATAAACTTGCAGGTAATATTGCCATGGCAAGCAAGTATTCTGAGCGTTCACAAACGCTGAAAAGTATTCCTTTGCAACCTTAATTTAAGGTAGTAACATTTGCAAAGGGAGCTTCTCGTTATCCCATTTCTTTATTTTACTTTCTAGTTCGGCTACCAGTTTAGACTGCTCCTTACCCAAGTCGTAACGCAGATCTTCATGCAGTTTTGTGATCAGCGTTTTTGCTTTTTTCAACGCTCTGAAAATAATTCCCTGCAAGGGTTTATGATAACCGAGGGTATCCGCCTTTTCTAAAAAACGTATTACAAAATGATGGAATAACTCCGCTTCCCCTCTGGGGTATTTTGAAAAACGCGAATACTTTCCAATGAGTCGCATGATCTTGCGAAGATTCTTGGTTGCATAATAAGGATGTGCAGATAATTCATCAAAAAAAACATCCATCTCAATTTTTATTTTCTCTGCAAACGCAAGCGGGTCGTGCGATTCAAATAGCAAATACGAAAGCATTTCTTTGTTCTCCGTTTTCAATCTGGCAAGTGACAGGCTGATCTCAGCAAGTTCGGAAGGTGTGCGTCTTTTTAATTCTGCACGGATCAAAGAAAGTTTTTCATGCTGCATGGTGATCTTCCAATTTAATTATCAATCTTAGTTTTTCAAATCTACGGAATAAGAAAATGGCTGAAACTGTAAGTCCGACAAGTAGTCCGAGCCAAATACCTAATGGTCCGAGCGTAGTGTAGAATGCCAGAAAATAAGCCAATGGCAAACCGATGACCCAATAGGCAACAAATGTAATTATGGTTGGAACTTTAACATCACTTAAACCGCGTAATGCGCCAAGCCCCACTACCTGGGTACCATCAGACAGCTGAAATAATGCAGCAATGATCAAGAGTGAAGAAGCCAGATCTATCACATCCAACTCATCAATATAAAATCCGGGCAAGATCTTATTTCCAAAAATAAATATCAATGCTGAAGTTGCCATCAGGATCAAGGCCAACATATAAGCACTATGTCCTGCGTGTTTTATTCCTTCCCTGTCATTTCTTCCAAGCGCATTTCCAACCCGAACTGTAGCAGCAGAAGAGATCCCGCTTGCAAGCATATATGTAACGGCTGCCATAGATAAAGCGATCTGATGTGCAGCTAATTGTTTCGCACCCATCCATCCCATCATGATGGCAGCAAAGGCAAATGCCGCAACTTCAAATGTAAATTGAAACCCAATAGGAATACCGATCTTCCAGATCTTCCACATCATAGGTTTATCTAAATTCTTAAATCGGAATGGACGTAAATAGGGTTTGTAAATCTTTGAATTTTGAACATAGATGCGCATAGCTACAGCCATCAATATCCTTGAGATCAACGTAGCAATTCCGGCTCCTGTAAGGCCCATCGGAGCAAAACCCAATTTACCATAGATCAGAATATAATTCAGAATAATATTTAGCAGATTTGCGGAAAGACTTATCACCATAGCTTGTTTAGTATGTGACAAACCTTCAGCAAATTGTTTGAAGGATTGGAAATACATGATAGGTATCATGCTCAATAATACGATGTGGTAATAGGGCAATGAAAGCGTTACTACATCTTTAGGTTGATCAAGTATACTAAGTACCGGGCTGAGATTATAAAGAAAGATCGTGATGAGGATCGCAGTGATCATGATGACCGCAGTACCGTTATTGAAGATCTTTCCAACAGTCGTAAGATCATTCTTTCCATCGGCAGATGCGATCATGGGAGTAATACCAAAGCTCACACCTAAACCGGCCACCATGATCACTGAGAGCACACTGTTTGCAAGTGAAGCTGCCGCAAGCGGTGTGGAACCTAACTGTCCAACCATTATGCTATCAGCAACACCTGTAGCGATATGTCCTAACTGGGACAGCGCAACCGGATAGGCAAGTTTATAGGTCTTCCGGAACTGTTCCTTCTGAATGGTATCAAGCATGAATGTGATGAAAAAAGAGAATTATTCCCTTATAAATTTATCAAACAGACTGATGCCTGCTGGTTCGCCAAAGGTAATTAAAATTGATCCTACATCAATTGTAGATTCGGGATATGGATGATGCATCACACCTTCGGGATCTTTGATCGTAAGTATGGTAACACCGTATTTTGATCTCACTGCTGCAGCTGCCAAAGTGATCCCGGCGGCATTACTTCCTTCCGGAATGCGGATGGATACAATATCAAAACCACTTAAATTGTTTATCACATCGGGGATATTTGCTTTGCCACCCGACATGCTTCTAAACATTTCATATCCATCGGATCTTACTTCAGAAACAAAATTATCTATCTCGTCACGAGGCACCATATATTTTGAAAGTACGCGGGTAAAGATCTCTACTGATGTTTCAAATTCTTCCGGTATCACTTCGTTTGCACCGAGTTTGATAAGTTGTCCCATCTCCAGTACATAACGTGTACGAACGATGATATAAACCGTGTTAGAGATAGATCGGATATTAGCTATGATCCTCCGTGTACTTACGGGATCTGAAATAGCAATTACTACAACCCGGGCCTGATGAATATGAAAATGTTCGAGTACCGGAGCATGCACTGCATCGCCATAATGAATTGGAAAATTTAGTTTTTCCCTGGCAATGGTATCTGCATTCAGATCGAGGATGACGTAAGGGATTCCGGTTTTGCTTGCGGCTCTTGCAAGGTTACGCCCATTGATGCCAAAGCCTACAATGATAAGATGATCCTTCAAAATTGATTTCCTGGGTTTACCTCCAAGTCCCGCTAATTCCCTTCTCGCCATCCTGATTTTAAACCCTTTTGGTACAGGAGTTCGGAGAATAAAATTGCTGATGGAATGGGAGTTGTTGAGAATAAAAGGAGTGGCTGCCATGGTGAGAATGGAAACCGCTAAGAAATATTGATAGGTTTCTGCTTGAAGGATTCCACTTTCCAATCCAGTTCCGGAAAGTATAAATGAAAATTCACCTACCTGCGCAAGACCCAGTCCTACCATCAGAACTGTGCGAATTGGAATGTTCAATATAAAGGCCGCAATGGATGCCATTATTGTTTTTAGAAAAAAAGTTGCAATGACAAGCAAGAGAATAATTCCAAAATGCTGGATCAGAAAAGAAGTATCCAACAGCATTCCGATAGACACAAAAAAGAAGCTGGTAAAGATCTCATGGAAAGGCAAAATATTGCCGACCGCCTGGTGACTATATTCTGATTCGGAGATGATGAGTCCGGCAAGGAAGGCGCCTAATGCAAGAGATAGGCCGATGCTGGCCGTCATCCAGGCTACGGCAAAACAGATCACTACAACGCTAAGAATAAACAGTTCTTTACTCTTGGATCTTGCTATGAGATGCAGCAGTTTCGGGACAACATATCGAGCTAGAATGATCACTGCAGCAATAACTCCAATAGCTTTAAGAGCAAGGATCAACAGCATATACCCAAGGTCTTGTGATTCGCCTGTAAGTAGAGGCGTAAACAACATCATGGGAACAACAATGATATCCTGAAATATTAAAACCGCAAGAATATTTCTTCCATGAGGTGAATCGATCTCACCCCTTGATTGTAATAATTTCAATACGATGGCTGTACTGGAAAGCGAGAATAAGAAACCCAAAAAAACAGATTCCGGATGAGAGAATCCAAACTGTCTTGCCAGAAACCAAACAGCGATCGTAGTAAACAGGACCTGTAATCCTCCTCCAATCATGACAGCTTTCTTGATCGATGCCAATCCGGAAAGTGAAAACTCGAGACCTATGGTGAACAATAAAAGTATGACTCCAATTTCTGCCAGAACTTCTACATCAGCAACATTCGATATTAAGCTAAGGGCGTGGGGACCGGCTAGAATCCCGGTAAGCAGAAAACCCAGTATGGTGGGCATTTTCAACCTTTGCGAAAAAAGCACAACCAATACAGACAGTCCCAATATCAAAACGATATCGGGCAATAAGGGTATATCAATATTGGAGGCTAGGAATAGCATAATTTTCTTTCTGTATGAAGATATTAAATTCTGTATGAATAAAAAGGAACACTAAATAACAAAAACACTAAAATCACAGAATTTAATTACTGATTTCCAATCATAATTGTCTGGATTCGATTATCATATATATCTAAAGTATTTACAAATAGATGACCTTCTTTTTTCCCGCAGAATACGCAGAGATGCAGCAAAGACCATTCTAGTTTTTTTGCTTCTTTGCAAAAGGGCTTTTTCGTTATCAAAGAGTTTTATTTTTCTGATAAAATAATTTGAAAATCTCTTTGCTTCTTTGCGTTAAAAAAAAAGAATCATTTTGCTACCAACACCCTCAGTTTCCCGGGATGCATACGATATTCAAAATCTCCCTTCCCCAGATATTCACCATCTACTTCTATATCGATTTCATTGTTTCCGGTAGAGACAGTTAGGTGTTGCACTTTATGAATACTCACTTTGGGATGCTTGATAAATTTACCATTGAATAAACCGAAAATATTTATCAATACTTCCCAAACACGGATATCACCTACATGCGTAACATAAAAATACCCGTCATCGGAAACCGCTCCCGGACAGAGTTTCAGACCGGCGCCATTGGAACTGCAAATGCCTGTTGCTACTAAAAACGTTTTTTCAGTAATCTCATTCCCATCTAAATTAATCGTTATCGTTTTACTTTCAAAACTGAATAAATGCTTCAACACAGCTTTAATATAAACCAGTTTCCCACCTTTACCTTTACTCTTATATACATTTGCAGTTTCAGCCGCTACGGCTCCAAAACCACAGGTAGAAATATTAAGAAAATATCTTGAACGTAAGCCACCTTGTCTGCTATACCTTACCTCACCCACATCATGCAAGACGGGCTCAGAATCAAGACAGAACTTTAAAGCAGCAAGTGTATTTCCTGAAATTCCGTGATGCTTGGCCCAATCACTTCCTGTTCCATGCGGTACCAATCCGATATCAGAATTCATTCTCAAACTTTCATCACACATCATGTATCCATTGATACATTCATTCAATGTACCATCGCCACCCACCACAATGATCCTTTTAATTCCTTCCTCCATAGCCTGTCGTGTGAGCAGGGAAGCATGTCCGGGCCATCCCGTAAAATGCACTTCATGTTCTATTCCGGTAAGCATGCCCGATGCCTCGATCTTTCTCCATACCGTCATTGCTTTTTGAGCACCCGAAACCGGATTAATTACAAATGCTATTCTTCTCATTTAAGAACATCGCTTGAAGGATCCCAGGAGATCTCAATATCCCAGTTAGCACGAATTGTAATTTTCTCCTTATAATAAATAATATTCTCAGGCTGAGTTTTATTCATCCAATTACCTGTATCGTAGCGATCATTTTTATTGGCATCATCAACAACTCTCAGCTTATACTCTCCGGGCGGAATGTAATTAAAATTGACATCTGAATTCTGGCTCACTAATTCGGAAGCAATCATGATATCCTTTGAATTCAAGATTTGCAAGATCATTTGTTGAGATCCTGTAGGAAGTTTAAAATGAATATTCAGATTTCCATTTTCCCGAGCTGACTTCACTCTGAAATCGACACAAAGCGTATCATTATTCTTTCCATAAATGTCTTGCCAGGCTCCCGGGAAAAAACACAGCTGGTAAGTCTTCCCCTCCTCTGCGGAATACATAATTCTTATCTCATTCCCTTTTCCATCGCCAAGTTGCCAGGATGGCACATCTACGGAATCAACTTTTAACGAAATTTGTGTAGTATCTATAACGCGTATCGGGTTAGCTGTTTTCAGAATCAATGGTTTTCCCGGATCCAGTTCTATACCCCTTCCAACATTCAGAACATCTCCGGTACTTCGTACGCCCTGATCACGTCCCTGATTTACTTTCAAAGGTGCACTCATCGACACATGTATCGTATCAATGATCACCGAATTTGATTTAAGCTGGAGATGCAATGTATCTCTAAGCGTATCAGCAAGCCAAACGTAGACAGTATCTCTGCCAAGGTTCCATTCTTTCAATGCAATATTCTCTAATTGATTTCCTGTTTTTAGATCCAGTATACTTAATGAATCAATGGATCTATTGAAAGCTATCTGCAACCTCGCAGGTCTTTGAGAAACGGATTTTTCTACAACAGCTTTTACAGGTAACTCTTTAAATAATCTAAGTTTAATATTCGTTTCTTCTCCTGCATCTATCAATACATCGCTATAAGCAATCGCTTCACCATGTGGATCAAAAATGAAATTTTTATTTTCATCTTTCAATGCAAAGAGCCTGTATTTCCCGGGACTCAGATTACTTAAAGCAAATGCTCCGCTTGCATCTGTTTTTGTGAAATAATCCGGTTTCTTTTTATAAGGAAGGGAATCCGAAATATCTTTATAAAGCATCACCACAACCGCCTCAGAAACAGAATTGCTGAGGGCATCCGTGATCTCTCCGTTTATGGTCAGTGAATCGAGATATGATCCTGTTGAGAAAACATAGGTAAATGTATCCAGTACATTTCCTTCTGTATTATCAGAGATCGAATTTCCAAATTGTATACTGTACGTAGTGTTCGATTTTAGATCATCCGGTAAAACCAGGGTTAATCTTTTCTTTTTCAGAATAAACTCTCTTGATTCTATCGGGGGACTTATGATTATCTGATTTCCATTTTCTTTTAACTGAATGTATTCATCAAATTGAAAATGTATAGCCTTTGCATTAAAATTTGTTGTTTCATTCGGCGGATCCATCTGTTTCACAACAGGAGGAATCGCATCTACTTCTCCTCCACTCGGAGCAACGACTGTTGCGCAGGCAGAAAGCAGTATTAAACAAACAAAAATCCAGGGTCCAAATCTCATATTCAATGCTGAATAAATTTGGAAAAATGATTTGCAATTTTTTCGAGAAAATATTGATCCGTCTCATCAAAACAATTCAATTTATCCGAATCAACATCCAATATCAAAACAACATCATCCCCAATAAAAAAAGGAATCACAATTTCAGATCTTGAATCTGAGCTACAAGCAATATGTCCGGGAAACTGATCCACATCATCAACTATGATCGTTTGTTTTTTCTCCCAGGAAGCACCGCAAACACCTTTGCCTTTTTTGATACGGGTGCAGGCAACGGGCCCCTGAAACGGACCCAAAACCAGCTCTTCTCCATCAACCCGGTAAAAGCCGGTCCAGAAAAAATTCATACCCTGATGCAAGGCAGCAACAGCATTGGCCATGTTTGCAATGAGGTCATTCTCACCTTCCAATAAGGCAAAAAGCTGGGGCAACAACGCCTCATACTTTTCCTTTTTATCTGTTACATCCGGTGCTATGAAAAATGATTCTGCCATCTATATGCAAAGATGCAAAAAATTATCGGGGCTCTAATCCGCGCTTGCGATACTGGCAACACAAATACGAAGACCATTTACCTTGTTCAAAATGGAGATACAACCTTCTAGAGTAGCGCCTGTTGTGATCACATCATCCACCAATAAGATCCGTTTATTTATAAGTTTATTTTCATTTTTCAGAAGGAAGATATTTTTCATGTTTTCATAGCGTTCAAAACGATTCTTCCTCGTTTGAGTACTGCTTGCTTCGGCCCGGAGCAATAAAGATGTATCCACCGGGATATTCATTGCTGCAGAAAGACCCTCAGCAAAACAAAGGCTTTGATTATAGCCTCTTTCTTTTTGCCTTTTGGGATGTAAGGGTACAGGAATAATAAGATCACATTTATTATAGGGGATTTCTTTTTTAAGCTGATGTCCGTAGATCTTTCCAAGCACCACACCTATATCCGGTCTTTCATGGTATTTCAATCTATGTATCAGATTTTGAACAATTCCTCCCCGGTTAAAATGATAGCATGATGCAGCGGCTTCAACCTGTACTCTTCCCCAGAAATGCTTGCAGACAGGGTTTGAGGGATACTGATGATAATTGGTTCGGGGAAGATGAAACCGGCAGTGGGTACAGATCGTATCCTCTCCTTTCATCAACTCACCCGAGCAGCCGGCACAGACTGCAGGATAAATAAGGAAAAGCAGATCGCCTATGGAAGACATAAATTTTGAAATTTTCTGCATCTGAGTTTGGAATGCCTCTATACTCCTCCATAAAAAAACACTAATTTTGCAGAGGTTGCAACCGCTTATATGTTGGTTTCTACTTGTATAAAAAACACATGGACACACAAAATTCATTTCAACCCCAGGCTCCTAAGCCAAACGAACAAGGATCAAAACGCACGATGCTGATCGTGGTAATTATAGCTCTGTTGGCTGTAAACGCGCTATTGTTATGGCAATTTTTTGACAAAAAACAGAGCCTTGACGAGACACAGATCAGTTTAGATGAGAGCCTCACGGATAAAGAATCTCTTCAAAAGGAACTGGATCAGGCAAAACAGGAATTTGATAAGATCAATCAGGATAATGTGGGAATGCAGGCCAAGCTTAGTGAGAAGGATGCAGAGATCCAGGCAAAAGTTGAAGAGATTCAGCGTATGATCAAATCAGGGGATGCTGTACAGCTGAAGAAAGCAAAAAATGAATTGGGAAAACTAAAGTTATTGAATCGTATCTATTTGATACAGATCGATTCATTACATACCGTGAATGTTGCTTTGAAAGGAGAAAATCAGCAATTAAACACAAATTTGAGTCAAGAGAAATCAAAAACACAGAATTTAAGTCAGGAAAATGTGGTGCTGGCTAATAAAGTCGCTATTGGATCCATTTTGAAAACGAATGCAGTAACCAGCAGCGGAGTTAAGTTTAAGTCGAGCGGTAAGGAACTGGAGACCAACCGTGCTAATTCTGTTGAGAAGATCAAGGTTTGTTTTGTGATAGAAGAAAACCTGGTTGTAGATAAGAGTCGCAAGGATATCTTTATCCGTATCATCGGTCCGGATGGTTCAGTGCTGTCGGGCGGAAACGAAACCTTCATGTATAAAGGTCAGCCTACCCTCTATAGCACTCGTGAGACCATCAATTATGACAACACAAGGTCTGATATGTGCATCTTTTGGGCAAAAGGGAATGAGTTTGCAAAAGGAGATTATAATGTGGAGATCTATGCGGATGGAGCTGTGATCGGAAAGAGCGGATTCAGTTTGAAATAACATTTTAAGGAAAACAGTATTAAAGGCAGGTAGCAACATGTTCATGTTGGACCTGCCTTTTTTTTCTTTTGCCCGAATAATAGTCTCGTTTCGCCAAGATTCCTTCGTCATTCATCAAAAATAAGTACGGATTGGCAAATGATGGTTTAAATTGCCATCCTGATCAATTAAACTTGTTCTCCTCAGCATTGAAGGGGTTCAAAAAAACAATCTAGTGAAAAAACATCTTTATCCTGCTTTGCTGGCATTGGCTGTTAGTTTTCTCGCCTCCTGTACCAAGGACCAGCCGCTACAAAGTGAATTAGACATAGAACTGGACAGAACATTGAAACTCGCTTCAGGCAATGCCGGGAGGAGTTTCTTTGTCCTGCCAAATAGCAATGATTATTCGGCTATCCCTCAGGATGCAAATAATCCAATAAATAATGCGAAGGTTGAACTGGGCAGTTTTCTGTTTCATGAAACTGTTTTGGCTGAAAACCCAAGGCTTCCAACGGGGATGCATCGGTTTTCATGTGCTTCATGCCATCATGCCAAGGCTGGATTTCAAGCCAATTTACCACAAGGAATTGGTGAAGGCGGATTAGGTTTTGGTGCACGAGGAGAAGGACGCTTTGCGGATTCTTCCTATCCGGTAGATTCTATAGATTTGCAGCCCATCCGCACCCCATCGGCAATGAATGGAGCATATCAGCGTAATCAACTATGGAATGGACAATTTGGAGCCAATCATATGAATGTAGGCACCCAGGCAAGCTGGACCCCAGGCACACCTAAGGAAGTTAATAATTTAGGGTTTGATGGTTTGGAGACACAGGCTATTGCAGGTCTGGGTGTGCATAGACTTAAAATTGACACAGCCTATCTAAATTCATTACCTAGATATCCGCAATTGTTTGATCAGGCATTCCCTAATGTTGCAGCAGGACAGCGCATGACAAATGTTAATGCAGGTCTTGCCATTGCGGCCTATGAAAGAACCGTGATGTCAAATCAGGCTCCTTTCCAGATGTGGTTACGTGGTGAAAATGATGCGATGAGTGATGATGAAAAGAAAGGTGCTTTGCTGTTTTTTGGTAAGGCTCAATGTGGTTCCTGTCATACCGGCCCTGCTTTAAACAGCATGGATTTTCATGCATTGGGAATGGAAGATCTGAAGAATGGAACCTATGGTGTTATCAGTTCAAACCCGAATGATGGTGCGCATAAAGGAAGAGGAGGATTTACCAACAGAGCTGAAGATATGTACAAGTTCAAAGTTCCTCAGTTGTATAATTTAAATGATTCAAGACACTACGGACATGGAGCTTCCAAGAAATCTGTGAGGGACGTGATTGTCTATAAAAATAATGCAGTTCAGGAGAATCCAAATGTTCCTAAATCTCAACTTTCAACTTATTTCAAACCATTGAATCTTTCAAATCAGGAGATCGATCTGATCACAATATTTGTAGAAAAATCATTGTACGATCCGGGATTGATGAGATATCAACCTGAGAAGTTACCTTCAGGATATTGTTTCCCGAATAACGATCCAAAGAGCAAGGCCGATACGGGCTGTCTATAAAACGTCCACACACAGGACTAGGGCAGGGTGATGAATTTCTCTTTGCCCTTTTTTATGTTTTAACGCAAAGCAGCAAAGAGTAATTCTATTCATCCTTTTCTTTTGTTTAAGAATGTGAATTACTAGTTATCTTTTAGCAAAGAAGCAAAAAACTGTATTTGAGTTTTTGCTTCTTTGCAATATGCTTATAGAAGGATCTACTGTTTTTCATTACAACTAGATCTAGTAAAGAATCACCTTTTGCTTCTTTGCGTTAATATTTAAAAGTGGGAAACGCAGAGAGTGCATTATTGAAACTTGAATTCGGATACAATCCTTAACTTTGAGCAATAATTTTTGATAATGAGCGAAGACAAGATCCATTCATCCAAAGCGCCCGAGCCGGTAGGTTCATATCCCCATGCAAGAAAATTAGGCAATCTGCTTTTTTTGTCGGGTGTTGGGCCGCGAGAACGAGGAACAAAAAAGATTCCCGGAGTAGAATTGGATGAAGCCGGAAATATTGTTTCCTACGATATAGAAGCTCAGTGTCATTCTGTGTTTCGTAATATCCGGTATATCCTTGAAGATTCGGGATCATCATGGGATAATATCGTGGATGTGACGGTTTTTCTCACGAATATGAAGGATGATTTTAAAACTTACAATCGTTTGTATGCTGAATATTTCAAAGACAATCAGCCCTGCAGAACGACTGTCGAGATCAATTGTTTGCCTACACCTATCGCTATTGAATTAAAGGTAATAGCCACGGTTGATTAATATGGAAAAAGCTAAAAGCTCCTTTCCAAATACATTTCAATACCTTCTGGGAGTTTATCTTGCGGGCTTGCTTTGCTTCAGTTTGCCGAGATTATTTTTGCTGACAATTTCCTCAAACATTACTCAGGATATTCCGAATACAGTGTTGGCCGAAGCCCTGTTTATGGGCTTCCGTTTTGACACCGTCATACTTTGCTATATCCTTGCATTACCTGCCTTGATCCATTCAATTTATTTTGGATTGGGAAAGAAGAATATTATTGTTGAAAA
>JBBKWX010000215.1:0-6184 GCA_037969175.1 Bacteroidia bacterium | reverse complement strand
AGATCACCGGGTTTTGTGCTGAAGATGTAAATCCGTTTGGACCAGTCCATGAATAGGTTCCTCCACCTGAAGATGTAAGGTTGATAGATGCACCTTCACATACCGGACTATTACTTCCTACAGAAGCAGTTGGCAATGGATTAACAGTAACTGCAACATCGCTAGTCTTAATACAACCTTGTGAGCTGGTAACCTCTAATGTATATGTAGTATTCACTGCCGGAGATACTGTACCCGGATTCTGTACTGAAGAAGTGAATCCTGCAGGACTAGATGTCCAACTGAAAGTATGAGGAGCAACTCCGGTAACCAGTACATTATCTAACATCCAATACCAATCATCTGTTGCATCATATTCAAAACGAATCTGAACGCTTGGATTACCGATATAAGCATTTAAATTCAGATTGGCATTTGCAAATATAGTCGGTGCACCTTGAGTTGTAATGTAAGTCTGGATTGGTGTCCAAACTACCCCATCAATTGAAACCAGCACTTTTGCTGTTTCAGGTGAATTATTATATCTGTAATAATGGTAGAAGCTAAGATTTACAGAACTATATCCTGACAAATTGATCGCAGGAGAGGTCAGACGGGTTAAAGTTGTTGAACCCGTTGAACCCTGTGCATCGCTGTTACTTACCAAAAATACACTTGCATCATTGCTTGAGTAGTTTATCGAAGAGTATAGGTAAGGACTTGTCTGTGGAGTCCATTCTGCAGCAGACGGATTAAAAGTAGATAAATTCTCTGTCGTCCATGCACCTAATCCCGCATTGAAACCTTCTGATAACAGAATTACAGGTGTTGCAGCACTAACCGTAGCACTCAAAGAAGTAGAAGCTCCTGCACAAATAGTAGTTTGAGAAGCAATTGCTGTAACTATTGGACTTGGATTTACAGTAACCGTTACAGTCTGTTGATTTGCACATACTCCATCATCTCCTGTAACCGTATAGGTAGTAGTTGTAGCAGGATTTGCTGTTACACTTGCACCAACTGTCGTATTCAACCCTGTTCCCGGGCTCCATGTGTAGTTGTATGCATAAGTACTTGAAGCGGTCAGGTTAGTACTTGTATTATCACAGATAGTAGCTGATGAAGGCGTAACATTGATCGGATCAGCAGGTGTAACCGTTGCTGTAACAAGTGTTCTTGGGGATTCACATATTGTACTCACTACCCAATCATAGAAATAGTAATAAGTTAATGATCCGGAATTAGTAATAAAACCGGAAGTGATAGAAACTGATCCACCCGAAGATATGTAAGGATACGTACTACCTGTAGTTGTTCTGACAAGACTTGGGCTACTGATTGCCAACAAACGATAACCATTACCGGCAGGTACACTTAAACCTATTGGTACCTGGACTCTCTGACCAATTGTACCTGTAGGAACACTTACGTTTACAGATCCAATGATATTTGTTCCGGGTCCGGTACTTCCAGCAAGACTATCACGTATTTGCACGACTAAAGTCCCACCGGTTGTAGCACCTAAAATAATGGTCACATAATCAATGGTCATAGGAGTAGTTGCATTAAATACCAATCCATACGTTGACGCTGATGTAGCTGAAGTTCCTGCAGTAGTTTCACTTCTTCCAACCGTTTCGGAATTAAGTCCTTGGCTTGCTCCAACATAAAAGTTTGTTGATGCATTAACAACCGGGCTGTAGTTGGTTCCGGTGAATATAGAATTTCCTCCGGTTGAACTTGTGTACCAGTTTACAGTAGCTGTACTGCTTGCTGCAAGATTAACAACTCCTGTTCCGCAACGGGTATCGTTAGTGACGCCCGTAATTTCAGAATTAGATGTTGTGAAAGAATAGATCGGACATCCTGTAGCATCGCCTGAATTACCTTTAGGAACTACCTGCCAGTAATATGTTGTATTTCCGGTTACAGTTGCAACAGTATGGCTCAGATTATTTGTATTAAGCAAGAAAGCAGGACTTGGGTTTGTACCAAAATACACGTCATAACCACCTGTAACCGTTCCACCACCTGTTGGAGCCGACCATTTCAATTCAACTGAATTATACTGACAAACATTTGTTGTTAAATCAGCTGGAGAATTCAAAGAAGCACAATCAGGTACCGGCTGAACATAGAACGTGAAGTCGCCTTCATCCGCTCCCATATCCGGAGCAAAACCACCACCATTAGATTGACCACCCAATGGGTAACCTGTTCTTGAATCATTTTCAAAATCGATTGTGTAACCTGCAATATTTTGTCCGCCGCTTTCTGCAACTGTTGCAGTGCTTGCATCCGGACGTATAGTTCCATTGTTGATCGGATCAAACAGGATATCCTCAGTTTGAGAAAGTGCTTCTCCCGGTGAGATCGCAGCAAGAGAATTATATGCAGAAACAGATTGTGCTGCATTTGTACCATCATAGTAGATCAAATGACTCGCATCCGGGCTACCTGCGTAATACAAATTATTATCACTGTTATTATCTACGTTATCTGTTGTAGCAGTCTTCCAGAAAGCAGCAACCCTCAATCCTGCACCGGAAATATCAGATCTGTTTACAACAATATTGTTTCTCAGATCCAGCGCAGGAGTTGTCGATGAATTATGTATACCGGCACTCGTGTATCCTGCTACCGTGGCAACATCACTCATTGCAATTGTATTGTAATAGATCTTAACTACACCACCGGTTGAGCCACCGCTAACGGATATACCTCTGGTACCCCCTGTTGTTGTAGTAGATGCAGGAGCTCTCAGATCAGAGATCATGTTATTTGAAATATTGTAAACAAGACCGGTAGCTACATCAATACCGGCAGCTGTTCCTGTAGAAACGGTTGATGAACTGATATTGTAGATTCTGTTACCATCAATATTTGCATTCAATCCTGTTGCAGTAAGAAGTATCCCTCTTACAGCACTCGTAGCTCCGGTTGTTGAAATACCTGTCACTGTGTTGTTCAGGAGATTCAAAGTTGCACCTGCAGAAGCGTGAATTCCATAGGTAGTACCCACACCTGAAATATCATGGAAATAACTATTTGAAATTGTCGCGGAATTGTTTGCGGATGTCTGCATAGTAAATCCATATGCCAGAGAAGTTCCTGACGGATTAAGATTCCCTATTGATGTGTTATTGATCAACAGATTTGTTTGATAGGTTGCAAATACCCCATAAACGCTTCCTGCAACAGAACCATTACCTAAAAACTCAATATCGCTGAATCCACCAAATTCATTATTGATCTCATTGCCATCATCCATATAGGTTGAAGTTGCTCCTGTTATACGGTATCCTTCAAATGAATTCGATATCCTTGTATTTATGAATTTATTATCACTGTTTGTACCTAAAAGTGATGTTGGTGTTGGTGAAGATTGGATATATACACCTTTGGAATTCACATTTGAATTGGAAAGAGTGATGATACCATTCTTAAATGTATTGTTCTTGGCTCCATCGCTTGCACTAGCATTTTGAATATGAACACCATATTCAACCCAAGAATTGGCATCACTTCCCGTTTGTTCCAGATCAATACCATTAAAGGTATAATAATCAACACCAGTCAATTTGATGATGTATTCATTGGTTGCAGCTGTTCCGCTTCTCTGGATCTTCGGACGATTTGTTCCTGTATTGCTTCTTACAAATGTGACCGTTGCAAGTGGATTACCTGAATAGGTTAAATTCAAAGGAACGATACCACTGAAAACCTCATCATCAGCAACTGTGAAAGTTACATGCCCGGATGCACCTTTACAGTTCAGATCTGTGATCGCATCACCAAAATCTAGATAGGTTCCTGCAGCGCCAATAGTATAGTTACCATTAAGCGTAGTAATGGTAACTGCCACAGCACCTGAAGTAGTACTTTGTGCACTGGTTACACACGTTACCACACTGCGATACCAGGTGGTTTGTAGTGCATTAGCTATATATGAAGAGTTAGTAGCTCCACCGATCGGACTAAATCCGGATAATGGACCTGTTGTTGACTCTTCCCACTGGAATGCATATCCCACCCCAAATACCTGATCAAGAGAAAGTGTGAAGTTCGCTCCTGTGCATGGTGTTGCATTAGTGGTCAAAGCGTTAGAGGCCGAAGGTGAACCAGAACACCCACTCAAAGCGGTTCCTTCAAGTTCCCAAGCTCCTATATCAGGTGCTGATCCTGTTCCAGTATAACCAACATTACCCTGACGAGTTGTTCCTGCATAATCGTCATCAATACCTGCAATATTCAATCCTCCACTTTCCAAAACACTTCCTGTGAATTCGTCAAACTTTAAAAAGTTAGGCGAAGAACCGGTGGTTGATTGAAACATGACATCCTCGGTTACTGAATTACCATCAGGTCCTGCTATAAATGTCTGATAATCTCCAAGCTGATCATAGGAATTTGTACCATCTGAATATATAAGGTTTGTTGGGGACGCGTTTCCTGCCCAAAACATATTGCGATCTGAATTTGCATTATAATTTGCAACAGTAGCATTTGTCCTTCGATAAGCTGCAGTAAGTCCGGTTCCATTTGCTGTGCTTGAATTGAAAATTAAATTGTTTTTCAATGTCAAATTACCTGTAGTAGCGGTCGCACTGGTTGTGTGGAAAATTCCCGATGTTCCAAAGTTTGAACCACTGGAACTTGCATTCATAAAAACCGAATTATAGGATACTATTACATTGGACGAAGCTGTAGTAACGTTTACATAGATCCCACGAATTGCATCTGTAGAAATTGAGTTAGGCATCTCCAGATTACCTACCAGATTATTATATACATTTTGGTTAGTACCTGTGCTTATGTAGATACCGGTCAAAAGGTTTGTTGAAGTAGAAGCACTGTTATTATTAGTAAGACCATATACTTTATTATTATAACATAAAGTATTTGCTGTTCCGGCATTCCATAAACCATATAAAATTGTTCCCGAACTGGTTAGAGTATGGATTTCATTATTGTAAACAGTCGGATTAGTTCCACTGAAATACAAGCCATATAAAGTACCGCCTGCTGTAATGTTATTAACTTGATTATTATAAACCTGATTCGATAGTGTACTTAAAACGTACAATGGAGAAGTTTGTCCTGTTCCTGCAGTCCAATTAGATATCACATTGGAATGACAAATTCTGCTTTGACCAACTGCTGTATTAGAATAGATTCCTCCGGTAACACTGCTTCCAGAAGTATTGATGTTGGAGAAATTATTGTCTGTAATAGTTTCTAACCCGCCCGTTGGGGTTCCAAAACTATAATAACAATAAAAAGTTCCACTGGCGCTTGTCTTGGTTATCGTTCCAACTGTTTGATTATTGATAATGGTAACATTATTTGTAGCTGAACTTGCATAGATCAAATGACTGGTTGTAGTTGACCCAAATGCACCTGCGCCAAACATATTATTACTAAAAGTGTTTGATGTTACTGTACCGGCATTATAGATCCAATGAGTCGCCGAAGTTGCAGTGTTTGACATTGTGATGGTATTATTACTTCCTACCACATCGCCGGTTACTGTAGAATAAAAGATTCCATAAAGTGTAGATGCATGAGGACTGCCACCACTTGCATTATTTATCGTATTATCTACAACTTGTGGATTATGGGTGTAGATAAAGTAAACTCCATAAGTAGTGGATACGTTTCCTCCTCCAAAATTCCTGATCGTATTACCTTCACCTAATGCACCAATAACAACATTTTGGTCATAAAATCCAGCAGCAACTGCACCACGACAATAAATACCAATATGTACATTCTGGATCGTATTACCTTTAATGGTAATGTTCTCTGATCTCCCACTGTTGGCACTTACAACATAACCTGTAGCACTGGAAGTACTTATTGTTCCATTTGCTAAATAAACACCCATGACATAGGCACTCGTTGCTTTGTTCATAGTGATTACAGCATTTTGGATAGTTACATTCTGACAAGCATTCGTAGCACTTTGCTTATTTATATAGTATCCATATTCAATGGTACTTTGCGACGCTGTAACATCGATACCATTGAAAGTAACATAATCACTTCCATCCATACGGATGATCGCATCTCCCAAACCACCTACCGTAGTAGTTGTATTAGATCCTGCATCTGTCCTTGTGATCAGAGGATTTGCACCGGCCCCGCTCTTTTGAAACACGATAGGGTTTCCTGCAGTTCCAGTCGCTGTTAGAAAGACCTGTGC
>JBBKWX010000214.1:0-17342 GCA_037969175.1 Bacteroidia bacterium | reverse complement strand
AGACCTTCGATCTGACTTTTAACCAAATACAAACCAAGTCCTTTGCCTTCAATCTCAGGATGAAAACGTTGATATAGATCAAATAATTTACCACCGGTTTTTGCCAGATCAAGACCTAATCCATTGTCATTAATACCAAGAACCAGAAAACCATCCGATCTTGAAGCGGAGATCTGAATTACAACATCTCTATCCGGATGCTTATAACGAATTGCGTTTGTAAGTAAATTCAAAACTATATTGGTAAAATGACTTCTGTCTACATTTATTTTTAAACTCTTATCAAATTGAAATTTAACACTTCCCCCTGCTTTAATCACTTGAGTTTCAATACTTTTTAGGATATCTTTAACAGCAGTATAAACACTAAAAACACTCTTCGAACCTCTGGGATCTTTTTTTAATGCAACAACATCTGTAAGGTCTGAGATCGTCTCATTCAATTTCAAGATCGAAGTTCTCATCTTTTCCATGATCTCTGTATTTTCGGGATCTTCCGGCTGGCTGGAGTTGTATAAGTTTTGCAACATCACCATATTGACAACCGGAGCGCGAAGATTATGAGAAGTGATATAGGCAAAGTGTTCCAACTCATTATTATACCTTAACAGATCCTGAGTTATTTTTTCCAACTCCAGCTCATGCGAAGTTTGATCTACAATATGCTTTTCAAGCCTTTCTTTTTGATGCAGGGTAAGCAATTCAGCCTGCTTTCTTTTAGTGATATTAATTGCAGTTCCGACTATTTCACTGCTGCGCTTACCACCGGTATTCTCAACAAAAGAAAGATTGATCAAAAAAGAGATCCGATCACCTTTAGGGTGAATATATTCAGCCTCCAACTCTTCAATGATCTTAGCTTTTTTTACCAGAGTTGTAATATTCGACTTTGAGTCAATAATGGTTAATAGTTCATTAATATTTGAACCTATAGGATCTTTATCAAAACCCGAAGCAAATGACATATTGCAATCCAACACTATTCCACTTGAAGAGCATCGAAACACTCCGGCTACATTTCTATCAAAAAGGGTTCGATACTTTTGCTCCGATTGTTCGAGCGCTTCCCGGGAGAAATATCTATCACTAATATCTCTGGCCTTTACAAGGATACAAGGGTTATCAAAAAACACAACGGGGCTCAGTAAAAGATCAACCGGAAATTTGCTTTTCTTACCGGAGACAAACCACCAGCCTAACTCTTGTTCTTTCCCGGTAACAGCTAATCTTTCAAGCGCGCTTTGAAATTTATCGCGATCACAAGCAGCATCTGAAAAATCCAAAATACTTTGTCCAACTACCTCCTTATTTCCACTCTCAAAAATATGGATCACAATATTATTTCTTTCTATGATCTTATGATTATTATCAAGAACAAAAAGAAGATCAGACGAATTCATAAAGAGATCTGAATAATTATTCCTTGCATCTCTAACTTTGTTAAAGGCTTGTTCCGTTTCCGAAATATCTCTGAAATTTATAACATACCCATTAACGAAATCAACCTCCATTAAATTCTGAATAACGAATTCAATCACTCTCCATCCGGTAGTTTTATGCGGAAACCTAGCCTTACACATTGCGGTGCTGCCAGGCATACGTTTTACTCTTTGGAAAGTAAGATCAAACTCCTGTTTATCGTCTTGATGAATATGGTCAAATAATCTAATCATATTCAGACTAGATTTACTGTATCCGGTCAATCGAGATGTTGCCTGACTTTGAAATTTAATTTTCTCAAATTCATCAAGAACAATAATTCCATCAAAACTGTAGGTAATTATCGCCTCCTGAAATCGTTGATTGTGTTTTGCTGCTTTCTGTGCTTCGTCGCTTTTTCGTAACATGTCGGCATCTTTCCTCGCTCTTTCAATACCAACCTGAATTCCTTCCAAATTATTTTTTGAAACAAAACAACTTGCACCCAACCGAATACACTCTGCAGCCTTCTCTTCACCGATCACACCGGAAACAATAATGACCGGAATTGATGGATACTTAAGTTTTGTTTCTTTCAAAGCTTCAAAACCATCGTATTCCGGTAGAGCAATGTCGGATAGAATAATGTCAGGCTTAAAACTGTGAATTTTATTGAAATAGTCATCCCTCTTACTACAACTGGCAGAAACAAACGAAATACCGGAACGTCGCATCTGATCTTCGATCAATTCAATGTCCTCATCTCTATTTTCAAGAATCAATATTTTTATCATGCACTTAGATCAAACTCTATTATGAACTAACCAATAGGTTCCTATTTCTTTTATAGTATCTAAAAATCTTTCAAACCCAACAGGTTTCACTAAATAAGAATTGGCTCCCGCCTCATTACATTTTTTTATGTCTTTTCCCTCTGCTGAAGAAGAAAAAACCACTACAGGAATAGCACTGGTCATTGGATCAGCCTTCAATTTTAGCAGGATCTCATACCCACTAACTTTGGGAATCTTGAGATCTAGCAGGATCAATTTAAGCTGCCGGTGTTTTAATTCATTAGCATCTTCAAACAAGTATGCAACTGCTTCCTGCCCATCCCGTATCCAAAGCACCTCCCGGCTTAAAAAATTGCTATGAAGCGCCCTGAGTGCTAGCTCTGCGTCATAGGGATTGTCTTCAATCAATACGACTTCCGTTCTTTCAATGTTATTCATCAAACTGCTTTGGAATTGTTATATAAAACTTAGCACCTTCACTTTCCTTTCCCTCAGCCGAAATACTGCCGCCATGTCGATGAATTATTCGTTGTACTATTGCCAAACCTACGCCTGTTCCCGGAAACTCATCTGTGCTATGCAACCGATGAAAAACATCAAAGATCCTATCTGCATAAGAATCGTTGAATCCAACGCCATTGTCTTCGATCACATACAATGTTTCGGACTCTGTTTCGGAACCATAAATTTTAATAAATCGCCCCGGTTTTCCTTTAGTAAATTTAATACTATTACTGATAAGATTAACCCAAACCTGCTTCATTAAATTTCTATCCCCTAACATGATAGGCAACTCAGAAATTTGAACATCAACATCCAGATCTTTATCAATTATCTCTGATCTTAAAATGGCCTTTATCAAGCTTTCTATGGATATCTCCTCCATGATAGGAGCTATTTTTGCTGTCTTTGCAAATTCCAACAGATCATCCACCAGAACACTCATCTGATCCGAATTTTTACGAATGATCTTTATTAACCGAATAGCTTCTGCGTCAAGCTTACTTCCATACTCAAGTTCCAGTATTTTTGCAAACCCGTCAATTGCTCTTAGCGGAGCCCTGAGATCATGGGAAACGCTGTAACTAAAAGCCTCAAGTTCCAGATTTACCACCTTCAATTCTTGAGTCCGCTCCTCAACTCGTCTTTCCAGATCTTCATTAAGTTTCTTTATGTTCTCTTCAAATTCAACGGTATCCGTTACATCCAGAGCAGCACATAGAATTTGGGTATTCTTTCCTGTATAATCCGATTTTGCCTCAAAGACAGTTCTAAAATGCCGAAGTGATTTTGCTTTAGTTATTACCCGATGATGCAGTTCACGTAATCCGCCTTTCAAAGAAACCTGCTCCAGAATATTTTTAAATTCTTTGGCATCATCCGGATGAATAAAATGGAATATGTCTGAAGCATTTTCTTCATTGTTCTCCATGCTTTCATACCCGATCATCTGTTTGAACTGAGTAGAAAATTCCCAGATATTATCTTCAATAAAATAATTGAAGTATCCCAGGTTAGCTAATTTTTGAGCTTCTTCATTTATATATAAACTCTCTTCCAGTTTTATCTCCGCATTTTTAAGTTTGGATACATCCTGTAGCGTTCCTTTCAATTCAACAATATTACCTTCATCGTCTTTAATGGCAAAACCCAAACTTTCTATATACTTTATTTCCCCTTCAACAATGATCCTGAAATACAGATCTAGAGGTACTCCCAGTTCATGGAATGCCCCCATTTCTGAAATCACTTTTTCCCTGTCTTCTGGATGAATAATTGAAATTAGAACCTCAACTTCCGGAATCTTTCTATCATTATCCTTTTGTATCAATCGAAATATTTCATCAGACCAAAAGATCTCACCGCTTACCATGTTCTTGCCCCAGTAAGCCAATTCAGCTAGAGTCTGGGCTTCTTGCAATAAATTACTTTTTACCTCAAGCTCATGGAGCAGCGCAACTTTATCTGTAACATCTGAAAATATGCTTTGACAAATGATCTCATTTGACAGTGTATTTGTACTGCAAGAAGTGCTAATTGAGATAAGCCGGATAGCTCTATCGGATCTTCTTATAATATGCAATTCTGACCTCTTAAAATATCCGGATCCTGACAACACATCTATGTACTTTTCCTTGTCTTTTTCATTTTCAAAACTTTCAATGATCTTTAGATGCGTAAAATTCTCATTCTCTGTTAATCCGAATATTTGTAATGCTGCATTATTGGCATTTATGATCTTCCCATCCTTATTGTGGATAAATATTCCTTCTCTCGCAGTTTCAAAAAGATTTACAAATTGCTGATCTTTTTCATGTAGAATTTGTGTTGCTTCTAAAAGTTTTGATCTGGAATTTGTGTAAAGTTTTCTGGAAAGAAGAAGAGCCGCCGGAAATAAAATAAAGAGACAAACAAACCACCCTAATACCCAGGGAAAAACCAAGTTGTCTATTTGAGCATTTACTTCATCAGCATCTGCATGTACTGCGATCAGGCCGCCCAGTTTCTTACTGTATGTATAAGCTGCTAACTGTTCAATACCTCCATGACTTACGTTATAACCTACCCAATCTCCCTGTTTCTTGAGTAATTTAGAAACATTATTTACATAATTATCTTTGCCGGGAATTTGTACATCCCCAACAAAAACTCCAACTTTTTCCGGTCTTTTAGAATTGAGCATTAACCGTCCCGAAGAATCTATTGCACATACAAATGAGGAAACTAATTTCTCATTATAAGCTTCCCATAAATTGTATACATTTTTCTTGATGATTGCAGGGTCACTTACAGTGTCCTTCTCAATAATATTTGCAATCGTATGAGCGGTTCTTAAATTATCTTCAAAGATCTCAGACTTAATATAATTCCGGGAAGATATATAGGTTAAAACTCCAACGATAAGAGCAGCAAGAAATGCAAAAAAACCAATCGCCAGAACAAGCTTGTCCAGTCTGGAATTGATTTGTGCGGTGTACTCATCTTTCTGCATGATCAGGCAATATTACTTCATTCAAATAACGACAAAAAGCTAAGCTACCCCTATACCACTATAGTAGTACTGGCTTTAATCCGCTGACCAGGAAGAGGATTACTATTCCGCCACAGCCCGCATAAGCTGTCCACAGATCCATGCTCCATACGTACCTAATGCATATCCCAAAACTGCAAGCAAGACACCAACGGGTGCCAGGCTTGGATGGAAGGCAGCTGCCACAACCGGAGCTGATGCTGCCCCACCTACATTTGCCTGAGAACCAACAGCGATGAAGAAAAATGGTGCTTTTATCAATTTACCTACGCCTAGCATTATCGTCACATGAACCAACATCCAGACTATCCCTACCAGAAAGAGTCCCGGATTATCAAAGATCGCCATGATATCCATCTTCATACCTATCGTAGCCACAAGAATATACAAAAATAAACTGCCAAATGTGCTTGCTCCGGCTCCTTCCAGTTTTCTTGCTTTCGTGAAACTCAACAGCAGCCCCAATGTCGTCGCAATTACTATGATCCAGAAAAATCCTGAAGTGAGACTAAACTGTTCCATTGCAGGCATATTCAGCTGAAACCAGGGAGCCAGTGTATCCGCTCCATAATGTGAAATAGCTGTCACCCCAAAGCCTACTGCCATGATCATGAGCATATCTGTAAGGCTGGGTATGCGCGCATTGGCTAATTTATAGGTTTCTATATTGTCTCTCAGTTCTTTTATAGCGCTTGAATCGGCTTTAAACCAGGCATCCATTTTATCTGAGATCCCTGCTCCGAAAAGCAGAAAAGCCATCCATAAATTAGCAACTACCACATCTACTGTGATCATTGCAGAAAATAAAGTATCGCTCACACCAAAAACTTCTTTCATGGCGGTTTGATTTGCTCCTCCACCGATCCAGCTACCTGCAATCGTTGTAAGCCCTCTCCAAACTGCGTCCGGACCAACGCCTCCAACTGTTTCAGGAGAAAAATAAGAGATTATTAAAATAGCTATTGGTCCTCCCAGAATGATCCCTGCTGTTCCTGCAAGAAACATGATCAAAGCCTTGGAACCCAACTTCATGATCCCTTTGAGATCAATACTCAAAGTCAATAGAACCAAACTACAAGGCAATAAATACCTTGAAGCAATAAAATACAATTTGCTATTTTCGCCTGAAATCAGGCCCATAGAATTTAATATGCTTGGAATAAAATAACAGAGTAATAAGGCCGGTACATATTTGTAAAACCCTTTAAAGATTGGGTTATCTGATTTAGAAGTTCCAAATATCAGAGCCAAAACTCCTATTAAGATCCCAAGTACAACCGCATCATTCGTAAATACTGCTTCCATCGTATTTTTATAATATTTTTGCCAAAGTTATAATTCATTCCCAATATACATGATTCATCAATCGAGATACATTTTCACATTCATCTTCCTTTTAACATTAAACCTACAACTTTTTGCCGGAGAAGGCATGTGGGTCCCGTTCTTATTGAAAGGTGCAATTGAGGCAGATATGCAATCAAAAGGATTAAAACTGAACGCTGAAGACTTGTATAGTCTAAATAAAAGCAGTCTCAAAGATGGCATTGTTCATTTTGGCGGAGGATGTACCGGAGCAATGGTCTCCGAAAAAGGTTTACTGTTCACAAATCATCATTGCGGTTTTAGCCAGATACAAAGCCATAGCACTGTTGAAAACGATCTCGTAACGAAAGGGTTTTGGGCAAAAACACTTGCAGAAGAACTTCCGAATTCCGGACTTATAGCAACATTTATTATTCGCATCGAGGATGTTTCCAGGGAGGTTTTTGAAGGTACGTCTGATACGATGAACATCGCAGATAAAGAAAAGATCATCGCCGGTAATAGTAAGAAAATTGAGGCCGCAGCAATAAAAGATACGCACTACTCCTCCTTCATAAAATCATTTTACTCTGGAAATGCGTATTACCTCTACGTAGTTGAGATCTTTAAGGATGTCAGGTTAGTAGGTGCGCCTCCGGTAAGCATAGGTAAATTTGGATCTGCAACGGACAATTGGGTCTGGCCAAAACATACAGCTGATTTTGCATTGTTCCGGATCTATGCAGGAACAGACAATAAACCTGCATCATATTCAAAAGATAATATCCCCTATGTTCCAAAACATGTTTTTCCCATAAATATTCAAGGGACTCAGGAAAATGATTTTACTATGGTCTATGGATTTCCAGGTACTACTAAAGAATATTTGACATCAGATGGAGTTGAGTTGATCGCCGCTCATTCTAATCCTGTAAAGATTCAATTAAGAAATGAAAGGCTTGATATCTGGAACAGAAAAATGAGTGCGAATGATACTATCCGAATAGCATATTCTGCCAAAGAAAGTTCACTTTCCAATTACCATAAGAAATGGATAGGAGAAATTAATGGTATTAAAAAAATGAATGCTGTTCAGATAAAAAGAGATCGAGAACAGGAATTTGAAGCTTGGGTAAACAGTGACCCTTCCCGAATAGCCAAATATGGAAATCTACTCGCTAAATTTTCAGAAGTGTATAGTGAGATGCCCGATCTTCAAATTGCAAGTGATCATTATGGGGAAGCCATACTTGCCATAGAGCTGCTATATCTGGCCAGAAGTTTTACTACACTTGCCGAAAAAAGTGCAATAAAATCGAATACGATTGATTCTCTAAAACCCGAAATAGAAAGACTTAAAAAAACTAGTTCAGCTTACTACAATAATTTCAATCTACAAACGGATAAAGAAGTAGCAAGTAGAATGATCTACTATTACAATAGCGTTGTACTTCCAAAATATCAAAATCCTTATTTTAAAACACAGGTAATAAAATACAAAGGGAATACAGATAAATTATCAAATGATATTTTCGAGAAAAGCATTTTCAGCAATGAAAAAGTATTGCTCGATTTTTTGGATTCGTATAAACCGGCAGATCTTAATAAGCTTTTACAAGATCCTGCATTCAAGCTCATCACGGAGGTCACTGCTTTCCATAGAAAAGAAATTTCTCCTAACCTTAAACTCCAAAATTTAAAACTGGACAGCCTGTATGGTATATACATGAAAGCAATTCTGGAAAAAGATCCAACCAAAATAATTTACCCGGATGCTAACTCTACTTTGCGAATTACTTACGGCAAAATAGAAGGATATGAACCTTATGACGGGGCAATTTACAAATCCTATTCTACCTTAGATGGTCTTATCGCAAAAAATAAAATGGGAACCAAAGATTATGAGATCCCGGAAAAATTAATCGAGCTATGGCAGAAAAAAGACTATGGAAATTATGCTCAAAATAAAGAGCTGAGGGTTAATTTTATTGCGAGTAATCACACCACAGGAGGAAACTCGGGCAGCCCGGTATTGAATGCAAGTGGGGAAATTATTGGGCTAAATTATGACAGAAACTGGGAAGGAACAATGAGTGAGATCATTTATGATAAGAATATGGTTCGAAACATTTCAGTTGATATTCGTTTTGCATTGTTTATAATAGATAAGTTTGCAGAGGCAAATTATCTATTAGATGAAATGAAAATAATTAAATAATATTCTGAAATCAAATTAGCTTAAACCTTATATTTGAATCTTCTGAACCACAAATGGAATATGTAATTTATATACTGGTCGTATTCGTTTTTTGTTTTGCTTATTGGCGAAGCATAAAAGCATATTCTCAGATCATTCGATATGTAAAAGCCAATCATAGACTTATATCCAGAAGATTCAATCATTTCAGACAATACCCAATGTGGCCATATCCCTCTTTTCTATGGGATATATTGACAGACCAGAATCTACTTGTTGACGACTTTTTGGCAAAGAAAATTAAGGAACACACTTTTTGGAGGATCCTCTCATTTATTTTTATTTTACTTTGCTTGTTGGGCTTTATGATGCTGCTTCGATAGCCCATTTTTTAATAAGCCTGTCATCTCCTGCCGAAAAAATATTTCCATTTTCAGGATCTACACAAATAGAATTAATAGAATATTTGTGACCGCCAATTGTTGAATCGATCTTTAATATAAAGTCTTGAACATTGCTATCCCAAAGTTTCAAGGTCTTATCTCTGCTGGCAGTGATGATCATATTGTCATTTACGAACTCCATTGCATATACTGCATAATTATGCGCAGGAATACTTCTCACTAAAGATTCAGAATCATATGTTTCAAATACATTTATGTGCCCATCTCTGGAACCACTGATGATCTCGTTTGAATGTGGATGGATTAGAATACAGTTTACAGAAAAATCCTGCTGATGAGCTTGGAAATAGTTTACTCTTTCCAGTGTTTTCATATCAAAAGTATGAATAGCTCCTTCCCCACACCCAATTACAATTAGATTATTTTTTTTATCAATTGTGATCGCTCTCAATTTACTGCCCGATACACGAATGTTCTTAACAAAACTAAGGTCATTATTATTATAAACACTCAACATTCCCTCACCACTCATCACAAAAAGTTTATTTACTTCTTTAACAGAGATCATCTTAAATATGGGTGTTGATGCAGGTTTCAAACTGCGTATCTCCTTACCGCTATCCATATCAATTATGTGGATAACTCCATCTGCATTTCCCAATAAAAGCACATTCATTTCTGAATGAAAAAGCATTGAATAAACTGCTGATGAAGAAGCGGCAAATGAAATCCCTTCATCCTCGGTTTCCCACCTTGCCACCAACCTGTCAGAACCTGCAGAAAATAATTTACCGTTATGAAAAGCTAGACAATAAATTGAAGATTTGTGACCGGTATACTCTGCTATCTTAGTTACGAGGATCTTTTTTTGTGAATTCATTTATGTTACAAAGATACATAATCAAGATCGCAACACACTTAAAATAAATTATCTTTACAAAGAATGAAAGCCAGCTTATCAAGTATGTTACGGAGTCTTATCTGGCCCGGAGTATTTGTTTTTATTATGTGGTCTGCAAAACTTTGGGAATTCATGAGTCATGAATACCTGGTAAGCTATGGGGTTAACCCAAGAGAGTTAAGCGGACTAAAAGGGATTTTATTTTCTCCTTTCATTCATGGTGACTTCAAACATTTAATTTCAAACAGTATCCCTTTCTTATTTCTCGGAGCCGGTCTGTTTTATTTCTACCGTAGTGTTGCTTTTAGAGTCATCATGATCATCTGGCTGATGGGTGGTTTTTGGCTGTGGCTTGCGGGTCGTGTATCTTTCCATATCGGCGCCAGTGGCATCGTTTACGGCTTAGCATTTTTTCTGTTTCTTAGTGGTGTGTTTCGTAAAGAAAGACAACTAATGGCATTCTCTTTACTGGTAGCTTTTCTTTATGGGAGTTTGGTTTGGGGGATCATCCCACTTGAATCAGGAATGTCCTGGGAAGGGCATTTGTTTGGAGCATTAGCCGGGATCCTGGCAGCCATTATTTATCGGAACAAAGGACCACAGCGTAAAAAATATTCCTGGGAGATCGATCCTGCTTCCGATGATATTTGGTATCCGGAAATGGATGAGATCAGCCACACTTCAAACCCGGATGAAGTTGAACAACCAACGCCTAGCAATAATATCAATATTGTTTATCACTTAAAACAAGATGATAAAAAACAAAACGAGTAATTTATTCGTGAAGTACAACCACAGGTAGCGTGGTATGATGCGCGATCTTTTCAGTGACGCTGGTGTGAAAAAGTGCTTCTATCAGATTGTATTTTCTGATAACCATAAAAAGCATATCCCGCTCACCACCGGAAATAAATTCCTCAATCGCTTTCTTGATATCCGTATTCTGAACTAAATGAAACTTGTGATCTACACCACTTAGTGCAAAGTCAATTGACTTGGCTTCGGGAGTTTCGAATATTTCTTGTCCGGCATTTACATTTACGTGCATGATATCGATATTACACTTAAACATACCTGCCAGTTCAGCCAGTGGCTTTAATCCCTGACTACTTTCAGCTTTTCTTAGATCTGCTGCAAATACGATATTTCGGGGGCGAACATATTTATAGTTTCTTGGTATTGCAATCACGGAGCAACCTTTACTTTTCATCAAACTGGAAGTGATGCTGCCCATTAATACTTCCTTCAACCCACTTGCCCCTTTAGTTCCCATGATTATAAAATCAGCTTTGTGTTCATCTGCAACATTTCTTATTTCAGAGATCGTACTTCCCATTTTTGCTATGTATTCAACTTCCAGGGATCTGTTTGATTCTTCCATCATGATCAAAGCACGTGCTACTTTCAATCCTTCTTCAGAATCATTTCTCATTATATCCTTTATAGACTTCAAAACACCGGCATGAGAATGCGGAACATCAAATACATTAAGTACAATAAGTTTTGCCGGAATATCTTTTATAAAAGCAAGTGCATATTGAAGTGCATCATTTGCATTATCCGAAAAATCAGTAGGGAAAAGTATAGTTCTCATATATTTAGATTTACTATGATATTCCTATAAATGTATATAAAATATTATGCAATTCCATTATGCGACTAAAGGTTTCAACCGTAATTTTACTAAATTAGCAAGGCTAATAATTTTCATATGAGAACCTACCTGTTTCTTCTGATCATTTCTATGTTTAGTTTTCCGGCCAATGCAGGAGAAATTAAATTGGATGGATCTTATTTGGGTCGAAATCTTTATATCCTGAATACGATCAACTCAAACCCTGAAGATCTTTGCGTTACAGCGATCTCCGTAAATGGTAAAAACATTCTGACACCGGTTACATCCTCCTCTTTTGAAGTTGATTTTGAGGCCGTCGGGCTGAAGGTTGGAGACAAGGTAAGTCTTGTTATCACTACCAAAGGCAATTGCAAACCCCGCATAATAAATCAGGAAGTACTTTCAGCATATCCTGCTTGTGATTTTGTTTATTCAAAAACAGATAAAAGTTCGGTTAACTGGGCAACAAAAGGAGAAAACGGAGAACTGCCTTTCCTGATACAACAGTATAAATGGAACCGTTGGGTTACCTTAGGGGAAGTGATGGGTAAAGGACTTCCTGATTCTACATCCTATACGTATCAGGTAAAACATTTGAATGGAGTAAACAGTTACAGGGTTATCCAGCAAGACGATAATGGACGAATTGTAAGTTCACCTGAAATGACCGCCAGATCATCCAATCTTGAAGTCACCATGATCAATAACAAGGGGAGCAGCATTGCGTTTAGCGAAGAAACTCAATACGAGATCTATGATGCTGCCGGAACTTTACTTCTCAGTGGGACGGCCACAGAAGTAGATATAAGTTCGCTTACCAAAGGTGAATTTTATCTGGCATACGCAAATAAAACTGAGCTGATCAAGAAATGAATTTAAGCAAAATTGAACACCTGGGTATCGCTGTTAAAGACCTTAAAAAAGCAGAAGATCTATACGCGGCTTTGCTTGGATCGGATTCCTACAAAAGAGAAGAAGTGGAGACAGAAGGTGTTCTAACATCTTTTTTCAAGGTCGGCGAAAGCAAGATCGAATTATTGGCAGCCACAAATGAGAATAGTCCTATCGCAAAATTCATAGCAAAAAAAGGGGAGGGAATCCATCATATCGCTTTTTCCGTACATGATATTAAGTCAGAAATGAAAAGGCTTAAAGCAGCCGGATTTGAGTTATTGTCAGATGAACCTAAGCACGGAGCCGACAACAAGATCGTATGTTTTTTACATCCAAGATCTTGTAATGGTGTACTGATAGAACTTTGTCAGGAAAAAGGCTAATCCGGTCGATCTACATAATTGTGTCAATTTTTAGTTTCCTAAAATAATAGAGGAATTTCGGCACGATATTTTCATTGTCATTTACATTATATCGAAAAGGAGGACAAAATGAAACACAAGAACGACAACCGAAAAAATCTTAACCGAAGAATACAAAGCATGAAGGATAAGATAGCGCATGAAAGAAGTCAATATGATGCAGTTCCACTCATCGAATTTTTTCTACTTACCCCCGCAATGAAAATCTTTACATTTTACAATAATTAAATTTTCTGTTTTCATGGTTATCAGGCTCTGTGCAAATTGCATGGAGCCTGCTCTTTTTTAGAACAATTCAGTTATGTCCATCTGGTCAAGCCAAATAGCATTTATCCCGCAAGTTTTTGCTCCCTGAATATGCTGTTTTGAATCATCGATAAACAAAGTGCTTTCAGCTTGTATTCCTGCATCTTTTAGTATGAATTGAAATACCTCTGCATCTGGTTTTCTCATTTTGAGAATATGTGAATAATAGATCTTTTCAAAAAGCTTTTCGAATTGATCTACACCATATTCCAGCTCCAAAATTTGATTAAAGGCTCTTATATGTATTGAATTTGTATTGCTTAACAGGAAGACTCTTTTATTTTGAGAAAGCTCCTTAATCAGGTTCAACCTTTTTATGGGCAGATCCAGCAACATGGCATTCCAGGCCTGATCCAGCTCATCATCTGTTACTATTTGGGCTAAATACTTTTTAAGAGCTGTTCTGAATTCTGCTTCTGTTATTATCCCTTTCTCAAATTGATCAAAAACATCATCTTGTTTAGCCTGAGAATATACACTGTCAAAATCTGCGACCCCTAGGGCTTCGAATGCCTTTCTTGTAAGCTTGTAGTTTATATTCAGGATCACACCCCCCAGATCGAAGATGATATTCTCAACTTTATCGAGATCAATTGTAGGTTTGTCGTTCATTTGAGCACAAAAATACCATGCGTTTTGTTATGAATCTATCCAAAACTGAAAAATGATCAACACGGATGCTACTTAATTTTGCTTAAATATGATGAAATGACTAATTTCGCAACGCATTTCAGGGCAAAGATTTCCTTTCCCCTTATTGCGGGCCTATAGCTCAGTTGGTTAGAGCAACAGACTCATAATCTGTGGGTCCTTGGTTCGAGCCCAAGTAGGCCCACCCGCAAGATCCTCCTTTCGTTTTCGTCAGGAGGATTTACTTTTTTAGCGAATTTCATTTTTAACATTCTCAATAATTGTCAAAATTCTGCGAGATCAAACTAGTCCAAGCGAGTCGAAAAAGTCAATTTAACTTCAAAAACTGTTCATAATGACACAAATCTGCGATTTCTGCGGGAAATAGAATCCCAATAATCGTATATTTGTCATTCGCCGGAGCCAAAACCTCCGGCAATTATTTCATGAACGAAGAGCAAAAAAACTCAGCTGAGGAAAGCGAACAGGAGATTCAATCTGAAAATGATGGAATTGTGAATTCTGAGGATAATAATATACAGCAGAAATCCGGGGATAACCCTTCTGAAACTGTGGAAGACGAAAAGTCTGTTGTAGATGAGCCCGATAACACAGAAGCGGAAACGCCGGTAGTTGAAGAAACTGCTACCGAAGGGCCTGTTGCTAAAGAGCAGTCTGAAAAGGCTTTGCCCTCTGATGATCCAAAATCAGAAAGCGATTCCGATGATGAAGACATCTCGGAGCATGAAGATGAAGGCAGTGACAAGGAATTAGAAGAGGCTGAAGAGGATGACCTTTCTACACTTTCGCGTGAAGAACTGTTTGCTATGTTGCAAACTGCAGCTGCCAGTGATGAGCCGGTATCTCAAAGAAACATATTTAATAAAGCCCGCAGAGCCTTCATTGAGCTTACCAAAAAGGCCAAAGAAGAAGCACTGGAATCTTACCTCGAAGCAGGTGGAAACAAGGATGATTTTGATCCGGGAATTGACGAGCTGGATGAAAAGCAACGCGAGCTGAATAAAACTTTCAGAACCAAGATCCAGAAAGTTCGTGAAGCAAAAGAGAATGAGAAAACAGAAAATCTGAGAAAAAAGGAAGAAGTTCTTGAAGGCCTCAAAGCCATCATCCAAAATGAAGATGATGTAATGAAAGCTTTTGATGCAGTACATGAATTTCAGGCACAGTGGAGAAAGATCGGAAATGTACCCCAGGCAAAAGCTGAACATTTATGGCAGAGCTATCGTTTTTATGTAAGCAAATTCTATGATCTTATTGATCTGCATAAAGAACTCCGTGAACTTGATCATAAAAAGAATCTCGAAGCAAAAGTTCAACTATGTGAACAAGTAGAATCACTTCTTTTAGAAACTTCCATAAACAAAGCGATAAACACCTTACGCGATATCCAGGAACAATGGAAAGATATTGGTCATGTTCCAAAGGAAAATCATGAAGAGATCTGGGATAGATTCAAATCTTCAGCCGACAGGATCTATGACAATCGTCGTGCGCATATTGAAGACCGTCTTGCCATACAGGAGCAAAACTATCGTGAAAAAGTAAGCCTTTGCGAAAAGGTTGAAGCACTTGTTTTGGATGTTCCTCAGAAACATGGGGAGTGGCAAAAACAAATGGATGCATTGCTTGCTGAACAAGAAGCCTGGAAAAAAACAGGTCGTGCTCCTGCTGCAAAAAATGATGAGATCTGGAAACGATTTAAAGGAACGTTTGATACTTTTTTTAAAAGTCGTCGTGCTTTCTTTGGCGAGATCAGAAAAGAAGAGTCAAAGAATCTTCAGATAAAAATGGATCTCTGTGTACAGGCAGAATCTGTACAGGAAAGTTCTGAATGGAAAGAGACTTCAGAGCTCCTGAAAAAATTACAGGAAACCTGGAAAAACACAGGACATGTAAATTATAAACAGAGTGAGACATTATGGAAACGTTTCCGCGCAGCGTGCGATCATTTCTTTTCAAGACGATCAGAAATTTTTGCTGAGCAGGAAAAAGAATTCGATGTTAATCTGGAATTGAAAATTAAGCTGATTGAAAAAATAGAATCTCATGCTTTTGCAAATGAGAAATCAAAAGATCTTGATGCACTAAAAGAATTCCAGCAAGAATGGCTTGATATCGGACGTGTCCCGATGAAATCAAAGGACAAGATCTATCAGCGTTATAAGAGAGCTCTCGACAAAGGCTATGATCAAATTCGTTTGAGCGAAGGAGAGAAGGCACAGATGAACTTAAACCGGAAGATCGAGAGATATAAAGGTAATGATGCTGAGAAGGGCGACCAACGCGAAAAAGGCAGTTTGCGAAACCGTATCGAGACACTGAGATCAGAGATCACGCAACTCGAAAACAACATTGGTTTTTTTGCTAATTCTAAAGGTGCAGAGGCCTTGAAAAAACCGATAGAGCAAAAGATAGAAACTGCAAAAGCAGAGTTGACAGCGCTTAAAGCCTTACTTAAAAGCCAAGCCTAGATCAGTCCTTGATAATGTCTAATGTCCGCAATCGCAGTTTCTAATATTGCCGAATTGCATCATATATAATTATCTACAAGTAGATTCTGTGTTAATTTTACCACTAGGACACAAGTACACTTAGTTACACTAAGCAGTAAATGCATATTCCGCAGTTTTATTATTTCCTTTATTTTGTAGTTGATCTGTTCAAAATATAATGACTACCAGATGGTGAACAAGGACAAACACACAATAATTAACTTCAAACTAGAAGTGATATTCTCATAAATAAATCGTAGTGCCCCGAGGCTTCGGATACACGTCAAGCTAAGGAAGTCTTTTTCTTAGGATTTTGTCAATAATGGCGCGGACTTCCATCGAATTTTTACAATAAATTTTATCTTTTTGATGTACTTTCTTTTGCTGGCTCAAAAGAAAGTACCAAAGAAAAAAGCCATGCGCCACCAAGGCCCTTGCCCACTGGCCATCGCAACAGGGAATTCTGTATCCAGGCGCTGGATTTCTTTCTTTCCCGGCGCAACAGCTCACACACATGAAAAAATAAATAAGGCGCCTTTTCGCACATGCCATCTCAAACAGAAATCCCCTTCCGGGCTGTGGTGTCGCATAGCTTTGAACAATTTGTTACTCGTAATCAATCGAGGAAAAAATATATCCCCAAGCATCCCGAATGCTTTCGGGAAAGGCCTTAGGATAAAAAGGCGAAGCAGCGAACTCACTTTGGAGAAAGGAGAAGCGTTAAAAAAGGAATCACTGTTTGAACCCCAACTTGTTGGGGTGAGTTTGATTCCTTTTAGCTTCTCCAAAAGCTTCCTCGCCGTTTGTCCCAGACTTAATTTTTGCTTGAAAAAGCAGAAAAAAAAAGGTCTATCTATCGATGAAAAACAATTATTAAAATACCCTATGATCAGCCATAGGTCTGCAATAGT
>JBBKWX010000213.1:0-7959 GCA_037969175.1 Bacteroidia bacterium | reverse complement strand
TCATGCCATTACTGCTAGAGGCAGTCAGGCTAAATGGACCGTTTCTCTATCAAATTGGAGCCATTTAAAGACGATTAGCCAAAGGATAATATTTGAGTTGGGACTTTGTGTTGTTAAATGTCAGGATCGTTAATTTGGAACGTAGTGGTCCTAAAAGGACCTTTGTTGAGATTAATAAATGCAAGTTTCTACATCAACTACAGCACAACGATGTTACGTTTACACTGCTTTCTCCAAAACACGGCTTGAGTGGATGTTATTCAGATACCCATACACATAAAGCTTCAGCAAATCTTTTGTATGATAAGCAGGTCGTCCTTCGATTGTTGTTTTGAGCACAAATTTAAAATCCGAAAGCTTGATGCTTTCCACAAAAAGATCAATGATGCGAACTTCATTATCCAAATCAACAATCTGATCCAAAACCTCAGGAAAGAGTATCTTTTAGGATCGATTTTTTCCTTGTATAAATTGCATGATTAAAGCTATAAACCCATGCTCGATATATCAAATTAACTTATCAAAAGTAATCAACAAAAGGATTGAGGTTTAGACAGTTTGAGAGTTAGCAGCTACAAGAAGTTGGCGTCCGGAAAGCTTTCGCATACGCGTCAAGCTAACTTTATCCATTTTGGGTAACTTTATAAGCCTATGGCTTATTGTACTGCATTTTTACAGCAGTTATTTTTCTCAAGTATTATGTTCATTTACCACTAAGGTCTACAAGTACAATTAGTTACACTAAGTATTTAATACATTTTCCGCAACAGTATTGATTTATTTTTGTATAAAATCTATTCTGATAATGAAGTCTGCCTCCCGATTGCATTCGGGATGGTGGACTAAGACATGCCAAAAATAAATTTCGAATTAGAAGTGATATTTTCATGAATATATCTTAGTGAAACTTGTGACCTGCGTGCTCTTCGTGGTTTTATTTTGTTTATTAGCTTGACGCGTATGCGAAAGCTTTCGGGACCTGATAAGTATATGCTGTAACAACCACTTTATTTTATGCTTGTTTAAGTTCATCAAAACTGTTAGGTTTATTTACATAAACATTTGCTCCATTGATCAATGTTTCTTCAATATCGTTTTCGGAAAGTGAAGTGAAATAAGTAGCAATGGCTATGTCCTTAAACTCATACTTAGCTCTCATTTCTTTCAAACATTCAATGTTTTTTTTTCTTTGCATATTCAAGTCAAGAAAAAGAAGTTGTAGCAAAGTGTTGTTCTTGCTTGAAAAGTATTCCATGAGTTCAACTCCATCATTCACGATATGAATAACAGTTTTTGTTTTCAATTCGTTAAGAGCATAAACAAAAAGTAGACGGTCGTTTTCATCATCATTGGCTAAAAGTATAAGTAGTGATTGATTCAGTATTGTAATAAAATTTTATAGTTCGTTATTATTTTTCTTCTCGACTTTTAGTAATAATTCTTTGAAAAGCAGTAGGCGTAAATCCTGTTACATTTTTAAATTGAATTCTAAAATGTGCCGCGCTACTATAATTAAGTTTATGGCCAATCTATGTAAAATTTAGTTCGTTTGTGGTAAGCAATTGTTTCGTTAGTTCCGTTTTATGAAGCAGTATAAAGGTTTCAATGGATATAAAGTTTAGCTTGAAAAAAGATTTACAATATAGGTATAGTCATGTTTTAGTTTGTCCGCTAAATACGATGAGGTTTTTATTGGCAATTTTTACCAGATGAAAACCATTTCAACTATTGCATCTTTTATTTTTTGAACAAGAATGCTTTTTGGGTTTTCAACTATTTGAATACTGCAACTATTTAATAAAGCATTAAGTTGCTCCATTTTTTTTATGGAATGGTTTCTTTTATATCTACTTCGCCTAAACTTATTATTGAATACTTCAAGTCCAATTTATTTAATAGTTCTTGCAGTATTTTTTTGCAAATGGTATTTAAGTCCTAATTAATAATAAGTATCATGGAGGTTAAGATTTATTATTTTGTTTGGTAGGTATAAAAATATCAAATGTTGCTCCTTGATTTAGTTGGCTTGTTGCTGTAATAATTCCGTTGTGATTCTCAACAATTTTTTTTACGATGGCAAGCCCTATTCCTGTGCCGGCTATTTTTTGTTTGTCGTGCAGGCGTTGGAATACTTCAAAGATGCGCTTTTTATATTGAGGCTCAAAGCCAATACCGTTGTCGGTAATGGTAATGTGGCACGCCGAATTGCCCTCCAAGGGATTCCTGCTATCTGCACCTGATTTTACAATTTCACTCTTAATAATAATGTGGGGTGGTGTATCAGGTTTAGAAAATTTAAGTGCGTTGCCAATGATGTTGTGCATAAGTTGGCGAAACTGAAAAGGGATAATATACGCATCGCACATGGCGCCTACTTCTATGATGGCGTGTTTCTCCTCAATGGTTGCTTGTAATTCTTCAGTAACATCTTTTACAATTTCATTCAGATTGTTTTTTTTAAATTTTCGTTCTCCTGTTTTGGTGTGTGAATAGGCAAGTAAATCTTCAATAAGGATTCGCATACGGTTGGCTGCATTATTCATTTTCTCAAAATAATTTCTGCCTTTGTCCGATAAGTTTTGTTGTTCGTCCGTAATGATACGCGAAGCAAAGTTTTGTATTTGTCGCAGTGGTTCTTGTAAATCGTGGCTTGAAACATAGGCGAATGATTCAAGTTCCTTGTTCATGCTTTCAAGCTGATCGTTTTGGCTTCTAAGCAGTGCTTCCGCTTTTTTTCTTTCAGATATATCCTGATAAGAAGTTACTGTATAACTTTCAGTGCCTATCCTGATTACTTCAAAAGAAACAAGTGCTGGAAATTTTTTTCCGTTTTTTCGGGTGTAAAGTATTTCAAAGTCCTTCATGTTCTCCGATTGTTTTAACTTTAAAAGGAGTGCTTCCGTTTCTTCCTTTGATAATGCCTGCACTTCTGCAAGAGAACGGTTTTCATGAAGATATCCGAATATCACATCAATTACTCTTTTGTGTTCTTCAGGGTCAATCAAATTCAATTCCTCAGAAGAATTGCCAATTACTTCCTCTTTAGTGTAACCAAATGCATTGTAAAAAAGGTTATTGGCATATTTTATTTTATTGGTTTTGATTTCGGAAAGTGACATTGGGACGGGGTTACTGTCAAAAATCTTATAAAACCTTTCTTCGCTAGTCTTCAACTTTTCCTCATATTGTTTCTGTTCAGTAACATCCTGTGCAGTTCCTGACATTTTAATTACATTACCATTTTCGTCAGTAAAAACTTTTCCTGTTGAACTGAGAATCCGGACTTTCCCGTCCGCACGCAAAGTTTTGTGGAAGAACCTGAATGGCTGCCGGTCTTTGAATGCCTGTTGCACCATTCCATTTACATATTCGCTGTCATCAGGATGAATATATTTGAGATAATTTTCATAATCTGCTTCAAACTCCTGCGGGATTAAGCCGTAAATCCTGTAAAGTTCATCTGACCATTCTATTTTATTTTTTCGCACATCCCATTCCCAACTTCCAATATGAGCCAGTTGCTGAGCCTCCATAAGTTGGTTGGTTTTATTTTGTATAGTTGCTTCCGCCTCTTTGCGTTTAGAAATGTCACGAATAAAACCTATAAATAGATAGCAGTCGTTTATTTTGGATGTTGATATTTTCAGTTCAACCGGAAACTCATTACCATTTTTCTTTATTGCCGACAACTCTATTGGCTTATTTATTACCGATCCTTCCCCGGTTCTTAAAAAATGTTTTATGCCTTTTTTATGCCTCTCGCGGTATCGTTCCGGAATGATTGTTTCTGTTAATGTTTTACCAATGGTCTCACTTTCTGTCCATCCAAAAATGTTCTCTGCTTCGGGGTTCCAACTTTTAATTATACCTTCTTCATCAATAGAAATTACAGCATCAGGTGCGTATTGAAGGATGGTTTGCATCTGTTTATTACTTTCTTTGAGATTCTCTCCCAATGTTATTGAGAGTTCTATTTGTTCTTGTATTTCGGTTTTAGAACCAATCCACATTTTGGGTCTGCCTTTTTCATTTTTTACAGCGGTTGCGCGAATAAGGTGCCACAGATATTTTCCATCCTTACGAAGAAGTCGATTTTCATTTTCAAAGTCCTCGCCTGTTTTAATGCAATGCTCCCATTTCTGTTTTGTATAAGGCCAGTCATCGGGATGAACAACTTTTTTCCAGCCCCAATCTTTTAGTTCATCAAAAGTAAGCCCGGTATATTCGAGCATTACCTGGTTAAAATAATTTCTGTTTCCCTGCGCATCTGCAGTCCATACTTTTTGCGGCATTCGTTCAGCCATTTGGCGAAATTGTTCTTCGGCTTCTTTTTGGACACTAATGTCGGTGTTGGTTCCTATCCAGCGGATTATTTTCCCTTCCTCATCCCGCAAAGGCGACACACGGGTAAGAAATGGTCGAAAAATAGTATCTGCACCTTTTAATGGAAATACCATTTCAAAAGGTTCACCGGTGCTGATGGAGTGATGCCATTTTTCAAGAACCAGCGGTAATTGCACAGGATCATGAACCGATTGCCATCCCCATCCCTCCATCTCTGCGGGCGTGGTTCCGGTGTATTCATACCAGCGTGCATTATACCAGAAAATCCACCCATCGGCATTTGCCATCCATGCAAGGTTTTGAATACCGTTGGCAAGCGTATTGAATTGTTTTTCGTTTTCTTTGATTTTCTTGTTCGCAATCACTGCTGAAGTAACATTATAAGCAATAACAGTTACACCGGAAATAGTTCCATCGGCTTCGTGATAAGGTTGATAAACATAATTGAAATATACATCCTCCAATAATCCATTTCGGGTTAATTTTGCAAGCATTTCGTTTGCTACAAAAGGGATTCCAGTGGAGTATACATTATCAAGCAAATCGGGGAATGTCTGGTTTTTTATTTCAGGCAAAACCTCAATAAGTGGTTTCCCTTCAATGTCGCTCCCTTTTCCTAAAACTTCTTTCATGCTATCATTGGCAAATTGCACAACCATATCTTTCCCCTTCAAAAGGAGAAAAGCAAAGGGCGATTGCATAAGCATTAAATGATAACGCGTTTCACTATCCTCTACTTTCTTCCGTGCTTCCACCTGTGGGGTAATATCAATCAGCGTATTGATAGCTCCGGTAACATTTCTATCGGCATCATAAACTAGTTGTGGATTGGGAATAATTGAACGCCTCGTGCCATCAGGTCGTTCAATAATAATTTCAAAACTTACACTGCGTTTTTCCCTGATTGTTATGGCCATAGGGCAATCTTCAATCGGCAATAGAGTTCCATCGGTTTTATAAATTCTCCACGACCCGCACCACAGGTCTTTACCTATCACGGGTTCTATTCCCCAAAGCTCAACTGCTGCCTTATTATATGTTTCTACATATCCTTCAGCATCGCAGGTATATACGGCAACCGGCAATCCTGTTATAAGTTGCTTGTATTTAGATTCGCTCTCCTCAATTTTTTTTCGTGCAAGCACCTGTTCGGTCACATCTATTCCATGCACCAGTATGCCATCTATTTCACCCTCGTTATAAGATGCCTGATATACAAAGTTGAAATAACAATCTTCCAACTTTCCATTGCCTATATCCAGTTTAGCAGGCATTTCGTTGCCAATAAAAGATTTCCCTGTTTTGTAAACCTCATCCAAAATCTCAAAAAATCCCTGTCCCTCCAATTCAGGCAATGCTTCCCTTATTGGCTTGCCAATAATCTGGCGATGGCCAACAACCTGCATATACATTTCATTAGCAAGTTCATAAATATGGGTGGGACCGTGAAGAACACAAATGACGGAGGGTGCTTCCATCAGCAGGTTTTCAAACCTGCTCAAATGTTTTTCTTTGGCTTCTTTTCGAACAGAAGATTTTTTATGAGTAGTTGTAGGAGTTGATTTCATGTCAGCGGAGAATTGTTTTTAAATTACTAAGACAAATTTATCTCTTGGAAGTTGCTGATTTTGTTCCCAAAAGTTAAAAGCCAATACCGTTTCAATTGCTTTTATTAAAAGTTTGTGCGAAGTTGGTTTGCGGATGTAACAATTTGCACCGAGAGAATAAGTTTTCTCAATTGAATTCTCGTTTGCAGATGTGGAAAATATTACAACGGGAATATTTTCCAGCTTGCGGGTTTCTCTGATTTCCTTTAAACATTCAAAACCATTTTTACGAGGCATGTTGAGGTCAAGAAAAATCACATGTGGTGGTGGCGGTGCTGTTACGTTTTCTTCCAAAGTGGTCATTAACTCTATTCCATCGTTTGCAGTGGTGAGTTCAGTTTCAGTGCTAATTTCTTTGAGTGCCTCTTCGAAGAACATACGGTCATCGGCATCGTCATCAACAAGAAATATGTTTTTCATTTTTGTTTTATCAATATTCATGGTGCAATAATAAGAATTTATTTAAATGGCAAATTACAAGTCAAAGTTAAGTGGATGTTTGTGCGTTTGGGCAAAATAAAATGTGAGGCAACTTGCGTTGGCTTGTGCGTGTCGTTGCTTCTTTTTTTATTTTGCAAAGGATAGCAAACACGGCTTGTCCGAAAATTGTATGTCTGTTCATTTTATGTAGTCAGTTTAAAGTTAGCATGGTCGTCTGTTAGTATTGGCTATAACGGTTTTGTGCTAGTATACGTGCGGCACGCTTCTAACGTATAAAGATATGAATATGTACCACATGGATACTAGCCTGTGTTAGTCGCATTTTATTTTATCCTGAAAAGTTCAGAAGTTAAAATCATATCCGTAAAATTTGACGTGGTAGTTTGTATATATGAATTTTCTGTTGTCTTAATAATATGAACAGTCATTAACGCATTATCAGGTAGATCACGATTCATCCTTCTTGTTTTTGGAGTCATTTCTATAGTATAAGTACAGTTGTCGATCCAAGTAATTATGAAGGTTTTAAATTTTGATGCATTTTCATGTTTTTCCTTCTGTTTATTTCCATTTCTAATTACAATGAAATTCCCGATATCTTCTGTTTCCAATCGAAAAGTCCCATTTCTGAATTTTGCGCATTCTAGTTCTTGACTAAATAATGAAGAACTTGTTAGAAGTAAAAAAGAAATACAAATTAAGAATCTCATTTTTATATATTTTGTGAGTAACGGTTTATAGTGCTACATCCTCTGACCATTATATCCCCTATCACAGAAATGGTGAGCGATAGGCGAATGCAATATATATAGGATTGCGTTCTATTTTAGCTAACCGAATGTAATTCTAAATCAGGAAAAGCGCAAGAAGCCGAAAGGATTTTAGGATTTATTGGTTATGGCAGGCTGATAGTGGTTCCCAAAATCCAAACTAGTTTGGAATTTAGGGACAGTGTTAGGAGTGCTTTTTGCCCTTTAGGTCAAAAAGAGTGAAAACAGGAATGTGAATCAGAACAAATTAATAATTCTCTGCGCCCTCTGCGAAAATGCAAAATCCTTTTGTCGGTTAGGATGGATAACAGAAAATATAAAATAGAGTGATATTGCTTTGGCGCTCTCTGCGGTTAAATAAGGAGTGCGAGAGTGCGGAGAAACAGTGCGAGGATGTAAAAGCCTTACATCGTTCTGATGCCTCTTCGTTTCATCTCATGAAGAATCAAACTTAGCTCACGACCCATCTGCCCGGAGATGGAAGTGTTTTCCTGGGCGCGACGAATGAGGTAGGGAAGGACAGCTTTTACCGGTCCATAGGGAACGTACTTCACCACATTATAGCCGGCCTTGGCTAGATTGTAGGAAATGTGATCGCTCATGCCCAGCAACTGCGAAAAATATATGCGGGAATCATTCGCTTCGATCTTGTTTTTCAGCATGGCTTCCATCAACAACCGACTGCTATGTTCGTTATGCGTGCCTGCACAGATAGAACAGTTGTCCAGGTTCTCTACATAATGCTGCAAAGCGAGATCAAAATCCCTGTCTGTAGCAGCTTTGTCGGGCTGGATAGG
>JBBKWX010000212.1:0-21875 GCA_037969175.1 Bacteroidia bacterium | reverse complement strand
AAACACCAAATAAAGTCCATTGAAAGAAAATTTCACTTCAATCTCTGAGAACTCTGTGTAAATCTCTGAGACCTCTGTGGTAAAAATAGCACAGATTCCACTTGTAGATAAGTACTTATGATGCAATTCGACAGGATTAGAAACCCGATTCCGGACAACAATGTTTTTTAATTCAGAATCTTAGGGCAAGATCAATATAATCAAATAAATATTTGATCAGAATAGAAGAATTATCTTTCATGAACCTGCAATGGAATGCAGGATTTCATTCTTCAAGAAGATAAAGAATTTAGGCTGAAATAAAAATTATAGAACTCTAACCATATTACATAGCTAAAGGCTGATTTGAATCGTTATACTCAAATAGATTAAGCAAAAGAAAGAGCACCCAGTTTATGAGCACTCTTTCTAATTATTGCATTTAATTAATATTTGCTAATTCTACATTTATGATCTTCACCCATTTTTCGGCAAGCTGAAGTTCACCATTCAGGATCATTCCATCAATACTACTGTTATAGCATGTCATAAAAGTGTCCGGCTTTTTCTTATTTCGGAAGCTGATGTTGATGTCCACTTTATCTATTACTCTTTGAGATCCTTCATTTGTCTTTTCATTTCTACTCGTAGTTAAAAGAGTACATTTTAAAACATCCCTTAGATCTATAACTGTATTCATGTCAATAAGTTGAATTTTATTTATGAAGAATAACTTTTTAGCTTGAGGATCCAAGCCTATTGAATTGTCATTCCAGATATTGTGGGATACTATTTCTGCTCCCGACTCATTTGCGAGGGCTTTTAAATTGTTAAGTGATCTTAAATTCTTGTTGTGGCTTCGTCTGTTCATGATAACGAAAGGTATTCCGCCCATAGCTATAATTGCCAGAACACTACCCACAGTTGATAATATTTCCATTTGTTTAACTTTCTGATGATAATAAAATGCATGATTACATCCTACCTGCTTGCAGGTGGCTGTTTAAGGATAAGCTTCGATTAGAAACTGATCTGAAAATTGATTTTATTATGTAAAAAAATGAAAGGGAAAGATGATATCGGTCGATTGAAATTGAAGAAAAAGTGCTTTTGAATGACTGCGATATGCAAAAAATTTCCTAAGAGCCTCATCTTTAGAAGCTAAATCAAAGGCGGAAGTGCTCTCGTGCTTTTGTTTGAAAGAAGTTACCGGCCCCGTTATCTCTGATCCCGACAAACTGATTCCGTTTGGAACAGAATAGACCAAAATCCCATCAGAAGGTAAGCTTTTTCCATCTTCCTGAATTGAAAAAGCTGTTTTTTCTTCAAAAGACAAGTTGACAGGATGCCCAGCATAGCTTTGGCTAATTATGCCAAAGCTTATTAGATGAAGTATTAAAATGAAACGAAGCAATAATCCCTTTTTCACATGTCAAATGTATAATGTATTTCAATATAAAAGCAGGTTTGCATGAAATAAATTATAGGTTCAAAAAGTGCTTTTTATATGAATAGGGACAGTTTAGCACATTTATCTTCAGAACTTAAATCAAAATTTATAGCAATTCTGTTTTTGTGATGCAGAGCTCTTCTTCAGCCTTGATAGTGGCAATTGTGCGGGAATTAAGGTTGTTTTTTTTGATGTGTAAACCTTATAATAAATAATACGAACTGTAAGCAAGGCTATTGATAAATTTTGAAGATCAAACCTGGACCTATTCCGGTTGTTCCAATGGAATGATCAGAACAGGTATTTCGGATCGTTGTATGATCTTTGAAGAGGTGCTTCCTACAAATGCATTGTAAAAGAATCCATGGGTATGATGACCGGCAATAATGAGATCCGCTTTTAGTTTTTTCGATTCTTTAATTATCATTTCAAGAGTTGCCCCCTGGACAAGCAATCCTTCAGCTTCGATACCTTTAACTTTGAGTTGTGATGTATATTCCTGCAACAAGCGGTGCTCTTTTCTTAGCTCCTCAGCACGCGTATCTCTGATATATTGGGGGCCTACTTCGTATCCTACAAAATCGGGATCAGGAGCTGCAATATGCATCAGCCAAACTTTGGATCCGAAAGCATTTGCGAGTTCTATAACTTTATCAAGTAAAATATTTTCATTCAGACTAAAATCGATAGTCACAAGAATATTTTTCATTTCAATTGATTAAATTAAATTTCCCTTTTACTTTAATTTCTCCATATATCTTGCAACATATTTCCCTAGAACATCGAATTCCAGATTCACCCTTTGCCCGGGTTTCATGGCATGGAAAATTGTATTTTCCATAGTATACGGAATGATGGCAACAGAAAATTCTCCATCCAAAGAATTTACAACGGTAAGACTTACACCATTGATGCAAATGCTTCCTTTTTCAACAGTAATATTTCCGGTATTCGCATCATAATCAAAAGTAAAGATCCAACTACCCCCAACATTCACCACACTCTTTACAACGCCTGTCTGGTCTATATGTCCCTGTACAAGATGTCCGTCAATTCTGGCTCCCAACTGCATTGCACGTTCGATATTTATTTCATCACCAACGTGGAGATCTCCCAGATTAGTTTTGGCCAGACTCTCATCAATCACGGTTACCCGATGCGTATTTTCTTTCTGCTCAACAACCGTCAGACATACTCCGTTATGCGAAATGCTTTGGTCAATTTTTAACAAAGATGAAATGTTGCTTTCAACAGTCAGCTCTAGGTTATTACCTGACTTTTCTATCGACTTTACTTTCCCAAGTGTTTCAATAATTCCCGTAAACATATTTATCGGATTAAATGTATGAATCCTGTAAGATCCCGGCTTCTGACGCCATCCAAATAGATCTCATTCACTTTACAACGATAAAAATAAACTGCAGAAGGAACTTCTGTATTACTGGTTTGATGTTTTCCATCCCAATTAATATTTGGATCATCGGTTTTAAAAACGACCTGACCCCAGCGATTAAAAATTTCCAGATCAATATCCTTTACAAAACGATACGGTAATGGATGGAAAACATCATTCACATTATCGCCATTAGGCGTAAATACATTTGGCAATTCATACAAAGGACAATTCTCAACACAAACTGCAATGCCTCCTGTACTTTCATTTCCTGTACTGTCTACAGCACTTACAGCATAACAACCTGCAACAGAAAACAAATTTGATGCAACATAGAATGTATCATTTGCATTTGAAATACTCAATAACAATGTCAATGGCATACCGGATTCGGCAGCGTAATAAATATTATAGTGATCGATATCTGAAGCACACAATGGATCCGGATTAAACCATGTTAATACATTTTCTGCAGCAACACAATCCGAATTAATACTCAATACCGGAGCACAAGGTGGTTCATTATCCATAGGTGTAGCACAGGTTTGCTGACTCAGATTTATCAACGGTTCTAAAAATCCCGGTGCAGTATATCTACCAAGTGCTTTGATATAATAGCAATATTCCTGTCCATTGATCAAGCCGTTATCTGTATAATTATTCGTAGCAGAGGCTGCAATGGAATCAAAAATCCCAGTGATCAGATTCTTTCTGTAAATGACATAATAATGTGCACTGTCATATGCATTATCCCAGGTAACATTGAAAGCCCAATTCAGTCTGTTTTTTTTGTCACCACTTGCAACTGTTAAGAAAACAGATGATGCCGGTTGTGAAGTACCTACCAATAAAGTATTGCCGGGAGTATCATTATGAAATTCAACTTTGTAATTATATCCTCCCGAAATTGTGTTCAATGAAGTATCCACAAAATTTGTATCATTCAAGGAATTGAAAGTAGCAATTGGAGTAAATGTATTTCCGTTTATTCCGGCAGCACGTTGCAAAACGTAACGGTATGGCCCCGGATAGGCAAGGGTATCAAATTCATTTGGCTTTGACCATTGAACAAACATTTCTCCGTTGCTTGCATCTGTAATATTTACACTTGCATTGGTCATTACCGGAAGATCTTTAATCAACCGGGCACAAAATTCTACACTTGCATAACTCTCTGCTCCATCAGGATAAAAAGCAATCACCCGATAGCAATATAGAATTCCCGGAAGCAATCCTGCTCCATTATCATCATCCGTAAAATTCGTACTATTCAAGCCATTCAAAGTCTGGATCAATTTGAATCCGGTGTATGCCGGAACGCCTGTTTCACACTGAGCCGGATTCCATCCAGATGCACCATTACGACGATACAACCGATAACCGACAGCTTGGGTACAAGTACTTGCATCCCAGTTTATTTGCATGCTACCACCGAGTGGAGTTATGCCGGGATTCTTAGGCGATGGTCCAACAACTGTGATCAATGCAGTCTCCAGATCAACCAGATTAACTGGCAAACTATTATCCTCAGCTTTGAATATTACCTGATATGGCTGCTTACGAACGTTGGAACATTGGGTGGTCCATGAGAAAGGGACTGTAACGCTACCCTGCCCGATAGTGGGTTGTACAAAAACAGCCGGATTACTCAGTAAAAAAGGAGCACCGGTTGCTGTCAGTGTTATCTGATTATTATCAGGGTCATTGGCTGTTACACTGAAATTTATGGATTGTCCAGCTTCAACACAAAAGTCGGGTATAGGAACAATTTCAGGTGGGAAGTTATTACAAGCGATCACATTGATCTGCATGTCTCTTACTACAAATCCGATCTTGCTTCCATTCCTCCATTCATCTATACGTATGGCCACATTATACTCACCTTGCAATTGCGGGGAATCCCAGATAAGATCTCCTGTAATAGGGTTGAGTGTGAAAAAGTTAGATGCAGTAGGATAGGAATAGTTGGGGATAAAGGCACCATTTTCTCCTCTGCAAAAGATCAATGTATAAGATAAACTATCTCCATCGGGATCATATGCATTGGGATTATGAATAAAAACCCTGTTCACACAAGCCTGGTCAATAGGAGGTTGTAAGAGAATAGGACTGTTGTTGTTTGGAACAAATGGATTGATGATAAGCAGTGTTTCTACATAAAAAGGAATGCTTACAGAGTTGGGAATATTAACAACATTGGCATTTCTGTTTGGATCCTCAAAAGAGATGATATAGTTTCCAGGACCCGGATAGGTATGAACGCCGGTGTATGTATTACGCTTGATATCGGCTGCTACAGGAACCTCCGAATTTCTTATCAGCGTATCTCCTTTATTATCGCCCCAACTCACAGGAAGCTCCGGTCTGTCGGCCGGACTGTTGATCTTGGTGTATGTAACGATTTTTATTTCGTAGGTGGTCTGATTGAGCTGCCTGTACGTGATCTCACCTGCCCGGTTATGGGTAGCAAAGAGGCTCAGAGGCCCGAAGAGAACAATAAGGAAGAAAGTAAAAAGTCTTCTCAACATCGGGTGTTTTATGTTTATTCTATAACAATATTCTTTGCAGAATAGTATGTGAAGCACCTCAAAGAGGTATCTGCATCAATAATTTATAACCTGTTGCTCGATATGCTCAGGCATCTTTCTATCGCCATATTGCTGATCTCTCAATTGAGGTTCAAAGCCTGCTTCACGAATAGCTTCCTGGATACCGTCAGCTGTAAAGCGATGAGGTGCTCCGGCAACAGAAACTACATTCTCCTCGATCATGATAGATCCAAAGTCATTCGCACCTGCATGCAGGCACAATTGAGCTACTTCCTTGCCGACAGTCAACCAGGAGGCCTGGATATTTCTAACATTCGGCAGCATGATACGACTCAAGGCTATCATGCGCACATATTCCTCACCGGTAGTATTGTTGGTGATCCCTTTAACACGCTTCAACAAAGTACCATCATCCATGAATGGCCATGGAATAAAGGCCAAAAATCCTTTAGCATGCTCGGGTTTCTCGCTCTGCACTTCACGCAGCCAAACAAGATGCTCGAAACGTTCCTGAATGGTTTCTATATGTCCAAACATCATGGTAGCAGAAGTAGTGATATCCAGTTGATGTGCTGCACGCATCACGTCCAGCCATTCTCTTCCCGAACATTTTCCTTTTGAGATCAAACGACGTACTCGATCATGCAAGATCTCGGCACCAGCTCCGGGCAACGAATCCATCCCGGCAGCTTTTAGGTCTTTCAAAACTGCAGTATGCGTCATCCCTTCCAATTTAGAGATATGTGCAATCTCCGGTGGCCCAAGGGCATGTAATTTCAAATTTGGATAAAGTTGCTTTAGCTGTCTGAATGTATTTCTATAGAATTCCAATCCCAGCTCAGGATGGTGTCCGCCTTGCAACAGCAACTGTTCGCCTCCATAACGGAAGGTCTCCTCAATCTTTTGTTTGTATTCTTCTATAGTTGTGATGTATGCTTCGCCATGACCGGGTATACGGTAGAAATTACAAAACTTGCAATTTGCAATGCAAACATTGGTCGTATTCACATTACGGTCAATGATCCAGGTTACTTTCTTGTTGGGATGAAGTTTTTGTCTCATTGCATTTCCTGTGAAAACAAGATCTGCAGTGGGTGCATTCTCAAATAGCCATTGGCCTTCCTCTGCACTGAGAAATTCGAAATTAAGTGCTCTTTCTAGTAATAGTGCTGTGTTCATCATCTTTTGGCAGTAAAATTTATATGCGTAAATGCAAAGTTTCTTACATGCACTTCATTATGCGTTTTGTTTTGTGTAATTTCCGAACCTCAAAAATACAATAATAGATGGACACTACAATCAAGAAGGCAGCATCAGCAGGCAAAACCGACAGCCTCATCATGCTTGTTAAGGGGGTAAAGGGGTTTAACGGTCATGAAAGTCTGACAAAAGACGAAGCTGACTATATAAAAAAGAATCTGAGCGAGAAGCGCCGGACACTGACTTTCAATAAGCTCGATCGCATAGTTATCTTACAGGATATCAGTTTTGATAAGGGCAATAGCAGGAACCTGGAAGAATGCAGAAAAGCGGGCGATATGATCACGGGTGTTCTCAACAAACATAATCAAAAGTCAGCTGCAATACTGGATCTGTCAGGAAACTCTGCATTGACCCTTGCTGTAGCTGAAGGTATGATGTTGAGTAATTATCAGTTTCTAAAATACAAACGTGTTGGCAAAGCAGATCCTAATTCTCTAAAATCGATAGCTGTCGTCTCTGACAAGACGGCTAAGGCAGATATAGAAAAGATGGAGATCCTTTGTACTGCAGTTTGCAAGGCGCGTGATCTTGTAAATGAGCCCTTGTCTTTTTTGACGGCGACCGAACTTTCCAATCAATTCAAAAAGATGGGTAAAGAAGCCGGTTTCACTGTAGAAGTATGGGATAAGAAAAAGATCATCGCGAAAAAAATGGGTGGTTTACTTTCTGTCAATTTAGGAAGTATTGATCCTCCAACATTCAGCATCATGGAGTATAAACCAAAGGGTGCTGTAAATAAAAAGCCATATGTACTGGTGGGTAAAGGTGTAGTTTATGATACTGGAGGATTGAGTTTGAAACCTACTGCAAACAGTATGGATTTTATGAAGTCGGATATGGCGGGATCAGCTGTTGTAAGTGCATCTCTGTATGCAATTGCTAAAGCTAAATTGAAAGTGCATGTCATTGCATTGGTTCCGGCAACAGACAATCGTCCGGATGGAAATGCCTATGTTCCGGGTGATGTGATTGAGATGATGAGCGGGCATACTGTTGAGGTATTAAATACCGATGCAGAAGGCAGAATGATACTAGCAGATGCTTTGCATTACGCAAAGAAATATAAGCCTGAGTTGGTGATGGATTTTGCCACACTTACCGGAGCAGCGGCTGCTGCTGTTGGGCAATATGGAATTGTTTGCATGGGTACAGCAGATGAAAAACAAAAATCGGCTTTGAAAGTTGCCGGTGAAAATGCATACGAGCGTCTTGCAGAGTTTCCTTTCTGGGATGAATATGATGATCTGATAAAATCAGATATCGCTGATATGAAAAATGTGGGTGGCCCTTATGGAGGTGCAATCACAGCAGGAAAATTTCTGCAACGTTATACGGATTATCCATGGATGCATTTCGATATCGCAGGGTCATCTTTCATCAAAGCTGTTGACAGTTACCGCGGAAAGAATGGTACCGGGTTTGGGGTGAGAATGCTGTTTGATTTTTTCAGCAATCTGAAATGATAAAGTGAAGAGTGTAGGGGCGTCCATTGGGCGCCCTAATAGAAGACGAGAGAGTGAAGAGTGTAAGGGCGTCCATTGGGCGCCTCAGGTTTTTGCGGTTTCCTAAGCAAAGATTTCAATACCTGATAAGCTAAACATTTACCAAAAAGACAAAGCAGTTATTGCTATAATGGCTCCCCTTTATGCGTATTTTTTTCAAAGTCTTCTACTTGTTTTATAAAATCCGTAACAAATTGGTTATTATCCGGACCATATGAATCGATCAGAGTACCCCGTTCACCTGTATTGGTTTCGATAGCAAACAAGATTGATTCATCTGCCGGATCTGTATCACCTTCGAAACGATAAAAAGTTAAAACCTTTACTTCATCAGGTTTAAAGATCGTTTCAGTACTTAGAGACTTTAGACCTTTTTCATTCGCTTTGAACTGTGTGGTGAAACCTGCTGCATTAAGTTTGTTCATGCACTCAACGGCTGAGTTCATTTCAGTGTTAAAAATGTCATAAGTTTTCATGATAATTTTTTATTTAACTATTTATGTTTCTTGAATCTGTTATTATACTTAGAACGATTATTTATTAGATCTATTGGCCTTTCGTATTTCTTTTGGAGACAAAGTTCCAACGGAACCAATATTAATCTGTTGATCAATGGATGGTTGCAAAGCTTGAATAAATGCATTTCGCAAAAGACTCATAACAGCATACCAAGTTTTTACTTGAGTTTTTCCAAAATCAATTTCAATTGGGATTTTAGTAGCTATTTGTTTCTCTTTTGGATTCTTAAGAATCGATCCCGCCAATCCTACAATACCTTCCCAGATCCTGTGAATAAAACTGTCTTTTTTATCTTCAGGTCCAAGAACATCCAGATCTTTAATAACGGGTTTTACATATCCTATGTATTTATCATCCTTTGTTGCCAGTTCAGCATATAAACCCATTGTTCCTTTATTCACATCAAATTTTCCATAGGCCTTAAAAAATGAATTCATAGCTGTGAGATCAGTATTCCTGAGCTCAACATTTAAATCAAATGCTGGTTTGTTAGCAAATGGATCCAATTTCATTTCAAGATTTAGTTTCCCGCCATATAGGTCTGCTTGTGCATTCACACTTGAGGGTAAAAGTGCAGTGTCTTTTACGCTGGATAAATTTTTTCCTATTACATATGCATTTTGCATTACCAGATCCACAGGAGGTGAAGATCCCGGATCTGAGTATCTCAGTTTGCCATTATTAATCTCAAAACGGTTGACTTTAAGAGGCATAAATTTGTTCAAGAGTACACGGAAATCTGTTGTGTCTTTTTGAACTTGAGCAGGCTCCGCTTTATCTAAAGTAAAGCGTAATTCTGCATCATAAAATATTAACTCTCCAACTAGTTTTCCGTTAAACAATGCTTCCCATTCCACAGAAAGATCGATCAATTTAGAAGAGATGAATGGAGTTCTTGACTTATCAAGAGAATCCACCTTATCTATGTAAAATTCTTCCAAAGTGTATGCGCCTCTGTATAGTGAAAGATCAAGGTCTTCAATATGCCCAAAATATCCTTCCATAGTAGCCAACGTTTTATTGGCATAATGTAAAAGGATATAGGGGAGAACCAAACGGATAACAATCAGCACTATGATAATCCCCAGTATAATTTTCCACTTTTTATTTTGCATGAATTTTGATTTCTTTCTAAAACTCATGAACGGGGGATGTTAATACTTGACTATTTCGGCAACACTATGTCAACCAAAATGGAAGACTTAAGCAAGTAATAATATAAGAATAAGAATTACGAGCACTGCACCCGCAGAGATATATAGTCCTCCGCTAATTGCTTTTAATTCTGCTTTGATGCTTTTAACTTCTTGCCTCATTTCGCGTCTTTCCATTGCATTCATGTTGCTTTTGTCCAGTTCCTTGATTTCCTCTAATCGCTGGAGCAGCAGCTCTGCTTTTATTGATTCTTCTGTTTTCTCAGTAAGTTCAGTTTTGTCTTTTGTAGATCCCGCTAAGGTTGTTACCGGTACAACTATTGTCATAAGACAAATACATAGAACTAATCTCTTTAAAGTAGCCATAATGTTATATTTTGAATATTAATTTTACGAATTCCCACGAATTAATCTTAAGATTATTGAAATTACAGCAATAACCAAAAGTATGTGAATGATTCCAGCAGCTCCGTAAGCAAAAAAGCCAATGGCCCAAATGATCACAAGGATCACAGCGATAGTGTAAAGTAGACTTCCCATGATATATAGAATTTAAAAGTTTACATTTTTAAAAAGTCCCGGTGAATTCTATCACCCACCACGATGAGAATCCATCCGGGCTTTTAAAGAGAAATTAACTTATTCCATATCCTGAATATCAAAACCACTAAATTTGTAATCCCCAGGTGTATTGTCCTACATGGATTGTTGTTTTCTCTGGCACTCCATTGCTTTTACCAAATGCGTTCTTAATGTACTCAATGTTGTATTTATGTAGTTATTTAAATCAGCATCTGTAAATTTTTGTTTTGCTTTTTCAAATTTGTCAATTGCATCTTTATGACTCTTAACAGTCCTGTCAACATATTCTTTTTCGAAATCTCTGACAGACTTTTCATTTAGGTTGTCATATGTTTTTTGTCCATCATCCGTTATTGACATTGGTAAAGAAATTTGTTTGCTGCTGGCAAGAGTTTTCAAATCCTCCTGGGCATGCAAGTGATGACTTTCGGCCATTTTCCCAAGCTCTTTAACTTCTGCATTTTCCGACTTGTTCTGAGCTAATTTCCCAATTGCAGATTCTGTTAGATTGATACTGGCAACTTCGACTAAAAAGTTTGCTAGATCTTCCTGGTTATCATCGAATTTTGCTTCATTTAGCTCTTCCGCTTTTTCTTCAGAATCTTGCTTATCCTTGCTTGATTCACATCCGATAAATGTGGATACAATAAAAAGGTTTACTATAATTAGAGTATAGTGTGTGAAAAAATGTCGGAATTGGTTGCTTAACATTTTCATCTTAATTTGATTTTGATTTTTATAATTAATTCCTAATACAAATATGAGCACAGCAAGTAATTATATCATTACATAATTAAGTTTTATTTTTGTATAATTATAGTTCTACTATTAGTTGGTATTTAGATATCATCAGGTAATTTTATTGATATAAATAGTATTGTTTGTTTCATTTTTCATTTTCAATTGAATTAATGAAAGTATTCAATACTTTATTGGGTTTTTTTATATCTTCCTCAATTAGGATTCCTCGTTCTCCATTTTTTGTTTCAATTGTATAAATACAAATCATTTGATTTCCTGCTCCTGTTTCTAATGGATATGAGTTAAGCACTTTTATGTCGTCAGGAGAATAAATGTGACCGGTAGTTATAGATTCAAGTCCGTGATTGTTTATTTTGAAAAGCGAACTAAATCCAAGCGACTTCAATATTTCTTTATAGAATTTCGGCGTTCTCATGCCTCTGTTGAGTTTGGCATGTATTACCTATTCGTGTTTCTGAGGTAATTGATATGCAATATAGTTTGATGAATTTATCTTATATGTTACTTATTGATGTCTAAAAAAAATAGCCGCATCGTAGATTACAATGCGGCATTGGAGTTTAATATTTGGATAATCAAAATTTAGAATGCTTTATTTTTTGTCAGCATTCGACTTTAAACCCCATATTTCAACATGCGCATTTTCAGATTCTCTGTTAGGCTCTGTTTTGTAGTTGAGTGTGATTTTCTTGATCTCTCTCTCGCCGCCTTTAAGATTGATCACTTTAGTCTCTCCCTGAGCTTTTAAATGCATGCTTACTGTTGATACTTCCATTTCATCGTTTTCATATTCAATCTTGATGTCAGTAAGATGAATGGGTTGATCTGTAACCTTTAGCTTGATGGAGGCAAATTTATCTGCTCCAATAACCAGGATTTCATCTGTTTCCTTTGCTAAATCGACTGTTGTTTCAGCTATTTTATGCCAGCCAGTTTTATCACTGATAACTACTGCTGGCTTTTGTGCATTGGCTATACCTATACCTGTGGTAATGGTTAGCAACATTATTGATAATACCTTCTTCATAATGGAATAATTTAAATAGATTTAAATAGATTATACCAAAGGTAATTTCAAGGAGGTATAAATATGTTACACTATTAAAATCATTTATTACAATATTCTACTTATTGGCACAGGTTTTAATGCTTAATTGAAGATAATGTGGCTATTTCCTATGCTAACTATTATTGATTGGCAGTATTATCTCGATAGTTGACCCAAGTCCGGGCTGGGAAATTGCAGTTATACTGCCTTTGTGGTGCTCTATGATCTTTTTACAAATAGCTAGTCCAATTCCTGTTCCTGCATATTTAGAATTATCATGCAAGCGATTAAATATTGTAAAAATCTTTTCAGAATACTCTTGTTTAAAACCTATACCGTTGTCTTTTATCCGAATGATATAATATTTAGTTTTGCGCTGTAAAGTATTATTTTTCGAATTTGATTTTTCAAATAATTCTGATGAGATTTCTATAATTGGGGGGGTGTTATCTTGATGGTATTTAATTGAATTAGAAATTATATTTGTAAATACTTGCTGTATCTGATGTGGGATTATTTTTAAAGTAGGTAATTTGTCAGAAATAATTCTTGCATTCGATTCATCTATTTTTTGTTCCAAATCTAACAAGCTTTGATCCAAAACTGATTGAAGATCTGTCTTCGTAAATTCTTTGCTTATTCTGCTTACCTTGGAATAGGCGAGCAGATCAGTAATTAACTTTTGCATTCTAGTAGCAGCAACTACTATACGAGTAAATTGTTCTCGACCTTTTTCACTTAAGTCAGGGAAGTCATTTTCTTCAATTCTGGAAATCAATGTTTGTATTTTCCTAAGTGGTTCCTGTAAATCGTGACTTGCGATGTGAGTGAAAGCAGAGAGTTCTTTGTTGTTATTTTCGAGAACTATTAATTGTTCCTCCATTAGCTTATCTCTATGGAATTGGTCAGTAATATCAACATTAATTCCTATCATGATATGCTGATCATAGTGATCTTGAATGTTTTTTCTGTAAGCTTTAAAATGTCTAATTTTGCCATGCCCGTTCACGACCCTGAAATAGGTAACAATTGGAGAATTACCTGTGTCAATCTTGTCTTTGCTTTCAAGCCAGATATTTCTGTCATCAGGATGTATTCTCTCCAAAAGCGCTTCAAATGTAGGCTTTACTTCATTTGTTTCATAGCCCCACAGCTTGTATTGGTTGTCCGAAAAACTTAACTCATTTTTGCATTTATTCCACACCCAATGACCAATTTCCGCTATTCCTTCAGAATGTTCGAAGGAGTTTGATGTTATCATTATTTGATTGTATGCCTGATTAATATTCTGCATGTCAGAATATAACATTGTATAAGCTAATATGAATATTATGAATGCGAAAAATGCTGTTATTAAGTAAAATAGCGGACTTAGTTTTACGTACCTGGCATGAGAATTTTCTCTTGTTCTTAAGAGTTTAATTTCTGAGGCAACTAGATCATTAATTGCTACTTTGATCTGGCTGGAATATTGGTTTCCCTTTTTTGTATGAAGATTTAAAATTGTTTTGTTGCTATCACTTTCTCCATAAGATTGAATTGCAAGGTTAAGTTCAATTATACTAAGTGTGATTAGGTTTTTGAGGGACTTTAGCTTCTCCTGATTTTCCGAATCAGTTATTAGCTTACTTAATGATTTTTGAGAATTTTTAGCTTTAAGAATTGCAGTATTAATCGGTACGATAAATTTATTGTTTCCGGATAATAATAGATCCTTCTGGTTTAGCTCCGATTCATAAAGATAGGATTGAAGCTTACGTAATTCAAGTTGGATGCTATGTGATTGAAGAACCCATTTTTCACTTTCTGTGAAATTGTTCATTTGATTGTAGGTGAAGCTTACTGTTATGAACAGGACAAATACTGATATAACAAAGGCTGCAGAAAGAAGCCTGGATGCTAATTTGTGCTTTCTTGGACTCATAAAAATGTATCACTAATAAATATTCAGAATGAAGTTGTCTTTATTCATTCCGGAAGAATGATATTGCCAGTTTATACTTATCACTTCAGAAAGGATCCTTCTTAATTCAGCAAAATTATTTGGCTTTCTGATATAAATATTTGCTCCGGAAACAAATGCTTCCTCAATATCAAGTTCTGATGCGGAAGTAGAATATATAGCCACTGCCATATCCTTTAAATTTTGCTTTGCTCGTATTTCAATTAAACATTCCATCCCATTTTTGTAAGGCATATTCAAATCCAGAAACAGTAAATGAGGGATTCTGTATTCTTTGGAATTAAGATACTGCATCAGTTCTTTTCCATGTTCAAATGTAGTTACCTGCGTGTGAATCTTCAATTCTCCAATGGCGTCTTTGAAAAAGATTCTATCATCTTCATCATCATCCGCTAAGAGAATATGCAATGGTTCATTGTTCATAAATCTGTACAGGTTATATTATATGTTCCGGAGAATTATTCTCCATTCTTAATTTTCTTTTTATAATTATCCGCTGAAATGCGGTTGGAGATACTCCGGTTACCTTCTTGAACTGATTCGACAGATGAGCCACACTGCTATAATTCATTTGTAGAGAAATTTCAGTAAGTGTGTAATCCGAACTCGCAAGCAACATTTTTACTCTTTCCAGCTTCTGGAAGATTATATAGCTTTCTATAGAATTAAAAGTTGTTTCTGAAAATAGTTTTGAAAGAAATCCAAAGCTGTAATTAAGCTTTTCAGCCAGGATCACAGATAGTTTCATATTAGGAATATTCTCATTATTATGTATTATATCAATAATGATATCTTTTATATTCTGAACAATTACTTCCCTGGGATCATTTACTATTTCGATACCATATTTTTCCAAAGCAATGCTTAGCGATTTAATTGACTCATCGGATGGTTTCCCTATAATTTTAATATCAGATAATCCCCCTATTGAATATTCCAAACCAAGTTTGTCCATCTCCAGTTTCATGATTTCTCTGTAAGTCTTATCTATGTTATACTTGATCTGAATTTTCTTCACAACTGATCTTTTTAAAATAGATTAATAATATATTTAGAAACTTAATTGAATGTAATTTTTAGAAAGAAAAATCAGGATACATTTAATAAATAAAATTATCCTGTTCAACCTAATTTTAGAAAAATATTCTTGTAATTATACTTACATATACCATGTTTTAAATAAAGTCGCTGTATCACTGTAATTAATAAAAGTAACATTGCTATTGTTCTAAAACAAAGGATTTTGAATTTTTTTGTCTTTTGAACCAGCTTGTGTTAGATGATCCTATTAATAATTATTTGATTTAATAGCCTTTGACTGATTTATTGACATATTTACAGGTGTTGGGGGCGCACCCCTGAAACTACATCCTTACTCAAACGCTACACTCTAAATTTCATATCTTCGCAGATATTAAATTACTACCATGCCCCATCATAATCACGAAAAAGAATTTGTACCCCGCATTGGGATCAGTATTGGAGATATCAATGGAATCGGTCCGGAAGTGGTTATAAAATCACTGACTGATAACCGAACCTATTCGAATATCACTCCCGTGATCTATGCGCATAGCAAAGTGTTGAGCTTTTATCGCAAGCAATTTTCTGCCGCTGAATTTAATTTTCAGCAGATAAAAAATGCCCTGGAGATCCATACCAGAAAAGTAAATCTGATCAACTGCTGGACAGAGGAAGTAGAGATCACACCTGGCGAACCTAGTCCTCAATCGGGTGAATGTGCCTTCAAATCACTGGATGCAGCTGTGATGGATCTGCAGGAAAACTTGCTCGACGCTCTCGTTACAGCGCCGATTGATAAGCAGAATATACAATCAGACGAGTTTAGATTTCCCGGACATACTGAATACCTGACCGAGAAATTTGGTGCTGACGACAGCCTCATGTTTTTGATCAGTGAAAATTTGAGAGTAGCTGTTGTTTCAGGTCATGTGCCTATCAGCGAAGTGGCTTCGGATATCAGTAAAGATAAGATCTACAGCAAAATTAAATTGATGCATGAAAGTCTTAGAAGAGACTTCGGGATCACTAAGCCTAAGATCGCTGTGCTGGGCTTGAACCCGCATGCAGGAGATAATGGATTGTTGGGCAAAGAGGAGCAAGAGATCATTTCTCCGGCCGTGAAACAGGCTTTTGAGGATAAGATCTTTGCCTATGGCCCCTATGCTGCTGATGGCTTCTTTGGTTCATCGGCCTATAAACAGTTTGATGGGATCCTAGCCATGTATCATGATCAGGGGCTTGTGCCTTTCAAAGCCTTGTCCTTTGGGCATGGCGTGAATTTCACTGCCGGACTGCCAATAGTTCGGACCAGTCCGGATCATGGCACAGCGTATAACATAGCGGGCAAAGGGGAAGCCTCTGAATCAAGCTTCCGAGAAGCTCTTTTTATGGCACATGATATACTGATGAATCGCAGGACATTTGATGAGGTTCATTCCAACCCTTTGAAATACACCAAATTGAAGAGCGACCGTTAGGGTAATTCTTTCTTTTGAAATATTCAGATAATTCTTACCTTTGTCGCCCTTCTTTAAAGACATTAATAAGTGGATAAGCTCAAGATATATAGCATTCCTTTTGTGGGTCTGAAGAAAGGCGTTCATACTTTCGATTTCCTTATAGAGGATGATTTCTTTGAATTGATGGAGCAGGACCTGCTTCAGCAAGGAAAAGTAAAGGTTGTAATAGATCTGAATAAGAAAGATACACTGATGGAGCTTGATTTCAAGATCTCAGGTCATGTAAAGCTTTCTTGCGATCGTTGTCTGGAGGAGTTTGATCATGAGCTGGAAGGCGAAGACAGGCTGATCGTGAAGTTTGGAATGGAAACGGTGGAGGAGAGCGAAGAGATACTGGTGCTGGCGAGCAACGAGACAGAGATCAATGTAGCCCAGTTTATCTATGAGTTCATCAGTTTGAGAGTGCCTATGCGGCATGTTCATCCGGATGATGATGAAGGAAACAGTACTTGCGATCCTGAGTTTTTAGCCAAGATAGAAGAGCTATCGAAGCACGAAGATGAGGAGCATGAGCCGGATCCAAGATGGGAAGCATTGAAGAATTTAAAAGATTTGAATTAATACGAATACAATAATTATTTTGTCAATATAACATGGCACATCCTAAACACAAGATCTCGAAATCCCGCAGGGACAAACGTAGAACTCACCACAAAGCGGTGGCACCAACACTATCTTCATGCTCTAACTGCGGAGCTCCTGTACTTTATCACCGTGTATGCGGAGAGTGCGGACATTACCGTGGTAAACTTGCCATAGAGAAGTCGGTAACTGCTTAATCCTTCTCTTCCGGAACCACAGCAATGAGGATAGGAATAGACATTATGGGGGGGGATTTTGCCCCGCTGGAAACTACCCGCGGAGCCATCCTCGCCAGACAGGAAGTACCTGCCGGTGTCGAAATTATGCTTATTGGTGATGAAAACGCGATTAAAGCGATCATGAAAGATGAGGGTGCGGATGCGTCTCAATTTCTCTTTCATCATACAACGGAAGTAATAGGAATGGGTGAACACCCAACCAAAGCTATACAGCAAAAGCCCATGTCGTCACTGGCACAGGGCTTTCAGCTTTTAAAAGAAAATGTAATTCAGGGATTTGCCTCTGCCGGAAATACCGGTGCTATGATGGTAGGTTCCATGTTTTCTGTTAAGACTATCCCCGGTATTCTTCGCCCGACCATTTCTACTTTGATGCCTCAGGAAAAAGGTGGCGTTACTGTATTGCTGGACGTAGGTGTAAATGCCGATTGCAAGCCCGAAATGCTTATGCAGTTTGGCATGCTGGGAACCTTATTTGCTTCTGCTATCTATGGCATAGAAAATCCACGTGTGGGTTTGATGAATATAGGTGAAGAAGAGGAGAAAGGAAATATCCTGTCGCAACAGGCCAATCAGCTTTTGAAAGCTTCATCGCTTAATTTTATTGGGAATGTTGAAGGGCGCGACCTGTTCAATGACACTGCCGATGTAATTGTATGTGATGGGTTTACAGGCAATGTTATGCTGAAAGAAGCAGAATCTTTTTACTCCCTTATCCGCAAACGAGGGATCAAGGATGAGTATTTTGAAAGATTCAATTATGAAAACTATGGGGGAACTCCTATCTTAGGGGTTAATTCCAATGTGGTAATTGCTCATGGTATATCTAAAGCCGTAGCAATCAAGAATATGATCAAGCTCACGGGCGAGATTACCGAGGCTCGCCTCAGTGAAAAAATCAGTCGCGCATTTGCAAATGTAGACGCAGGATCAGTTCCGCCATCAAAAAATTAATATGTCTAAAATAACAGCAGCTATTACCGCCGTTAATGCCTGGGTTCCGGATTTTGTGTTGGATAATGCAAAGTTGGAAAAGATGGTAGATACGACTGACGAATGGATACAATCACGCACGGGTATCAAGGAAAGACGCATACTGAAGGGTGAAGGTAAAGGATCAAGTGATCTGGGAGCCGAAGCCGTAAAAGGATTGCTTGCCAAACGCGGAATTGATGCAAGTGAGATCGATTTGTTGATTTGTGCTACAGCAACGCCGGATATGCTTTTCCCAAGTACTGCGAATATTATCTGTGATAAGATCGGAGCCAGAAATTGCTTCGCTTATGATATCAGTGCCGCTTGCTCCGGATTCTTGTTTTCATTGGTTACGGCCAGCAAATTCATTGAGTCAGGGCAATATAAAAAGGTAGTGGTAGTTGGTGCAGATAAAATGTCATCAATTGTTGACTATACGGATCGTTCAACTTGTGTGATCTTTGGAGATGGTTCCGGTGCTGTGTTGCTTGAACCAAGTACAGATGGTTTAGGAATACAGGATTCTATCCTTAAAAGCGATGGCTCAGGTCGTCATTATTTATATCAAAAGGCTGGTGGTTCATTGAATCCTGCAACTGCAGAAACGGTTGCCAATAAGGAGCATTTTCTTTATCAGGAAGGGCAAACTGTATTTAAATTTGCTGTTACCAATATGGCCGATGTGTCAGCTGAGATCATGGAACGTAATAATCTTACTTCTGATGATGTAGCTTGGTTAGTTCCACATCAGGCTAATAAAAGAATCATAGATGCTACTGCCCGCAGAATGGGTGTTAGCAATGATAAAGTAATGCTTAATATTGAGCGTTACGGAAATACAACCAATGGTACCATTCCTATTTGTTTATGGGAATGGGAGAACCGCTTACACAAAGGGGATAATATTATTCTCGCTGCCTTTGGCGGAGGCTTTACCTGGGGCTCAGTATATCTTAAGTGGGCATATGACTCAAAATAATTGATTGTTCTTCATCTTTTAATAAATTATGAAACCTATGAATATCAAGGAAATCGAAGACCTTATAAAGTTCGTTGCTAAATCGGGCGTTAGCGAAGTAGAACTTGAGATCAAGGACTTCAAGATCTGTATTAAAACAGAGAACAAGTCGAAAAAGGCGGAGGTACAATATGTATCCATGCCATCGGCTGCACCTGCACCGGTTGCTCAACAATCAGCTCCGGCTCCTGTAGCAGCATCGGCTCCGGCTCCTGCCGCAGCACCCGTTGCAGTTGACAGTGAAGCAGGTTATATCACCATCAAATCACCTATGATCGGTACGTTTTACCGTTCATCTTCACCGGATAAGCCACCCTTCATCAATGTAGGTGATGAGCTTAAAGCCGGAAAAGTGATCTGTGTGATAGAAGCAATGAAACTGTTCAATGAAATTGAATCGGAAGTGAGTGGCAGAATCGTGAAGGTATTGGTAGATAATGCTAATCCTGTAGAATACGATCAGCCTTTATTCTTAATTGACCCCTCTTAATAGACCTGTATGGCCGTAAAGAAGTCTGAAACAAAGACCCCAGCTCGTAAACCACGGGTAAAAGCAAAGTTCCAGGTATCGGAAGATCTGCCTATGTTCAAAAAGATCCTTATCGCTAATCGCGGTGAGATCGCATTGCGCATTATCCGTACTTGTAAAGAGATGAATATCCGTACAGTAGCCGTTTATTCTACTGCCGACAGAGACAGTTTGCATGTGCGTTTCGCTGATGAAGCCGTATGTATAGGACCACCTCCATCGAAAGATTCATATCTGAATATACCTTCTATCATAGCAGCTGCTGAGATCACCAATGCAGACGCAATACATCCGGGCTATGGATTCCTGAGTGAAAATGCTAGGTTTAGTGCTATTTGTGCTGAGCATGGGATCAAGTTCATTGGAGCTTTGCCTGAGCAGATCGATAAGATGGGTGATAAGGCAACAGCTAAAAGCACGATGAAGAATGCCGGTGTACCATGTATTCCGGGATCTGAAGGTTTGCTTGACAGTGTTGAAGAAGGGTTGAAAATAGCAAAAGAGATGAAGTATCCTGTGATCCTAAAAGCTACAGCAGGTGGCGGAGGAAAAGGGATGCGTATCGTATGGAAAGCAGAAGATTTCCAGGATCTGTGGGATAGCGCCAGACAAGAAGCAGCAGCTTCTTTTGGTAATGACGGCATGTATCTCGAAAAGTATATTGAGGAACCACGTCATATCGAGATCCAGATAGCAGGTGACCAATACGGAAAAGCTTGTCATCTTTCAGAAAGAGATTGTTCGGTACAGCGTCGTCATCAGAAGTTGGTGGAAGAAGTGCCAAGTCCGTTTATGACAGATGAACTTCGTGAGGAGATGGGAGAAGCAGCTATTAAGGCAGCTCTGGCGGTCAAGTATGAAGGTGTAGGAACTGTAGAATTTTTGGTTGATAAGCATAGGAACTTTTATTTTATGGAAATGAACACCCGAATTCAGGTGGAGCATCCCATAACGGAAGAGGTTATTAACTATGACCTGATCAAGGAACAAATAAAGATCGCTGCGGGGTATCCTATTTCCGGTAAAAATTATTTCCCTGCCTTGCATGCGATTGAATGTCGTATCAATGCAGAAGATCCTTTCAATGGATTCCGTCCATCACCGGGTCGTATCACAGTATTACATGTACCGGGTGGCCATGGAGTGCGAGTAGATACGCATGTATATGCAGGTTACACTATCCCGTCCAATTACGACAGTATGATAGCCAAGCTTATCACCATTGCTCAGAGTCGTGAAGAAGCAATCAATACGATGGAACGAGCATTGAGTGAGTTCGTGGTAGAAGGAATCAAGACAACCATTCCTTTCCATGTACAGCTGATGCAGAATAAAGATTTCAGAGAAGGTAATTACACCACGAAGTTTATGGAAAGCTTTGTATTGAAACAATAATATATAATTTATTAGAAAGAGATCCTGCTGAGAAGCGGGATTTTTTTTGATTTACATAAGACGGTTATGTTTTATGCATCCCCTCCGGGGATGTTGCTTGTGGTTGCACGTGTGTCCCCCTTCATGCAAAAGCATGAAGGGGTTAATCATATGATTCATCTTCGATGAATGATTAATTTGAAACACAATTTCCCGAAGGGAAATAATATGAATCGCCCGGTCACAATTTTCTTGTGACCGGGATGCAAATGCCTGCGACAACCCTACATCCCTGAAGGGGATGCAAAATGATACATCTTCGCTGAAATATAATTTGGAACACAATTTCCCAAAGGGAAATCATATAGATAACCCGGTCACAATTTTTTTGTGACCGGGCTGCAAATGCCTGCGACAACCCTACATCCCTGAAGGGGATGCAAAATGTTAC
>JBBKWX010000211.1:0-14383 GCA_037969175.1 Bacteroidia bacterium | reverse complement strand
TGGTCGCTCGAGCGAGTTGATCCAACCTTTACATGTTTGAATGTAAATAATTGGAAAGCTTCTGTCGCAGTAAAAGGAGGAACCCCGGGAGCGATCAACTCGATAGCAGGAACTCTGGTAGATAATTCCGGACCTGTAGTTTTGCGTGCTGCTATTAGCGGTGCATCAAAGGTTATTGTTTATTTTAATGAACCCATGGATTCTGTCAGCATCAAAGATGTAAATGCATATACCCTGCTTCCGGGTTTAGGGAATCCATTAAGTGTTACACATTTTGGCGCCGACTATAAAGCGGTAGAACTAACAGCCCCTGCTGTGTTTACACAAGGAACTATCTATACGGTTCAAGTAGCAAACACAGCAAAAGATTGTATTGGAAATGCTATTGCTCAACCTCGTTCTGCACGGTTTGCTATTGCAGATACAATGCAGGCAGGTGATCTTATCATTAATGAAATTTTATTTAACCCGTATACAAACAGCAATGATTTTGTGGAGGTATATAATCGTTCTAACCGTATCCTTGATCTGAATAAATTATCGCTTGCAAATGCTAATTATGATACAGGTGAGTTGACCACTGTGGTTGCTGTAAGTGCAGAGAGCTATCTGATTTTTCCCGGTGATTTCATAGTACTTTCTGCAAGTCAGGATAAAGTAAAACCATTTTATAAGATCCAGAATCCGAATGCATTTTTGAACATGACATCCATGCCTTCATACAACAATGCAAATGGATATGCAGTACTTGTTGGTCCCAATAATATGCGGGTTGACGAATTCAGGTATACCGAGAATATTCATTTTCCTTTGTTGACAGATGTGAAAGGAATCTCTCTTGAAAGAGTAAATTATTTCCGTGCAAGCAATGACAGTACTAACTGGCATTCTGCTGCACAAGATGCCGGCTTTGCAACTCCGGGTTATCGCAATAGTCAGTATGCAGAACTGATATCTACCGGCGGAACATTAGCCGTAGAGCCACAGGTTTTTTCACCGGATAACGACGGTGTAGATGACGTGGTGAATTTGGTTTATACGTTTAATAGTCCGGGTATGAATGGAACGATCACTATTTATGATTCCAGAGGCCGCCAGGTTCGCGCATTGATCCAAAACCAACCGATGGGCACTTCTGGTGCATACTCCTGGGATGGCATAACCGACGAACGTGAAAAAGCGCGTGTTGGGATTTATGTCATACTACTGGAAGCATTCGATGGAAAAGGCGAAACTGTGAAAGTTAAAAAGTCGGTGGTGTTAGCGACTAAGCTATAGAATAAACATTCTGTTTTTTTGCCACAAAGCCGCTAAAAATCTAAGAAATCTCAAAGATTAAATAGTGTACCTTTTCACTCTTAACACCAATTTATGATTTGTGTTATTTTGGTTCAATTGCAAAACGTATTTTCTAAATTCATTCCTTCTCATAGAACACGGATGACACGGATTTTAACGGATTTACACTGATAAAGTGTTTGATGTTAAGTGTTGTTTTTTTCACTCTTAACACTGTTTTTGACCTTTGGTCAAAAACCACTCCTCTCACTCTTTTTATTGAGTATTGGTTATTGAGTATTAGTTATTAATGATTAGATATTTCCAATAGGTGTTTGATGTAAAGTGTTTGGTGTTTTTTTTCCACAGAAAAATCCCATCACCCTTTTCACTCCTAACACTGTTTTTGACCTTTGGTCAAAAACCACTCCCACACTCTTTTTATTGAGTATTGATCATTGAGTATTGGTCATTGAGTATTAATATCCCCCTACTTGGGTGATGTCATGGCCTCGATGTGGAGGTATATTTGTATCAGTTCTTTGAAAAACTTTATCCCGAGTGACTCAAAGTTCAGGTTTGTTTCAAAATCTTGTTCTCGGAAATGATCAAGACGACCATATGGTTCGATTATGTTAATGGTTCATTGCATCTTTCATATGCTTTTCTAATCCCGACGTTTTGATCGTTTCCTTGAATAAGTTTAAAAAGAGTTTAACAATTATTAATTAGTGTACCTTAAAGTCCGGAACCAATTCCGGACTTTATTTTTAAAAAGATGATAAAGAGAGCAATAATATTATTAACAATTCTAACCTGGGTAATGAACATATTTGCTTCAGGTAGCGCAATGGGTCTCAAATATACCATTGACTTGCGCGAAGTTAGAAACGACAGAGTAAGAGTTATACTTGATGTGGATTCTGTTTCTGCAGATACCTTAGTATTTTCATTTCCTGCCATGGTTCCGGGAACCTATAATGTATATGATTTCGGACGATTTGTAAATGAAATGCAAGCATCAGATAAAGATGGAAATGCAATAGATATTGATTCAGTGGATGTCAATACCTGGAGAATTCCTAACGCTAAAAAATTAAAACAACTCAACTATTGGGTGGATGATACTTTTGATGCTGAAGACAAAAAGAATTTTGTTTTTGAACCCGGAGGAAGTAATATAGATGAAGGATCAAATTTTGTGATCAATACACATGCCTTTCTCGGTTATTTTAAAGGCATGGAAAAGCAGCCCTTGAAAGTGATAGTCCAGCGTCCTGAAATTATGTTCGGAGCTTCAGGAGCCAAGAGTATTCCTTGTGGTGTTGGTTGTGATGAATTTAATTTTAGTGATTATCACTTTTTGGTTGATTCGCCATTTCTTTATTGTGTGCCGGATACCACAACATTACAAATTGGAAATACAGAAGTGCTTGTATCTGTCTTTTCTCCAAACAAGAAAGTGAGTTCAGCTTATGTGGCTTCTGAAGTAAAAGAGATCTTGAATGCACAAAAGGACTATCTGGGTGGAGTGCTACCTGTTGATCGTTATGCATTTCTGATCTATCTGAGTGATAAAGGGAGTGGATCCCATGCTATTGGTGCCCTTGAACATAGTTATTCATCCTTGTATTTCTTGATAGAACTGGAACCCGAACATATTGCAAGAATGCTTAAAGATTTTTCGGCGCATGAATTCTTTCATATTCTGACTCCCCTTAATATACATTCACACGAAATAGGAGAGTTCAATTTTTCTGATCCGGTAATGTCAAAACATCTTTGGCTCTATGAGGGAGTTACAGAGTATAATGGTCAGCATGTCCAGGTTTGTGCAGGGCTGGATTCAGAAAAAGATTTTATCAAAACATTGATGAAAAAAATGCGTGAATCTACCAGCCGTTATAACGACTCGCTTCCATTTACGGTAATGAGCAAAGGAGCTCTGGATAAGTATACAAAAGAATATGGAAATGTATATCAAAAAGGTGCTCTGATAGGACTTTGTCTTGATCTTGAATTATTAAATCAGAGCAAGGGAACATATAATTTGCGCAACTTACTGGCTGATCTAGCCAAAAAATATGGCAAAGATGTTTCATTTAATGATGAGGAATTGTTTGACGAGATTGAAAAAATGACCTACCCTGCAATAGGAGATTTTCTACGCCGCTCAGTAGACGGACCGGATCCATTACCCTTAGAAAGAGTGCTGAATTATGTTGGGTATAAATATGAAAGAAATGCTGTCCGTGATGAGTTTAGCCTTGGGGGATGGGCCTTTAATTATAACAGATCAAGAAGATATGCAATTACTGTAAATGATCTGAAATCCCTTACAAAAGAAGGCAGAAAATTAAAGTTAAAAGTGGGAGATGAAGTTGTTAAAATAAATGGGATCCCGGCCAATTATAACTCAATGGAAGTTATAAAGGACGAACTTAATGAGAAGAATAAAGAGGGTGATAAATTTACATTGACGATCAACCGGAAAAATTCATCCGGTGAATATCATGTAAAAGAATTGAGTTCTAAATTGATGTTAAAAAGGACAGAAAAAGAACATATAATTTCACGTGTTGAAGCGCCAAATGAATCTCAGGAAAAATTGAGAAAAATGTGGTTGACACTTTAAGAAAAGTTTAATGAGAAAGAGAATTTGGATAAGCGGTTTGATTATTTGTACCTTGACACTCAGTTCTATGAATATGAATGCTCAAGATTTAAAGCCATCGGATCTGGATTTTTGGATTGGAGAATGGAATGCTACCTGGGTGGGTGGACATGCTATTAACACAATTTCCAAAGTTCTTGATGAGAAAGTGATACATGAGGAATTTGTCCAGGATCTAGGATCCACTCCTTTTTTACATGGCAGGAGCTGGTCAGTTTTTAATCCGGTAACTAACACCTGGGCACAAACCTGGGTGGATAACCAAGGTGCTTATCTTGACTTCAAAGGTGAGTATATTAATGGCAATTTTGCATTCAGTAGAACATTTGAAAGCAATGGCAGAACCATTTCTCAGAGGATGGTTTTTCATGATATAAGTGCAGAGTCATTTTCATGGGACTGGGAAAGCTCCGGCGATGGTGGTGTTACCTGGAAGTCCCAATGGAAGATTAAGTACATTAAAATTAACTAGTTTATGACTTATCAGAGGATCTTGTTGTTTTGTTTGAGTTTAGGTATACTATTCTTTCCATGTGTGGCACATGCTGATGGCGGTGTAATCGCGATTAAGAAGACCATGCAAACGCAACGAATTTCAACACCTCCAAAAATTGATGGAAAACTGGATGATGCTGCTTGGGTAGACATTGCTGTGATTTCTGATTTTTTGCAAGACGATCCGGATCCGGGCAAACCTCAGACCTACAAAACAGATGTTAAAGTTATTTATGACGATCAGGCTATATATGTTGCGGCCAGGATGTATGATGTCAGTAAAGACAGTATCCTTAAAGAACTTACAAAAAGAGATGAGGAAGGTAATTCAGATCTGTTCGCCGTATTTTTTGATACATTTCATGATGAAATAAATGCACTTGGTTTTGGCGTTACCTCAGCCGGAGTTCAGCTTGATGCCAAATATTCAAGCCAGGGTGAAGATTTTAGTTGGAATGCCGTATGGGAAAGTGAATTGACATTTTTAGATGACGGCTGGGCAGTTGAAATGAAAATCCCTTACAGTGCACTCCGATTCTCAAATCAAGAAACACAAGTTTGGGGAGTAAATTTTTATCGCAGCATTCGCCGATTACGTGAAAGTGCTTTCTGGAATTTTAACGATCCGAAAGCAGATGGATTTGCCAGACACTTTGGAAACCTGGAAGGTATCAAAGGAATTGAGCCTCCATTAAGACTTGCATTTTATCCTTACATTTCTACTACATTGGAACACTATCCGTACAATACTCCGGGTCTTAGAAATACGTCCAGGTCTATCAATGGAGGAATGGATGTGAAGTATGGAATAAGCAAAAGTTTTACTCTTGACATGACCTTGATCCCGGATTTCGGACAAGTGCAAAGTGATAATCAAGTTTTAAATCTTTCTCCTTTTGAAACACGATTTGATGAAAACAGATCCTTCTTTATGGAAGGAACAGAATTGTTTTCAAAAGCAGGGATCTTTTACTCACGTAGAGTAGGGGGCAGACCAATCGGATTTTACAAGGCTTATGGTGAAGCAAAAGAGGGAGAAACCGTAATTAAAAATCCGGGGGAATCACAACTTGCAAATGCTACAAAGATCTCAGGACGTACGCCGGGTGGGCTGGGGATCGGTTTTTTCAATGCCACTTCTTTACCAACCTACGCAACCATTCGTGATTCAGAAGGCAGCGACAGAGAGTTTTTAACTGCTCCTTTAACGAATTATAATATCATTGTTTTTGATCAGAGCTTAAAAAGAAATTCATACATCAGCTTTATAAACACAAATGTTTTAAGAAATGGAGCTGCTACTGATGCAGATGTCACAGGTACTGAATTCAGATTAAATAATAAAACAAATAAATACTTTGTTCTTGGTTCAGCTGCCCTGAGCCATAAATACGGACCTCTTACGGAAAAGCCATCTACAGGACATACTTATTTTGTAAAGCTTGGAAAAAGTTCGGGTAATTTCAGATGGGACGTATTCAATAATGTTGAAAGCGATACGTATAACCCGAATGATCTTGGTTTTTTATTCAATAATAATGAGAACACCTATAATGGGTGGATGGAATACAGATCCTACGAACCTAAAGGCAAATTCAATACATGGGCTGTAAATGCAAATATTAATTATGCAAGATTATATGCTCCTAGTACCTTTCAAAATTTCGGGATCAATGCTGAAGTTTGGGCAAGGACCAGGAAGCATTTAGCTTTTGGTGTATGGACCTATCTTGAACCCGTCATCACATATGATTTCTTTGAAGCACGCATTCCCGGAAGGTTTTATACCTATCCAACCAATACAAATTGGGGTGGGTGGATCTCTACCGATTACCGGAAAAAGTTTGCGATCGATCTGAATGCAAACATGCGGATCTTTGATGACAGAGACAGGTATCGATTTAATTTTGATGTTCAGCCACGGTTCAGAGCCAGTGATAAATTGAGTTTCATCTATGCTATCGGTTCCTATAATGCGCATTCAGATGTCGGCTTTGCAGATATAGAAAACGATACTGTTTATTTTGGATATCGCGACCTGAATACGCTTACCCATACGTTTACCAATAAATATATTTTTAATAATAGAATGTCATTGTCATTACGTTTGAGACATTATTGGGCTAAAGCCGTTTATAAAGATTTTCTCATGCTGGGTGAGGATGGATACATTCGTAAGAATACTGCATCACATGAATTTACAGAGCGTAATGGTCAGGATGCATACGATATTAATTTTAATGCTTTTAATGTCGATCTGGTTTATACATGGCAATTTGCACCCGGTTCTGAATTAACAATTGTGTGGAAAAATTCAATCCTTTCCAACAGTAATGAAGTAATAAATAGCATATACGATAATTTTCAACGTACCTGGGATTCGCCCCAGACAAACAACCTGAGCTTTAAATTGCTCTACTATATCGATTATCTTTCCTTGAAAAAGAAGGGTAACGTAACGGGATCATAACAGATAAATTTTTATCTGCAGGTTTTTTTCTTTTTGTCTTAACCGGTTATAAAACCCTTTAGGCGGAATTTAATTTTTGGAACATGATGTTCAAGCATCATGGTATCCGTATGTCTAACGTTTTAATTTTTTTTAATCATGCGCAAGTATCATTTCATTTTCGTTTTTCTGGCAACACTTACTTTTGCCAATGCACAAACATTTTCAAAGATCACAGATCCTTCAAATCCTATAATCTCAGATCCCGGAATGGGAGACTACGCCGGAGCAAGCTGGGTAGATTTTGATGATGATGGATATACGGATCTGTTCATATCCAGAACAGGAGACATGTATCGGAATACAGGCAACGGACAGTTTCAAAAATTGGTAGATCTCTTGCCTTCACAAGGTCTGGTAAGAGGAAACACTTGGGCTGATGTAGATAATGATGGTGATCTGGATGCCTATGTAGTTGGTGGTGCAAATTCGGGTTCTTATCTGTACATCAATAATGGCAATGGATCATTTTCAAAAGTAAATACCGGAATGATAGGTAATGGTCTCAGCAATCCGGGATGGGCTGCGGCATGGGGCGATTATGATAACGATGGTTTAGTGGATCTGATCATAGCTTCTCCTTTTAATTTTGCAGGAATTCATACTCCAAATATTCTTATCCATAATGATGGAAATTTGAATTTCTCACGTGTCGACAGCAGCAGTATAGTTAGAAATGGAGTTGGTACTTATACCGTTCCAAGTTGGTCTGATTATGATAATGATGGTGATCTGGATCTATTCATAAGCGCGGGTCCTGTTAATGATTCCGGAAAAGATTATTTATATCGAAATTATTTGAAGGAATCTTCAGTTCCATTTTTCGAACGCATCATTTCTACTCCAATGACCGATGACCTGCAAGATGGTCAGCATTGGAATTTGATCGATTATGATAATGATGGTGACCTTGATGCTTTCATCACAAATTACAGTGGAGGTAATTCGGGCTTTGTAAACAGACTTTACAGAAATGATGATGGGTATTTTATCCAACTAACAGCGGCTGAAGCTGGTCCGATCGTGAGTGATGTGAATGCTTCATTGGCATCTGTTTGGGCCGACTTTGATAATGATGGTGATCTGGATTGTTTTGTAACTAATGACGCCGGCCAACAAAACACATATTACCAGAATAATTGGAATACAGGATCGGAAGTTTTTACCAAGATCTCTACTCACCCATTCACACAGTTATCAGGGGAACACCAGGGGGCTTCTGCTGCCGATTATGATCGCGATGGTGATCTTGATCTGTTTGTATCTGGTCTTGGACAAGCTAAAGGATTGTACAGAAACGATACTCAGAATGGAAATCATTGGGTGAATTTATTGTTAAAAGGTGTTATTTCAAACAGGTGTGGAGTAGGTGCAAAGGTTAGAGCAAAGGCATTTATAAATGGAAATCCGGTTTGGCAGATGAGAGAAGTGTCAACTCAAAATACATTTAATGGAATGAATTCTTTAAATGTTGAATTTGGATTTGCAGATGCAACAGTCATCGATTCAATTATAATTGAATGGCCATCGGGTATGAAAGATCTTCATGTTGCCATTCCCGTTGATCAGTATTATGACGCTGTTGAAAACTCCCCATTACTGGTTGGAATAAGTGCACAGAGTTCTTTATCTGTCAATGAACAGTTAAGTGTATTTCCTAATCCGATCAGTTCTATGTCAGTAATTTCTTGGTCAAAAAATATAGATCAGAACTCAGTATTAGAGATTGCTGATATGAGTGGCAGAACTGTTTACAGCAGACTTATAAACACAATAGAAATGGATCAGTTAAAAATTTCCTGGAAACAACTCAACTTACAAGCTGAGCTATCCCCGGGATTATATTTGATCTCTCTAAAAGGAAATTCTTCAGTAATGAAAGCCAAAGTACTGATCACAGAAGAGTAACTTAATTGAGATAAGCTTGAAGTAACTGGACTTTACAGCTTTTTCTTAATTTCTTGATTGCACTTTCTTTTTGTTTTTTGACAAACTCTTTGGTAACACCTAAAGTTAGACTGATCCTGTCAATACTTGCAGGTCCTTTATGAGGTGATAAACCATAAAAGAGGCGTATGATATCAGCTTCACGATGGCTGAGCACAGACAGCGAATGTTCTATTTCTTCTATCACAGATTTATGGAGCAATTTGCTGTCTGTTGTTTCCTGATAAAAGATCACATCAGGATTATCGGGATTTAATTCGTCAACATTTACCTCTTCGCGTTGATTGACCCTGCCATTTCTGGACATTTGAATTGTATCTGTGATATATTCAGGTTTCTCTTGCAATAACTCAGAGATCTCCCAGGCACTGGGTTCACGTTCATATTGTCGTTCGAGCATAGTAAACGCTTCACGCACTTTTTGAAGATTCCCAATTTGATAGCTGGGTAACCGGACTATACTTGCCTGTTCAGCTAAAGCTCTTTGTATGGCTCTGCGGATGCAGCAGTAGGAATAATTTCCAAATGCAAACCCTTTGGTTTCATCGAAATTATAACAAGCCTTGATCAATCCCAGATTGCCTTCATTTACGAGATCAAGATGTGATAAACCCTGGTTTTTGAATTTTAATGCTGTAGCCTCAACCAACATCAAATATTCACCGGTTAAGATTTCCAGAGCCTTCATGTCTCCTTCTCTGATTTGGGCTACCAACTTCCCTTCCCAATCTGCTACACTTGGATCCGGAGTTGTAATGGTGATCTTTGGGTTAATTTGAGATCCGGAACTGCCCCTTAGTATCATATTTTTTTTATTAAGCTTGTTTGTCTGTTTGAATTGTTTTGGTTCTGGTTTTTGGTTTCTGGCTCAAAGATAGATTGAGAGTATTTTAGAAACAGAAATTCAAATGAATTGTATAACATTTGAAAGATGTGGATAGAATCTGAGCAATTTTGAATATCCTGAACCTTATTTATCAGCTTATTCAAATATATATTTTTGAAAACAGAGGTTTATTATTTGTAAGGATTACTCCAATCCGTTACTATAATTGAATTTGAGCAAATAATTGATCGGATTGTTATACACATTCAGTCGTTAAATACTCTTCAAATGTTATTTAAGGTTGCCGTCATTAATTAGTATTTTGCAATCATCCTATTTAAAACATGAATCGTAGAATTTATCTGATCTTTATATTAAACAGTTTTGCAGTCAGTTTTGCTTTTAGCCAAATTGATTCTGCAGGATCCATGGTTGCTGCTAACAAAGACTCAGTTTCTGTTGCCGGAGTGCAAAACAGGATGAGTTTGCAAACTCAGGCAGAACAAGCTCTCCTCACCGGACATAATAAGGAAGCTTTTTCCTTGCTTCTGGAGTTTGAGGAAAGAGTAGATTCGATACAAAGAGCAGAAAAAAAAGATACTCTTGCAGCTATAAATAACCGTTTCAACGAACAAATAGTAAAGCATCAAACAAGCTCTGAATCACTTATTGAAGAGATTTCTGATTTAGAATTAGGAATAGAAGAACTGAAACAAGAAGAGCAAACAGCTCTTGCTTTGCTGATTGGGATTCCTGTAGCTACTTTACTTTTTCTCCTTATTTGTCTTAAGATCGGAATTAGTACCAAAAAGAAATTCAGATTGAGACGCGATAAGGCGGCTGCTTTCCTTACTGCTGAAAAACAAGCTGCAGTGTTAGGATCTGAATTGATCCAATGGTCAGCGAACCACTACGAAAAGGCCGAAGAACTTTCGAACAAATTAGGTAAACTGCTCCATGTGTTAATTGCGGAATTACCAAAAAAACCTAAGAGTGATTCAGATTACAGCCCTGCACAGCAAATACTTATTCGATTAAAAGAGAAAACAAATATCGGACTGAGTCTAAGTAATGCAATTTTAGCTGCAAATTCTTGCGATACTAATAGTGGACTTGTAAATGAAACTTGGGATCTGAATACTATTGCCCGTCAGGCAACAGATATCTGTACGCTCGGTGAGAGCCTCAATCTGACTTTACAATATGACCTGGAAAAATCTTTGCCTGATCTGCATAGTTCCAAAGACGCAACAACCAAAGCAATAATTCTGTTGATCTCAATTGCTGTTAGATCTTTACATAAGGCAAATGAATTAGAAAACTTCAAACCTGTAATGAGTGTTACCAGCAGAATTTTACCAAGCTTTTTACAAGTTAGGATCAAAGACAATGGGAAGATCCGGGAATCAAAACCATTGGATATTGACTTACCTGCCTCGGTATCAGAAGAAGAGCTGATCGAATTATTGCAAACCCGGTATGCAGTTTCATTATTAAGTATGGATGAAAGAGGAGAGCTTATTATTCAGGGAGAACCTGTGGGTGGAAATGATTTTTTAATCAAATTATTTAGAAGATAGCATGATCCGGATCACATCAATCATATTGATTATTCTTTCATTTGGGTTATGTTCATTCGCCCAGGAAGGGCAACTCGTGAAAATGGTTAAGGAAGCTTCCGGAGATCCGGATAAATTGCAGATCGTTTCCAGGACACTCACAGCCGCTGAAGATTCTGAACAGGTAGATACCCTGAAGCAAGTTAGAAGGGCTTGGAAGCTTTTGGCAATTGAATATGGAAATATCAGGTATTATAAACCTGCTTATCTGGCAATGGATCACTATATCCATCTCAAGAACAAAGCACACGCCACTGATAAAGACCAGATCGTAACAGATGAAGTAGACAGGTTGGAGAATTTATTATCTGAAGCAACTGAAGAAAATGATGTATTGTTGACCCGGAAAAACAATTTAGAAAAGACATATACTGAACAAAAAGATGAAGACAGTAATGCCAAACTTATTTCCATATTGATCAGCCTGGCTTTTGCATTTTCAGCTATAGCATTTCTTTTTATTAGTTTGAAAAGCGCTTATAACTATAAGAATGAAGCTGCTATTTTGAGATCACAATTGAATGAGAATCTAGTAAATTCTGTGCTGGGTAAAATGTCGGGAAGAGTAAGAAAAGCAATCAATAAAGGGCTTGATGACCTAAGCAATTTATCAGAATGGTTTAGTAGCAAAGAGCCTGTTTTGGAAGAGCAGTTAACAGGAAAAACAATTCAAGCATTGAAAGAACTGGTTGAAAAATCAGAGACTACTGCAAAAGAACTCAAAGACGCTTAGATCACTTCTTTCTATCTAATGTAAAGACACGAGAGATGTTAAATCCAAAGTGTATTCCTCCTTTTGACCATCTTTCTTTTGTTTCCGGAATAAAAAAACGCTCAATCATACCTTTCGAATTCGTGAAGTGTAATTGGAATACGTGTCCTCCGGTCTCAATATCAAATCCCAGTGATGCTGAGTTATATGAATAATCTTTGGGTTGCTGATCCGGCAAGACATAAAAATATTCTGCATTGATTGATATTCGCTTTGTGAGCTTATGTCTCATTCCGGCTCCAATGGCTATAACATCATTCTTAAAAGTAGAATCCGGAACCAGATTGATATGTACTAATGTTGGGGTTAATTGAAATGAAAAACTGTCATTAAATTTTCGTGCGATCAGGATCTGATTTGTAAATGCTAATCTTGATGAAAAGAAATTTTCTCTGTCAGGATTTGCAAATCTCAAACTATTCAAGGCGATAGAAGAAAACAAATCTATAGAAACAGGCTTGCCTTTCTTTGCTTGCTTTAACAATTTGTATTTCCCAAATCCATCAAAAGTTTTATCCATAGAACTTCTGCCTACTCCAATCGCGATTCGATCTGTAATACCATATTCCAATCCAAGTCGAATGGTCGCCTGATCAAGTCCGAAAAATTCATAAGCACCACCGTTTACAGGACCAAATCTATGGGAGATCAAGAATAGAAGCACCCCACCGCTAGGTGTTTCAACGGATTGACCGTTAATGATACGGGTGCTCTTAAATGTTGCGCTTACATAGTCTTTTCTACCATCATCAACATTGCTTTTATTAAGCAAGTCCATCAGGTCGTCCTGTGAAAACACATGTCCGGAAAGTAGAATGCAAATTAATGCTAATGTAAATTTCTGTCTGAGAATTCCGGTGGTCTTACTTTTCAAATTTTTCATAGGTCATATCTACGCTTACTTCTACTACCTTGGCAATATTATCTCTAACCAAAGACGGGATCTTGATATCGTGATCAGCAACAGTTACAGGAAAAACCGTTTTTGCAATGATATTTCCGGCTTTTACTGTAATAGTCCCTTTTGATTTAATGGGTTTTGTAACACCATGTATCGTTAGATCCCCACTTACAATAGCTTCGTAATTGCCATCTTTAGCAAAATTTATTTCTGCCAAGTTAGTGATATTTCCCTTGAAAGTAGATTTAGGAAATTTGTCAGATTCAACATAATTTTCATTAAAATGTTCTTGCATTAAAGCCTTTTCAAATTCAAAGCTTTTCATTAGAACAGCAAATACCATTTCACCGGTTTTTATATCTAAAAAGCTTGTTACTTGTCTGTTGTGTGCTTCAATATTTTCAACTGCTGAAGTAGAGAAAAATTTTATATAACCTGTCCTGGTGAAATAGCGATTCTGCGCTTCAGTAATAAAACTTAATCCGATCAATAGTAATAAAATGCTTATACTTTTCATGTCTTTTATTTTAAAGTTTAGAGGATAGCTTCATGGTGGCTAATACTATGCCATCCGGTTGAACCTTTTTGTGAGTAGTTTATAAATTTTGAACACAGGAGATCTGTAAATCCTAAATCAACTGATATACTGATCTCGAATTCGTAGATTCCGTCTTCTGTCTCCAATGATGTTTTTTCAGAAAGTATAGCATCCTGTTCTTCTTCACTAAATAAAATGTGAATTGGGAAAGTTGTATTTACCAGACAACCCAAGGATCTTAGCAAGGGTGTAGCTGCCTTGTTTGCAAATATGATCTGATTGTCCATAGTATTTATCCGAATAAAGGGCAGTTCGCTCTCATTATATGTTTTAACGAGATTAATGAACTTTTCATTATTTTTATTTTCCATGATGATCTCCTTTCTTATACAGATATTATTATACAATCTACCAAAACAACATCCATAAGTAACCCGGTACATTTACCTTTGATCTTTATAACTTGTCCCTCTATGTACTTACCGGCAATGCCCGACTGATCTGAATTTAATTTGCAGCTTACACCAAACATTTCGTCTCCACTTTCCAAAGTCATATTTACGCTTCCGTCATCTCCGGATTGCACGCTTTGAATTTTACCTTCTACTTCCATGACCTTACCAAGAAATTTCTTATTTCCTTCCGATTCATTTTGTGTATAGCTTAAAAATAATGCCTCAGAGGTAAGTTCATATTCTGATTTTTGATCTGCGATTTCTGCTGTAGGTCTGTTCATGTAAAACCATGCTCCTGCACCGGCTAGTACAAATATTAGTACTAAATATTTTAAGTATTTCATTTTGCTTTCCTTTCTTTTATTGTGG
>JBBKWX010000210.1:0-5074 GCA_037969175.1 Bacteroidia bacterium | reverse complement strand
CTTGATCCTGAAGGAATAATTCCATCCAATAGCAAAGTTTTACAACATGAAAAAGTGATTATTTTCGGACCTGATAGAACAGATATTGAGGCTGACTTCATCATACCAAAAGAAAATATCGATCCTGTAAATTCCGTTTTGGAGCATCTTTATCAGAGAAATATTGAATCTGTTTTTGTTGAAGGAGGTGCCTTCACTTTAAATGCTTTTATTGATTCAGATCTTTGGGATGAAATACGTATTATTAAGAGTGATAATAAGCTTGAGAAGGGACTTCCTGCTCCTATTGTTGATCAAGAGCCTGAACTGATCTTCAGATCCGGAAATGACACAATTTATATTTACAGAAACAACAAATTATGATCTATATTTTCCTCAGTATTCTGGGAGCAACATTAATATTTGTCATTTTTAAATGGTTTTCTGTAAAAAGGATAGATACTTTTCAAGCGATCGTTGTTAATTATTTTGTAGCTGCTTTTTGTGGAATTATCATATCCGGAAATATTCCTGATATAAAGTTAGAATCTGCCTGGTTCCCCTACTCGATCGCAATTGGTTTTATGTTCATCACCATATTTACTGTGATGGCTTTGACAACGCAAAAAGTTGGTGTATCAGCAGCAGCTGTCGCCAGCAAAATGTCAGTTGTCGTGCCTGTTATAGCTGCTGCGTTTTTGTATGGAGATACTTTTGGAACAATCAAGATCATAGGAATATTTGTTGCCCTGATCGCAGTATATTTAACAACAAGAAAAGACAGAACCAATAAAAATTCCAAATTAATATCCAGTGGAGAATTGATCCTTCTTCCAATTATCTTATTTATTGGAACAGGTTTGATCGATACATCGATCAAATTTGTACAGCATTTCAAACTTCAGGAAGGTGAACGAGAAACATTCATTTCAAGTTTGTTCCTCACTGCAGCCATTGCAGGTACTTTACTTATGGTCATCCGGAATATCAGTGTAAAAAATAAATTCAAAGCTTCAAGTTTATTAGGAGGTTTGGTATTGGGAATCCCAAATTATTTTTCCTTGTTTTTTCTGATGAAAGCGCTTGAAGCTCCCGGAATAGAAAGTTCTGTTATCTTTCCAATAATCAATGTTGGTATTGTTGCCTTGTCGGCCTTGGTTGCCGTATTGATCTTTAAGGAAAGACCCAGTCGAATAAATTTTATAGGGATTATTTTATCTTTTATTGCTATTATTATAATTACATATTCTAGTGGACTATGAAAAATTTTAAAGAACAAATGGAATTGCTGCGTTCAATGTGCAGCATACAAGCCCCTTCAGGAAATGAGCTTCCTATGAAGAGATTTCTTAGAGAATACATTAATAAAGCTAGCTTGGGTTGGGAACATCAACCTCATGTAATAGAATCTGATGAACTACAGGATAACCTGATCTTGATCTTTGGTAAACCCAGGACTGCTGTATTTGCACATATGGATAATATTGGGTTTACAGTGAGGTATAATAATCAACTTGTAAAAGTAGGTGGTCCAAAAACTGAAGACGGATATAAACTTGTTGGAAAAGACAGTAACGGTGAACAAGAATGTACACTAGTAGTTAGCGAAGAAAAAGAATTATCTATTCAGGTTGACAGAGAATTTGAGCGTGGTACTGATTTGAGTTTTGCTCCCAATTGGAGAGAAGATGAACAGTTTGTTCAGAGCTGTTATATGGATAACAGACTTGGTGTATTGAATGCTCTACAGCTTTGTGAAAATTTGAAAGATGGAGCTGTAGTTTTTAGCTGTTGGGAAGAACATGGTGGAGGAGCTGTGGGATATTTAGGTAAATATCTGTATGAAAAATATGGTATTCGTCAGGCACTGATCAGTGATATTACATGGATAACCGAAGGTGTTGTACATGGTAAAGGTGTGGCTATATCATTACGCGATTCAGGAATACCACGAAAGAGCTATAAAGAAAAGATCATCAAACATGCTATAGAATCCGGAATTGATTTCCAATTGGAAGTTGAAGGTTCGGGAGGCAGTGATGGGAATGAATTACAAAAAAGTCCTTACCCCTGGGATTGGTGTTTTGTAGGAGCAGCTGAAGACTTTGTTCATACTCCGGATGAAAAAGTCAATAAAGAAGATATCCGTAGTATGTTTGAAATGTATCGATATTTGATGAAAGCTCTTTGAGTTAGACTTTAAAATAAGGCATCAACTTTTCTATAAACCCTGCCGGAGGATGGCAGGGTTTGTTATTAGTTGCTTTTAGAAAAGCAAGATTTGTCACTGCCTCATTTAGCAGAATTCCTTCTGCTGATCTGCATTCATACTGGAATTTTATTCTTACTGACGGGAGTTCAGGAATAGTACATTTGATCGTGATCAGGTCATCATACTTCGCAGGTTTAAGATATTTAATAGAATAATCGAGAACAGGTAAAATTATGCCTGATTCTTCGATCTCCTTGTACGAAAATCCAAGTGAACGAATAAGCTCTACCCTCGCAACTTCAAAATAAGTAGCATAGTTACCATAATATACAAAACCCATTTGATCTGTCTCAGCATATCTTACCCTTATCTGTATTTCGGAAATGAACATTTATTGCTGTTTTAAGACTTTATTGATGTCTTTAAATATGGAGTAATTTTTTCATAAAAAAAATTAAATTTTATGGTGCATTCCACTGCTTTATTAGTATACTTGTAATCCGCTATGCTTGACCAGCGAGTGCCACTACTAATGAGATTATCTTTCCTTTTGATTTCGCTTATTTTAGCGAGTTCATGTTCGACCCGTTTATACCCTGTTAGCTCAGAAACCAAAGTTTACGACTTGGGTAAAATGGGATTGAGTGATAAGGACTCATTAACCGAAATCATGATATCCCCATATCGCATTAAGTTGAATGCTGAAATGGATGACGTCATCGGTGTTTCTGAGACGATAATGGAAAAAGGATTACCCGAAGGGAAATTAGGAAATTTCACTGCTGATGCTTGTCTTTCTGTATTGAATCATGAGCGAATCAGTAATGGTCAGCATGTTATTGATATGTGTTTTCTAAATAATGGAGGATTGAGGAATTCCTTACCAAAAGGAAACATTACAGTAAGACGTGTATTTGAGTTAATGCCCTTTGAAAATGAATTGGTAGTTCTGGAGTTAAGTCCGGATAAGATGCGTATACTTTTAGATTTTATTGCCAATAAAGGAGGGATGCCAATATCCGGTGTTCGATTCGTAATTGCTGATGAAAAAGCAACAGGCATTCAGATCTCAGCAAAAGAGTTTGATGAATCCAGAAATTATTTTGTGTTGACTTCGGATTACCTTGCAAATGGTGGAGACGATCTTGGGTTTTTGTCCCAACCTTTGTCAAATTCTGCAACCGGTATTAAGGTAAGAGATGCAATAATTACATATATCAAAAAGCAAAAATCAGAGGGTAAAAACCTGGATCCAAAAATTGATGGGAGGATAAGTTATGCAAGACCGTAGAGATTTTCTTCGCAAGCTTGGTCAAATGACTTTGATGGGATCAATGGCTGCATTGCCAATTCCGTCATTTGGAAAAAAGGCGCCTATTAAACTTACTATATTACATACCAATGATACACATAGCAGAATAGATCCTTTTGCAAATGATGACCCCAAATATCCCGGCTTAGGTGGATGCAGCGCCCGTGCTGCTTTGATCAAGACTATTCGAAAAGAAGAAGAACATGTTTTGCTTTTAGATGCAGGAGATGTTTTCCAGGGCACACCCTACTTTAATATGTATGGTGGAGAATTGGAATTTAAGCTGATGAGTGAAATGGGATATGATGCAAGTACGATTGGTAATCATGATTTTGATAACGGTGTAGAAGGGCTTGCCTCTCAGTTGCATAATGCTAAGTTTCCATTTCTTTGTTCGAATTATGATTTTTCCGGTACTCCGTTAGCAGAAAAAACCATACCTTTTAAGGTGTTCAATAAAGGAGGAATCAAGGTTGGCGTGTTTGGAATTGGAATAGAATTAAAGGGATTGGTAGATAAAAGAATGTATGGAGAAACGGTGTATCAGGATCCTTTAGAGAAAGCTGCAGCCATGAGCCATTTCCTTAAAAAAGAATTAAAATGTGATCTGATCATTTGTTTATCACATCTGGGATTAAAATACGAAGGAAAGAAAGTTTCCGATGATATATTAGCAAGACAATCCATGAACATTGATTTGATCATTGGTGGTCATACTCATACTTTCCTGGATACACCAAGAAGAATAAGAAATAGAGAAGGAAATGAAGTTCTGGTAGCTCAAGTAGGCTGGGCAGGAATTAAGCTTGGAAGAATTGATTATTATTTCGAACCCGGATCAGCAAAAAAACTTGCTTTTGGTAGTTCGTTAAAAGTTTCTAATCTCACAAGTCAAATTTAATTTTTTTTATATTTTTTATTTTCAAAAATTTGTGCATTATTAAGTGAGCAATGGCGCGGCTCACGTGTAGTTTGAAGTAAAGTTATTAACAGTTTAACGAAGAGGTATATATGCAAAAGACTCAAATCAGTGTTTGGGAAAATTGCCTTCAGATCATAAAAGACAATGTCAGTCCGCAAAGTTTTAAGACTTGGTTCGAACCGATCAAGCCATTAAAATTAGACGGCAGTGTTTTAACGATTGAAGTTCCAAGTCAGTTTTTTTATGAGTGGTTGGAAGAGCACTATATTCAATTATTGAAGAAGACCATAAAACATAATTTAGGTACTGAAGGTAGATTAGAATATAGTATCGTAATGGAACATGCATATAGTAATGCAAAACCATACACGGTTAAATTCCCTACCAGAAGTAATGGCGATTTGAGAAATCCATCTGTGGCAATGCCATTGAATTTAAATTCTACGATCCGTAATCCTTTCATTATTCCGGGTTTGAAAAAGATAGATGTTGATTCACAATTGAATCCTAATTATTCTTTCGAGAATTTTATTGAAGGTGATTGTAACAGACTGGCACGTTCTGCAGGATATGCAGTAGCAAGTAAACCGGGTGGAACTTCATTTAATCCATTATTATTATATGGTGGAGTTGGTTTGGGAAAGACTCA
>JBBKWX010000209.1:0-12843 GCA_037969175.1 Bacteroidia bacterium | reverse complement strand
GCTTTCAGCAGATCGTATTGGGTATATATATTGGCACTATTATTTTTGCACTTTTCTTGTTAAGCGCCATCCGGGATATAGACTCCGGGATTTATATTCCGGCAATAAGTATTTATTTATTAATCTTAGTATCAATTTTTGATATTTTTCTATTTATTTACTTTCTTCATTATATCACCCAGGCAGTAAAGTATGAAGTAATTATCCAAAAAATATACAAAGAAACTTCAACAGTATTAGAGCATACCTGCTCTCTGAAAAATGCGCCTTCACAAAATTATTCATTAGAATTCGATTTCGAAATTGTATCATCATCTTCAGGGATCTATGAAGGTTTTGACAAATCAGAGCTAATAAAATTATGCGACAAGCATGATTGTATGATCTCTATACCAATTACCAAAGGAACATTTATCCTGGATGGAAATCCAATTTTCAAAATAAACAAACAGCTAAAAACAGAAGTTAAAGACAAATTGTTGGCTACACTGTATTTGCATCAAAATGAAAACATAGAAAATAATTTTCTTTATGGTTTCCGCCAACTGACTGAGATCGCCATCAAAGCAATGAGTCCGGGCATTAACGATCCCGGCACCGCGGTAATTTGTTTAAGGGCACTGTTCCAGTTATACCGATACAGAATGCAACATTTTCCTGATGATATCATTAAGAATAAAGAAAATAAAATAAGGATCAACACCAAAGAACCCTCATTCGAAAATATATTTGAAGATACCCTATTGCCTGTTTGGCATTATGGAATGGACGACCGTATAGTTCAACGTGAAATTCATCATTTGCTTACACAACTACAAACCGTTTCCCCCCATCAAATAGTTTCTGAATTCATTAAAGTAATTGATCTCAAAATAAATTTACAAAGTTCATAATCTAAAATGGAAACGCTATGCAAATAAACGATGCTTTCAATCTCATCCTTCAAAAACTAAATGCTTGGATGCATGAGTTAATACAGTTGCTTCCAAATATTTTACTGGCATCTTTGATACTAGTTCTAGGTTCATATCTGGCTCGTATATTAAAAAGGTTTGCGAGCAAAATGATAACCAAAGTTTCCCACAATACAACGCTGAACAGCTTGTTCGGATCATTAGTTCATATTTTCTTCATCGGTATTGTACTCTTTGCTGCCCTTAGTGTCCTGCATCTCGATAAAGCTGTAACATCTATTTTGGCCGGAGCGGGTATTATTGGATTGGCATTGGCTTTTGCTTTTCAAGATATAGCAGCAAATTTTATTTCGGGTATTTTTATTTCATTCAGAAAACCAATTAACATCGATGACATCGTAAAAATTCAAGATTACATGGGGAGGGTGAAAGAAATTAATCTTAGGGATACGGTAATACATACGTTCAAAGGACAAATAGTCATTATTCCTAATAAGGAAGTGTTTCAGAATCCGATTGAAAATTTCACTCTCTTGGGAAAACGCAGATTTGATATTCTTGTAGGCGTATCTTACGGAGATGACCTTGAAAAAGTACAAAAAATTGCTCTTGAAGCCGTTAGTGGTATTAAAGGTTTGTCAGAAGAAGATGAAACTACTTTATACTATGATGAGTTTGGTGCCAGTTCTATCAATTTCATTATACGTTTATGGGTTGGTTCTGTTGAGCAATCAGAGTGGAGGCGAGTGGGAAGTGAAGCTATTATTTGTATAAAAAATGCCTTTGATGAAAATGATATCACTATACCCTTTCCTATCCGAACTTTGGATTTTGGAATTAAAGGCGGAACTCCTTTGAATGAAATGCCTTTGAACTTTTCGGACAAAAAATGAGAGATAAAAAAAAACAATTCTGTAAAAACAACTAAGAGGTTGGCTGATCTAAAATAAAAGAACATGAATATAAATTCCGTTATAGCTAAATTACAAAATGCATTCCTGCAAAATTGGAATGAATTTATAAAACATGTTCCCGACATTATTCTTGCAATTTTAATTGTAGCTACCGGAATTATCCTGGCTAACTATCTGACCAAAATCTTTAAAAAGGCAATAGAAAAAAAATCGCAAGATCCACTGATGACAAATTTTTTGTCAAAAGCTGTTAAAGCTGTCATGATCATCCTAATAATCATGTTTGCATTGAATACTGCCGGACTTAGCGGTATAGCTGCAGGAATTCTCACGGCTGCAGGTGCATCAGCTCTCATACTTGGGTTTGCGTTTAAAGACATAGGAGAAAACTTTATATCGGGAGTAATACTTTCATTCAGCCGACCTTTTAATGTGAATGACACTGTTAAAGTCGATGAGATCTTTGGAAAGGTAAAATCGCTAGAATTTCGTTATACCAAAGTAAAAACATTTGATGGGCGCGATGTTTATATTCCCAACAGCGATATAATCAAGAAGGCTGTATACAACTATACAGAAGATGGCTTTTTTAGATTGGATTTTAAGATCGGAATTGCTTATGAAGACAATATCGACGACGCGCGAAAATTAATTTCAGAAACGGTTAGGAATACAGATGGTGTAATTGAAGATGAACACCATGAAATTTTTGTAACGGCAGATGAGCTTGCCGTAAGCACCGTTAATCTAAAGGTATTCTTTTGGGTTAAAACTATTGAGTACAGGAAACAAGCGCTTATGATCAAAAGCACAGTTATAACCAATGTTAAAAATGCCGTTGTAGAAAATGGATTTAGTCTGCCGGCAGATATTACTGAAGTAAAATTATATGGTAGCGAAAAATCTATCCCTATCTTATTAAAGAAAGAAGAATGAAGCTACGATGTTATCAATCAATACGTTGCAAATGTAATCTTGAAGTAATTTACTACCAATACTGCCTTTTCGGAAACTATTCACCTATCAAATTTAGTTTCCAACCAGTTTTACACTTACCCTTGTCTTTTGAAATTATTCAATAATCAAATAAGTAAAAAGGTTGAATCATGTAAGTTATTTTTAAAATTGTGTAACATACATCAAAACGAGAGTGTGTAAATTAACGCATACACTAATCTTTATAAACTAAACCAAATAAAATAAAATTAATTTGACAAAAATTAAAGTCTAGAATAACAGCATGCATTTTTTGCCAACATATTTGACCCGGTTGGCGTACTAAAAATTAATCAGGCCGGAAATAAATAACGGTAACAAAATCCCTTCAATGTATTACAACACTGTTCATGCTGAAATCAAAAATGATTCCACCTGCATAGCTTCGTATTTTATGTAATTGTATTTACTTATGATATTAAATTTCTTTGGAGCCCCGAAAATTCCTTATGACCAAATTGAGAAATTGCACAATAATGCACCCGAAATAATTATATGGGCAGCTCCCTTCCTATTTTTCTTTGTAATTCTTGAGTGGTATATCTCATACAGGCAAAACAAGAGTTTATATACCAAAGACGAAACCATTGGATCTGTTCTTGTCGGAGTTGGTAATGTTATCATTGCCTTTGCATTAAAATTCATACTGCTATACATATTTATTTGGGCGTATAATATTACTCCCTGGAGAATGCATTTTAACTGGTGGACCTTAATACCATGCTATATAATATTTGATTTTCTCAGCTACTGGGCACATCGCGTTTCTCATACACACCGATTTTGGTGGGCAACTCATGTGGTGCATCACACAAGCGAAAATTATAACCTGAGTGTATCATTCAGATTGAGTTGGATTCAGCATCTCAAACTAATATTTTTCATACCTGTCAGTTTTCTTGGATTCCACCCTATCATCATTTTTATTGTAAATCAAATAGCAGTTCTCTTTCAATTCTGGGTACACACTGAATATATTGGTCGTCTACCGAAACTAGTAGAATACATATTTGCGACACCTAGCAATCATCGTGTTCACCATGGGATGCAGGAAAAATACATGAACAAGAACTACGGGGCAACATTTATAATCTGGGATCGTCTTTTTGGTACGTTTCAAAATGAGGAAGAACAAGTACGCTATGGAACGACTCATAATATCACCAATAAAGCTAATCCCATCTATATAAATTTCCATGAATTTGCCGATATATGGAAAGATGTTATAAAGGCTAAAACTTTCAAAAAGAAATGGTTCTATCTCTTTGGAGATCCCGGGCTTATCGAAAAAGACAAAGATGCCGAGCGTATTCGAAAACCTTCTTCCGAAATGCAGTCCTGATATTACGAATCATCCATTTGAACAATTCTTATTACCAATATCCGATTAAGACTGCGGGGAATACCTTTCTTGAAAATAGTGTGAATCTTGTAACATGTTTCTAAAATTGTGTAACATGGATAACTCAATGTGGATGTAATATTGTATAACAAAATTAATTTTCAATTGGTCAAAATAATATATCGGATAGGAAAAGTAAATGCAATCTGTCAACTACTTAATTTTTCGCGAAGCTATGTAACGGTTTATTAAATTAATGTAACAGTTATCATAAACATGGGTTCTCATTCAATTTTATTACAAATCAAGCTGATTACCTATTTATTATCAATCAATTCAAGTACAGAAAATAACAGTTAAAATGATAAATATTACTACATAATGTCTAAATGATGTAATTCTTTATCATAATTATATAACACTTTACATATTTAAAATAGTCAACTTTAATCCTAATAATTAATACCATTAAAACGGCAATCCCATGCAAGAATCACACTATGAAACTGAAATCAGGACCAAAGCACGAGAAGGTGCAGGAAAAGGCTCTGTCATCGGCAGTACTGTTGGCGCAATTGCAGGTATTGCTTTAGCTCTTGGAACCAGTTTGGATATTCCGGAACTTGGTTCAATCATATCAGGCCCCATTGCGGCAGGCATCGTCGGTGCATGTGCGGGTGGTATTACAGGAGGAATAATCGGGGGTTTGGCAGGTTTCGGGATTCCCGAAGAACGTGTTAAATTATATGAAACAAGATTTAAAAATGGACAAACCACTAGAGGAATTCAAGCGCGTAATGACAATGATTCAAGAACCTTTAAAAATAATGGGCGAATCAACAAAGTCGAATAAATTAATAGTTAAAGATTACTTCCTAAACAAAAAATGGGATCAGTCTAAATGCCATTCAACTATAAATGCAAACAAAATAATTTATAAACAAAACATAAAAATATCAATATGGGAAATCTACTTTACATAATCGCAGTAATCCTCATTATCGGATGGTTGATTGGTTTCGTTGGCTATAACGCTGGAGGTGGTCTAATACACATTCTTCTTGTAATAGCAGTTATTGCAATTATCCTTAGAGTCATTCAGGGTAGAAGACCACTCTAATAATCAAATTATAATGATATTTCAAAACACTCGCAATATCATTAGTTATCAGAACAGGTTAAAAATAGCATCGGGAATATTAAGAGGCTTTACCATTGGTATCACACCCTTGTGCTAAACATTAATAAATTCTGCAGATATCGTCCTTTTCCAGAAAAATATCAGCACCTATAGTTAAAGTGTTTGAATGAGTTTCTAAAGAACCGGAAACACAATTGGTAAAGGCAGTCGGAAAAAAGAAAAACGAATTGAAATTTTAATATGAATAGTTTTACATTTTTCTTAATTAAAAATCGGAGGAGATGAGACTTCCCATTTCTTCCGATTTTCTACTTAAAAATAATTCAATCATGCAAGCGCAATCACTAAACACATTTGATAATATGTATAATACATATAGCCGAATGCTATATGGTTTTGCAATAGAAATTTCACCAACCCAAAGTGAAGCCGAACAAATATTCATCAACACCTTTTACAAAGCCCAACAACAGGATATTGCACGCACACATGCAAATTGTTTATTTGCAACACTTATCAAACTAACTATGCAAACAGCGCGTGAAGAACTTGAAGGGAAAATTACAAAAATTCCAACTTTGAGTATATTCCGAAACACTCCCCTTTTACATATGTACTTATGTGAAAACGTGACCATCAATGAAATATGCAAAAAACTTAGTTTGACATTAGAACAAACTGTAATATTATTTCGGAAAGAGGTCCACACTATTTGTAAACCTAAACCCAATTCACTTATACTACAGAAAGTCTAAATAAGCGTATCCACATTATTTACAGTGATAATATAACCAAAATAGACCCCTTTGATTGAACGGGTCTATTTCGGTTTAGTTTAATTTTACATCATTAGAGCTTTGGCGTGTTGGAGAGAAGTAAAAAATAATCCATCGAATTCTTGATATTTTTTGCTACATGCATCAAAAACATTTTACTTAGACCCAATCAAAAATAAAAAAGTGCATGGCAAATTCAAAAAGACCAAGTCTTCTAGTGCCGACATTGGTTTTTGTTGGTTCGGACAACGATATGCCTGTAAATCCTTGTATAATCACGGTCTAGAGTAATTACCCATTCTTGAATAAATATATAGCTTTGCAAAGTAATTTCATTGAGGAATTCTGTACAGCAATGTTTTATCTGATCTCTAAATTGGAATTGTGTGCATTGGGAATTTATATATTTTTCTTTTCCTTTATGTGAACAACAAAAATATAGTAGATCTCATAAATCAGTAAGATCCAATGAATAAATCTATTCTTTTGAGCTACTTAATGAATTCTAAAAACTGACCCGGACTTTGAAAGAACTCGAAGATTATTATTGGTTTCCTTCCGTTTTAAGAAACTTTCAAACGGAATTCATTGGTTTTGTTGTTACCACGTTTAATATATATGGTGTTTTTATACACTACCTTAAAACTTTGGATCTGTCTTTACAGTCCATGACAGACCTTTGCTCTGGTAGCGGCCAACCTGCTATCAGCATATTCAGAAAAAGCAATTGTTTCAGCAGTCTTTCGCTCAGTGATAAATATCCAAATAATAAGAAATTGAATGAAAGCGAAATTTCCTATGAAATACTGAGCAAAGATGTACTTGAAATGGAATTCGAAAATGGAACATGCTATACCATGTTCAATGCCTTCCACCATTTCAAAGATGAAGAGAAATTGAAAATTGTACAAAAAATACAGATTTCCGGTTCAAATGCTTTTATAGTGGAAATACTCGAGCCTACAGTTTTCTGCTTATTGAAAATATTATTCACAACTACCATTGGTAGTTTGTTGTTAACTCCTTTTATCCATCCATTCTCTTTAAAGCGAATGTTCTTTACCTATATACTTCCAATCAATATTTTTTCTATCACTTTTGATGGTATCGTGTCAGTTTTAAAATCCCGTTCAGTGAAACAATATCAAAACCTTTACGCTAACAATGAGAATGCAATAAAAATAATCCGGCTCAAAAACAAGTTAAGTGCACTTGTTGTGATACAAATTGAACCGAAAAAATGAAAGCACTTATCACACTTTGGAAATTCAGCAGGCCGCATACTATCATTGGAAGCATAATAAGCATCTTCACTTTATATTTTATCGTGTGCGAGAATCAGGAATTAAAATACATTTCCTATTTATTAATGGCTTTATTTATTGGTATCTCGTGTAATATATTTATTGTAGGTATCAACCAAATAGCAGATATAAAGATTGATAAAATCAATAAGCCCTACCTACCTCTCCCATCTGGTGCATTAAGTGTTCAACAGGCAAAGATTATCGTGTTCACTGCTTTATTCATCAGTCTTGGTCTTGCACTATACATAACACCTTATCTCTTCGGCATTATTGCATTGGCTGCTACAATCGGTTGGGCTTATTCCATGCCTCCTATTTATCTGAAGCGACACCATGTGACTGCAGCTCTGGCCATAGCAACTGTTCGAGGGGTTTTACTTAATGCAGGTGGATTTCTCGTATTCAATTACTTGGTAAATAACTCCATTGAGATGCCTGAGAATGTAAAAATACTTACCCTTTTCATCATCGTATTTAGCATTGTTATTTCCTGGTTCAAAGACTTGTCTGATATGGAAGGCGATGCGAAATACAATATTAAAACATTTGCTATCCAATATTCGCCAAAAGCAGCTTTGATATCAGGAAATCTGCTAGTTGGATTTGCGTACTTATTTACTATTTACATGAAATGGGTAGATTTTTTCAGCACAGAAATTCCATCCATTGATACCCGGATACTTCTTTTCGGACATATAATTTTATTGGTGTTATTTATCATAAATGCATTTTCTATACGACTTTATGAACTCAAATCCATTAAAAAATTCTACAAGCGTTTTTGGTGGTTTTTCTTTGCTGAGTATTTAGTCTATCTGGTGGCGTATATTGCAAAAATATAAAGCAAATAGATAAAAACTTAATGCTTTTTTATTTGAGAATCAGTATTCATTACTATATAAATTGTAGTATTTAGGCAGCTCTACTAAATTCATTGTGCGCTTATTTTACTAAAAATAAAACAAGCGGGAACAAAATTGCTGTTTTTAAATCAATACCATTGTTGTCAGGAATAAAATTTAGAATTTTTATAAGATCTTTCATTTTAACCAAAGGAACCCTTTAGATTTGCAGTTGTAAATTGCAGGATAAAATCAGGAATGGATCCTGTTGTTAAAAAAAAACATAGTATCAAACAACCTCCCATATTGAGGTTAAAGCAATAAAAATAATAAACCCCATTCAATTTATGAACGGGGTTTATTTAAAATAATCACAAAAATAATTGTTAATAGACCAGAATTTTCTATAAAATCAAATTGGCAATGTTTTATTGTTTTGCTTCACTGTTCTCATCTACTTTTTCTCCACTTCTATTCGTTGCTTTAATTGAAGCAAATTGTATTTTCAATTTAGCAATTTCTAAATTATCACCTTTTGGTAAATCTTTTTCAACAGTGTTCTTTCTTGTATCCAATGCTTCATACAATACTTTGATCTCATCCCAATCTTCACGGCTAAAGCTGTCTCTGTTATCGGAAACCGTATTTACAAAGTTTTGGTAAATACTTAATAAATTGCTTGCTGTTGCAAATTCAAAATTTAGATCTGATCCTACATGGCCTTCACCAAATAACCTGTTTCTTAAAGCTAACCTGTAATCCACTGCTTCTTGTTCCTGGATCTTCATTTCATAATCGGCTTTTAAGGCAGCATAGCGTTGCTTACTTGCTTCTAATTTCTCCCTATCAGACTCTTTCAAAGTCTGCATAGATTCATCGGCTCTCACCACTCTTATTTGGTACCCCTCATCCAGAGTTGTCCAATGTTCGTGGGTGTAAACCGGTGTAAGGTTTTCTACTGAATCCACATAAGAATTCAACATTGTTACGTTTTGTTCTGCTTCCGAACTTTCATTGTTGCAAGCCGCCAATGCTGAAAGCATAACGCCTGAAGCAATCATAATTTTAATTTTTTTCATTTTTCTGTTGTATTGATTGTTGTTAACTAAATATATTGAACCAGCCATAGTTGATTCATACATCAACCTTTTCGTTGCTGGATAAAAGGATAAATCATTTCCCTTATGATTCATCTTTTGTTGTACGTACCAGGTTGATACCTGATAAGAAGAATATGAGACCGAGTACTCCGTATATAATAAGTGATTTAACTGCATAAGTACCCCCTGTCGTATTTACAAACAGAATTGCTGCATAAATAAGTCCGATTATTCCAAGTACGGTTAGGAGACCTCCAAAGACTCTTTTTAGATTCATAATCTAGTATTGATCAGGTTTACAATATGATATACTTGTTTCTACTAACTCTAAGGTTTAACTATTCCTCCCGCTAAATCAATAGCTTTTCAATTTTGCCTACCAATAAACATTAGGATATCTCTCCTCTATATAATAATCTCCCTCATTTAGCTAAATTAAGTATTATTTCAAAGTTAATAATAATACCTCGGGAAATTCAAGAACCCAACTCTTCGGAAAACAACCAATATTTCAGCGAAATATAATGCAGGTTTCCCATGATCGGATATTACACAAATGCTTACCGGATTTACAAATCAGCAATAATCTTTGTAATTTCTTCCTTTGTCTTTCCCAGTTTCTTTTGGATTCTACCAAGCATTTCATCTTCTTTGCCTTCAGCTAACAACAAATCGTCGTCAGTAAGGTTTGCAAATTTTTGCTTAAGTTTTCCTTTCTGTTCGTTCCAATTGCCTTCTATGCCTAGCTTATTCATAATGTATAATATTAAAAGATGATTTTTCTTATTATACAAAGGTGAGTCATAATTTGTGCTATAACCTTACACAATTATGCAAAAAGATTACATAATTATCATACATCCATTAACATCTGACTTTTATGCCAAAGAACTTTAATGAACCATTTACATATCTTGTTATGATCAGGCATGTATGCTTTCTAATTATTCAGGTTTTGATTTTTAGGCAGGATGCTTGATAAAATTCATAATACACTATTCCATGAATGTATTATTACAAATCAGCTACCGACCTTCCTAACTGCAATGGATAATTGCAGAAAACAGACAAAGTAATTTATTGAACAAGACTCTGTAATTGTCTTATTACTATGATCTCAATAAAATTCACTTCGTTTTTTCCTTAAAATAGATCTTTTGTCAATGAAAAAAAGCAATATTGATATGATTTGCAGGCAATGGGTCTGGATAAAATATGAGAACTAAATGTTCATGAACTGAAAATTTGCAAACCTACTATCTATTTGATTATCATTTGCTACAAATTTTCTTGGATTAGAAAACGAACCTACTTTAGTTAATATAATTAAAATTTATGTAGTGAGAATGATGTAACATATTAGCTAAATTATGTAACATTCAGTTCTCAGGAAACATATATCATTACAGTGCTAAACTCACTTGCGAATAGATTTCAAAAATGAAATAATCCAAACTATTTAGTATATCGTTATATATCGAAACAAATCCCTGAAGCATAACTTGCTATAAAAATACATTAAAGGAAAAGAAGTTTACAATACGAATATCGAATTGTTATTGGATTTAAATTTATCAAATAATATATATATGAAAGTAAATTTAGGAATTTGGATGGATCACAGAAGCGCCAACATCATGGAGTTTACAAATGATTCCATAGAGTCCAAAGTCATTGAATCAAAATTTACAACTACAGAAAAAGAAATTAGCACAGAAAACCGTGAAAGCCTGATGAATGGTCAGGAACAAAAGCAAACCGAATATTATCAACAATTACTAGAGGTGATCAGTAATTATAAAGCTGTATTACTTTTTGGCCCCACGGATGCGAAAATTGAGCTACTAAATTTATTAAGAGCAGACAACCGATTTGAAAAAACGGATGTCGATATAAAACAGGCAGATAAGATGACAGAGAATCAGAAACAAGCTTTTGTAAAAGAATATTTTCAAAATGCCTGAAATCTTATCACTTGTTCTCGGTTTATATAGCTTAAGGCTAAAAAAATAACAGCCTATACAGTTTCAAACTACTTATTTTTAACAGATTGGAGCACTTTATTCAAGTGTCGGGTCTACATTGGATAGATTCCGGCCGAAAGTCGTCTACCACTGGGATCTTAAATCCAACTCAGCAATTATTCTGAATTATAATGAACTGACATGTACAGATTCTGTCTCATTTTTATATCTTTATAAGTAAACAAACACTAGACAATTTGAAACTATTTATCCAAAACATGGTTAGTTTGCGGTGCAAGATGATGGTAAAATCAGAATTGGAAAAACTTGGGCTTAAATATAAGTATGTTGAATTAGGTGAAGTAGAAATAATTAAAAAGTTATCTCAAAAAAGTCACTTGCAACTCAAAGAAGCATTGCACAAATCAGGGCTTGAATTAATGGATGACAAAAAGGCTATACTTATTGAAAAAGTAAAAAATGTAGTTGTCGAAATGGTTCATTACGCTGATGAATTACCAAAAATTAAGTTTTCAGATTACCTAAGTGAAAAATTAAATCACAGTTATAAAAGCATGTCCACTATATTTTCCGAAGTAAAGGGGATAACGATTGAGCAATTTGTCATATTACACAAAATTGAAAAGGCAAAGGAATTAATAATTTACGATGAATTAAATCTCTCTGAAATTGCTATTAAACTTAACTACAGCAGTGTAGCACACCTTTCAAATCAATTCAAAAAAGTTACCGGATTAACGCCTTCCTTTTTTAAATCATTAAAAAATAAAAAGCGCACTTCCCTTGAAAACTTATGATGCGTTTTGATTTTTCTTATTTCTTTTCTCACATTTCATTTTAATTTTCAAAGTATGAATCATGTAACATAACATCAAAATTATGTAACATGAATCAACAAAATAAACCGCAATTTAGAGGCGATGCTATATCCAATCCAGCGTGGGAAATGATCAATAAAGTCAATAAAATAAGTAAACAGAAAGGCATGGATAATAAGGAATTAGAAAAATCTAAAGCTCATATCGTTATCGAAATTATTGAATATATACCTCATTCAGTGGTAAGTAAAACTATAATTAAAAAGACAACCGGCAACATTACAGTTTCTTCGTTTGATCAAGGGGAAGAAATGGCTGAAAGAAGTTCTCCGTTTGACCACTACATTCAAGTAATTGATGGTTCTGCTGAAGTAGTTATAGATAAAAAACCATACAAAATAGCATTAGGCGAAGGGATAATTATTCCCGCACATTCTTCGCATTGCTTCAATGCCAATGAACAATTCAAAATGATATCCACTGTCATAAAAAGTGGATATGAAGAATGATAAACTCAAATATAGCTGCATATACAGTAAATGGCTGACACTATTGTAAGCCATTTATTGGTTAACTATCCTTGCGAATCTTGTAACATTCTGTAAGAATTATGTAACGGTTTTACTATTTAAAGAGCATACTTTTGACATGTCATTAAAACATAGACGATTTAAATAAAAGAACAAATGAACAAAGAAGCAGAAGAAA
>JBBKWX010000208.1:0-11885 GCA_037969175.1 Bacteroidia bacterium | reverse complement strand
GCTTCTGTAGTATTACCATCGTTATCGATCACACGGAAAGTAAGTAATAAAGAATAAGGGCCTGTAGAATTCTGAACTAACATTTCATAATTAAACTTCAATGTTTTGCCTGAAACCAGACTGTCGAAAACTGTTGTTGTAAAGGCATTATTCCTTTTACTTGTAATGACCAATCTGCTGAGTTGATTGTTATCAGAGCTTGCTTCCACTTTAAATGTCACTACCTGACCTGAAGTAACATCAATTTCTAATTCAGCGGGCGAAACAAATAATATTGGATTCACATTTTCCTTGCGGCAGGAATAAATGCTGAAAACTAATATCAAACTAAATGATGCCAGGAATAATTTTTTCATGGAAAGAAATTGTGAATGTTTCAACAAAAATAGGATAAAAAAAAGAACCCGAAACAAAGTTCCGGGTTCTTAAATTATAATTAGTTAAAATTACTTGGTTTTGATACGGAAAGCCTTAGCTCTCACGGTCAAAGTTGATCTGTTTCCAAGGAACATAACATTTCTAACAGATGAAGTAGATATCGGTAAAACGAAATCTGCATCTGGTTTAGACATTAATGCATCGTAAAGAGCATTGTTTAGTTGACGGCTAGCAGGAAGATTAATTCCACTACTAACAGAACCAACGTGATTACGACGACCTCCAACAGGAATTACCCCAAGGAGTGTAGTTTGAGTTGCTTCACCAGTAACATCACCAATGTATTCCAGGTTATCCATTGTAAAGTTGACACGTGCTTCAAGCGATGCGCTTGGAGTTGACTTAGTCATAACTGTACAAGAAGAAAGGAACATAATGGCAATGATAGGGAGCAAGTATAATGATTTACGCTTGTTCATTTTCATTGTGTTTAATGAGGTTAACACTTAGATTACTTGTTGAAATAAATGTTTGCTACAACGCGAACATTTTGGTTTGTATCCATGCTTAAGCTAGATTTGCTAAGCTTAGAATACTTTAATGCTGTTGGATCATTCGCATCATTTGTGTAATAATCCTGTGTAACAGTTGTACCAGCAGCAGTTTCTGTGCTTTCAACATGAGTAGCACCACCAAGTAACCAAGTTGCATTCCAACCATACTCAATACCTAAAGAGATAGGAAGATCAACAACAAACATGTTAACACCAATAACACCACCAAGACCTACAACAGTACTTCCTGTAGCTGCTTGGTATTCACTAACGTTTCCGTTTCTAGAAGTAGAGTTCATTACTTCACGATCCTTACGGAATCCTAAGTAAAGATCACCACCCGCATAAACGTCAAAGAAGTTTGAGTTAGCAAAGTGCTTTTCGATACCCGGTACCAAAACATACTCGCGCTCACTGCTCTTGATTTCAGTGCTAGTCAGTGAGTTTGGAACTGCAGCAGTTGAATCAAGATCACCTTTTTCAGATGAAGAAGATTTGTAAAGACGGATACCTGCACGTACTGCAAGATCATCTTTGATGAATTTCTTTCCGGTAAGGAGATCTCCTTTACCAAGAAGGTTGATAGGACGTTGCTCATCATCAGAATTGATTCCAAATCCGAAAGTAAGAGCCATAGTACCTTCAGTTGGACGTGCGCCTAACTTAAAAGTAGTTGCATCGTTCTCCCTGTCAGAGATCTGAGCCTGCGAAAAAGAAGCAGCGCCCACGAGTGCGATAACCAGTAATGCTTTTTTCATTTTAGTTTTTGTTTTAGTTTGTAATGTGTGTTTGAAATCCAGGTATTAATTTCGAGCCAAAGGTATAACTTTTAAAATATGAAAATCAAATGTCTATATTCTTTTTTATAAACATTGATTTGTTAATATTCATTGCCAGTTCTTGTTTACAAGCAAAGGGACGAATCGGAAACTATCAAATTCTGATTTGATAAGCTCAGATTCTGTGTTTTTTTCAATCAAGGTCATGATTTGTGAACTCCCTGCCCCGACAGGTATTACAAGCCTTCCGCCGGGTTTTAATTGCTCACATAATGCTTCCGGTATAAAAGGAGCTCCTGCCGTAACGAGAATTCGATCAAAAGGAGCAAATGCCGGTGCTCCTTTGTAACCATCACCATAAAAACCTTTCGGTGTATAGCCAAGTTTAGAAAAATTTACTTTGACATTGTCAAAAAGTTCCTTTTGCCTCTCTATGGTAAATAATTTTACCCCCATTTCAATAAGTACACAGGATTGATATCCTGACCCAGTACCAATTTCCAATACTTTATGTCCCTTTTCAACATTCAGTAACTGAGTTTGGTAGGCTACAGTATATGGTTGAGAAATTGTTTGCCCGGCACCTATTGGAAAAGCTCTATCCTCATAGGCATGAGAAATAAATGCTTGATCCATAAAAAGATGTCTGGGTATTTTATTCATAGCTTCAAGAACCCGTTCATCACTTATTCCTTTCAACCTTAGACTCTCTATGAGCATTCTTCGCATGCCCATGTGCTTATATGTATCCCCGCTTTTCATATTCTGTGCACAAATGTACAATCCATCCTTTATCATTTAAAGTAAAATGCTGAAATTCGCAGCCGATTAAGAATTAGAAATGCATTAATATTACAGATGGTAAAAATTGCAGTGTTAGGATTGGGGCATCTTGGAAAGATACATACCCGACAAATCAGAGAGATCCCAGGGTTGGAATTAACGGGTTATTATGATAGTGATCCGATTAAAGTTCAAGAGGCTGAAAATGAATTCGGTATCAAGGCGTTTTCCAGCATAGATGAGCTAATAGCTTCATGTGATGCTGTGGATATTGTTACTCCTACTCTATCTCATTATGATCTGGCGGCTAAAGCTATCAGAAACAGCAAACATGTTTTTATTGAAAAGCCCGTTACCAATACTGTTCTGGAAGCCAAAGACTTAATATCCTTAGCTCAAGAAGCTAATATTAAAGTTCAGGTGGGTCATGTTGAACGTTTTAATCCTGCTTTTACTGCTGCCAGATCTTATATCAAGCTCCCGATGTTTATAGAAACGCATCGCCTTGCTCAATTTAATCCTCGTGGAACAGATGTTTCAGTGGTTTTGGATCTAATGATTCACGATATAGATATCATTTTAAGCATAGTCAAATCCACTATCAAAAAGATAAATGCAAGCGGTGTGGCTGTTGTGAGCGATACACCTGATATAGCAAATGCCCGAATTGAATTTGACAATGGATGTGTGGCAAATCTGACGGCAAGCCGTATCTCTCTAAAAAATATGAGAAAAACACGATTTTTTCAAAGAGATGCTTATATATCTATAGATTTTTTGAAAAAGAAATCAGAAATTGTGCGAATAAGGGAATTGGTTGGTGAGCCGGATCCTTTAAGTATGATCATTGATCTGGGTGCCGGGAAAGGATCCAAGATCATTTCCTTTGAAAGTCCGGAAATAGAAGAAAATAATGCAATCAGAGAAGAACTACAATTGTTTGGTGAATCCATCGTTAACAATTCAACCCCACCTGTAACTATGCAGGATGGTTATGATGCATTGAATGTAGCTTATCAAATAATTGAGAAGCTAAAAGTGAATACCGGTCTCGAATCCTGATAATTATATCTGTGAAAATTAAATTCTCCGCTTTGACCTTGCGTACTTTTTTGTTTGCATTCGGCATCATAGTCTCATTAGGTTCATGTGAACTTATTAATCCGGAAGATGAGATCCCTGCTTATTTAGAAATAAGTAATATAACGCTCAATGTTGATCCGGGATCTCAGGGAACTGCATCTCATAAACTCACAGATGCCTGGGTTTTTATTGATAATGATATCCAGGGTATTTATGAATTACCGGCAAAAATACCGGTATTAGAATCAGGAATCCATACTGTGAAGATCATTGCAGGAATTCAAGAAAATGGAATTGCCTCTTCCCGATTATTTTATCCATTTCTTAATGGATATGAAATTGATATTGATCTAAGACCCGGGCAGATCAGTAAGGTAAATCCTGTGGTCACCTATTTCTCGACAACGAAATTTAGCTTGCTCGAAGATTTTGAAGATGCCGGAATCAAATTTGAGAAATCTAGCAGAAGTGATACCACTTTACAAATTGCTACGGATCCCAACGTGGTTTTTGAAGGTAATGCTTGTGGTGTAGCTTATCTCGATCTCACCAAGCAATTGTTTGAAGTTCAAACTATTGCAAATTACACATTGCCTAGACAGGGATCTCCGATTTTTTTAGAACTTAATTATAAGACAAATAATACTTTCACTTTTGGAATTTATGCGAATGAAATAACTCAATCTGTCAGATTATCGACAGGGGTATTTCTTAATCCAACCACTGAATGGAAAAAAGCTTATATAAATTTGACGGAAGTAATAACCAATGCTCCTTCTGCAATCGATTTCAAGATTTTTATCGGAGCTATCAGGGATGAAAATGTAAATTTTCCCGTCATCTACATAGATAATATAAAACTAGTCCATCTATGATGGATAAACGATTACAGACTCTTAAATATATAGGAGCAGATTATTTCTCGGCTGCCATAGCATGGGGAACTTTTTATGTATTCAGAAAATTATACATAGAATCTTCAAAGTTTGGTTATAAAGTACCGGTAGAATTTGACAATAATTTCTATATCGGTATTTTTCTTTTGCCTCTAATATGGGTGCTATTTTACGCCCTTATGGGGTCTTATTTGAATATTTACAGAAAATCAAGATTGAAAGAGATCGGACAGACCTTTCTCACAACCATTATTGGTGTTCTAATTATTTTCTTTGCTTTATTGTTAGATGATGCTGTAGTTTCCTACAAAACATATTACAAGACATTTTACACTTTATTTCTACTCCATTTTACCCTTACTGCATTTTTCCGCTTTGTGCTTTCATCAAGGACCAATCACCGGATACAACGAAAAGAAATTGGGTTTAATACTTTACTTGTAGGTAGTAACTCGAATGCTTTGGGCTTATATAATGAGTTTGAAAGCATGAAACCAACTCCTGGAAATAAATTCCTGGGATTTGTCCATGTAGATCATAATAATGGGCATCTGTTGAAAGATAGTTTACCCCATTTGGGATGTAAGGATGATATTCGTGATATAATTAGACAAAATAATATAGAAGAGGTTATTATTGCAATTGAATCATCTGAACACAATAGTATTCAGCCCATTATCAATAACCTTGAAGATACCAACGTCATTATAAAGATCATTCCGGATATGTATGATATCCTTGCTGGATCTGTGAAAATGAATGCCATATTTGGTGCTCCTCTTATCGAGATCTATCCTGAATTAATGCCTGCCTGGCAGAAAAGCTTAAAAAGGATAATCGATATTTTGGTTTCAACGGTAGTTCTCACCCTGTGTTCTCCACTTTTTATTTTTACTGCTATTGTTGTAAAATTTGGATCAAAGGGTCCGGTATTTTTCAAACAAGAACGAATTGGAATTCATGGGAAACCATTTATCATATATAAATTCAGATCCATGCATGTAGGCTCTGAAAAGAATGGTCCTATGTTATCGAGTCAAAATGATATTCGTGTTACAAAATTCGGCCGTTTTATGAGAAAGATTCGATTGGACGAAATTCCTCAATTTTTTAATGTATTGATCGGCGACATGTCACTTGTTGGACCAAGACCTGAGCGCCAGTTTTTTATTGAACAAATCATGGAGAAGGCTCCTCATTATAAGCATTTGCAGAAAGTAAGACCCGGTATTACATCCTGGGGGCAAGTAAAATATGGGTATGCTGAGAATGTTGATCAAATGCTTGACCGCTTAAAATTCGATCTGATCTATATTGAAAATATGTCTTTGGCTCTTGATTTCAAAGTGCTAATTTATACCGTCATGATAGTTCTTAAACAAAAAGGACAATAATCTTAAACTATGAAAATCAATAAAGTTGCAGTTATCGGAGCAGGAACAATGGGTAATGGTATTGCACATACTTTTGCTCAATTTGGGTATAGTGTAAATCTGATCGATGTCTCAGCTGCATCTCTTGAAAAAGGGATGGCCACTATTGCAAAGAATCTTGACAGGATGGTTTCAAAAGAAAAAATAAGTGAAGCTGAAAAAACGAAGACACTCAATAGTATCACAACATTCACATCCATAGCTGAAGCTGTGACTGACGCTGATCTGGTGGTAGAAGCTGCTACAGAAAGACTGGATCTAAAACTGAATATCTTTAAAGAATTGGATGCTCATTGCAAGCCGGGTGCTATATTAGCGAGTAATACATCAAGCATTTCTATCACCAAGATCGCATCTGTAACGAAGAGAGCCGAAAATGTAATTGGGATGCATTTTATGAATCCTGTGCCGGTAATGAAATTAGTAGAGATAATCAGAGGTTATTCTACAAGTGATCAGGTGAATGATCTGATCGTTGAAATGAGCAGATCCCTTTCTAAGATCCCCGTTGAGGTAAACGATTATCCTGGATTTGTAGCAAATCGTATTTTGATGCCCATGATAAATGAGGCAATCTATACCCTATTTGAAGGTGTTGGAAAGGTTGATGGAATTGATGAAGTGATGAAGCTTGGAATGGCACATCCTATGGGACCTTTGCAGCTCGCTGACTTCATTGGATTAGATGTGTGTTTATCTATCCTGAATGTTCTTCATGAAGGCTTTGGTAATCCTAAATACGCCCCATGTCCTTTATTGGTGAATATGGTAAACGCAGGGCATTTGGGTGTTAAGTCGGGAAGCGGTTTCTATGAATACACTGCAGGAAGCAAAGATCTGGTGGTTTCAGCCATGTTCAGAAAATAATCAGAGCTGCCCATTTTCTATCATTACAACAATGTCTTCTATTTGAGAATCTTCTCCATTTGGGTCATAAGTGGATTTTAAACTCGAACCAAAAAGTTTAGCCATTCCCTGCCAGAAAAAAGCAGAAAGCGACCCTTTAAGTTCTCTTACCAGATCATAACTTGATGTCCCTGTTTCTCTGTCTACAAGTTTCATAAGGATCCGCCCCTGGTTAACTGTAAGGTTTTTTAATTCTTGAGTAAATTGTTCCTTAAGTTCTTTTTCTTTAGCCTTGATGTACTTACGTTTCTGTCTTTCATTTTTTAGAGTACCGACATGTAGTTCAATCTCTTTGATCTGCGCACTTGCTAACTTTGCATAGGGATACGCTTTTTTAACATCCCTTTTTAGTCTTTTATACGCCTGCAATCTCAACATGTCTTCTTCTGAGAGTTTGGATAGTATTTCTACTTCAGGCAGATTTATAAAAGGAATAGTGTCTTCACCTATGGTTGTTGTAAGCGTCACCGTTCTACCATCCGGTAAAACGTTTTGTGTAACTCCGAAAAAGGGAGTGAATAAGAGAATATAAAAGAGGAGCTTAAATTTCATTTGGAGCTAAAAGTCAATTATTATGCCACTAGGATCTGTTCTTTTTCCAGTTTGAAGAATCATTCACTGAGCCATTTTTATTTACTGCCGGGATCTCTAATTTTGAAAATGTTTCAGCTGCAATAGCAGCAGCTATCAACTCACATTCAGTATTTTCTTCAGTCAAAGAATTCGGTGTAAAATATTTCTTTACAAAATGGGTATCAAAATTTCCAGAGACAAAAGCTTCATGTTGCATAACGAATTTGCAAAATGAAAGTGTTGTTTTAGGACCAGTAATGATATATTCATCAATTGCGCGTATCATTCTCTGAATAGCTTCAGTTCTGTCTTTCCCAAAAGTTATCAGTTTTGATATCATCGGATCATAATAGATCGGAATATCCATGCCCTGTTCAAATCCATCATCTACCCTTACTCCTGCTCCCTGAGGGCGTTCATAGGTCACCAATTTGCCAATATCAGGCAGAAATTGATTTTCCGGATCTTCAGCATAGACCCGGATCTCCATAGCATGACCGTTGATCTTCAAATCCTCTTGTGAAAATGAAAGCTGCTCCCCTCTTGCTATTTTTATTTGTTCTTTTACCAAATCGATACCGGTTATTATTTCCGTAACAGGGTGTTCTACCTGTAGCCGGGTATTCATTTCAAGGAAATAAAAGTTCTTTTCTTCATCCAACAAAAACTCGACAGTGCCGGCACCAACATAGTTACACGCTTTAGCAACCCGCACAGCAGCGTCTCCCATAGCCATCCTCATCGTGTTATCAAGTATGGATGAAGGTGCTTCTTCAACGACTTTCTGATGTCTCCGTTGAATTGAACATTCCCGTTCAAAAAGGTGGACCACATTGCCATGTTTATCTCCAAGAACCTGTATCTCCACATGCCTTGGGCCAGCTACATATTTTTCGATAAATACAGAGCCATCACCAAAAGCAGAAATAGCCTCTGAAACAGCAAGTTTCATTTGTTCTATGAATTCATCGCCCTTTTCCACTATACGCATTCCTTTTCCACCACCTCCTGCAGATGCTTTGATCAAAACCGGAAAACCAATTTCTATAGCTGTATTTAATGCTTCATCTACATTATCTATGGCATGATCTGTTCCCGGAACCATCGGTATGTCATAGGCTTTTACAGCTGCCTTTGCTCCCAACTTGCTTCCCATGATCTCCATCGAATAAGCAGAGGGCCCTATAAATATCAAGCCTGCCTTTTCAACACTATTAGCGAAAATTGGATTCTCAGACAAAAAACCATAACCGGGATGAATTGCATCAACATTCAATTGTAGAGCAACTTCAATAATTTTGTCACCTAACAAATAACTTTGATTTGAAGCAGGAGGACCTATACAAACTGCTTCATCCGCATATCTGACGTGAGGTGAGAATCTATCAGCCTCACTAAAAACTGCAACAGTAGCAATCCCCATTTCTTTCGCCGATCGCATTACCCTGAGCGCAATCTCTCCTCTATTTGCTATAAGTATTTTTTTCATTCCTGCTGATTCTTTGTTTGTACTCCGATCAGAGTATACTATTTAATCTATCTACGAAAAATGACTGATATTATTTTCAATCCATCTGATTGATCAACACAAATATGTTGAACTTTCGAATGAAAAGTAGAAACACAAAGATGCAAAAACAGTATAGAAATATGATATTTATTTTTTAGCAGCCATAGTGCCAAAAATGTAATCCCATAAAGGGAAACTTACTGCAAATGCAGCATCATTAGATTTATAGTGATGTAAGGCATGATGTTTCCACAGATAACGAAAAATGTTTTTCGGTGGTCTAAATGCATGCACGGCATAATGTATAAATAAATAAGAGGAATATCCTGCAATGAATCCTGAGAAAAATATCAAATAAAAATCCGGTATCAGGATCTTGAAAATAAGAAAGAAAATAGTTGCCAGCGTTATAGAAAGTACGATCGGCATTACCAACCTTGATCTGTCCCGTGGGAAATCATGGTGTACACCGTGTATAGTAAATAGAATTGCTTTTTGCTTTTCAGTTTGAGCATTAAAATGAAATAGAAAGCGATGAATTAAATATTCTACCAGAGTAAATAAAAGCAATCCAAGAATGAACGACAAAAAAACGCTGATTAAACTGAGGTCAAACTTATTAAAAACCAGAATTCCGGCTGAGACGGCATAAAAAAAGAAAATTGGCAGCCAAAATGGGGTTCGTGTTAATGCTTCAAGAAACCGGTTTTTAAAAAGTCTTGCACTATTATTCTTTTTAAATTGAGAATCCTGCATGACGGGACGTTTTATATCCCTAAGTTAATCAATTGCAGGCTGTTTGTCAATTTTTCTTCAGAGATAGATATCCCACAAAGCGGTACAATAATTTCGCAAGCGTAAATTCAGAAAGTATTTCGCCTTCTTTTGGAGCTACTTCAACAATATCAAACCCAATTACATTCTTCTTCAGTGAAACCTCTTTCAAAAGATCCAGACCTTCTTGCCAGGTGAGTCCTCCGGGTTCAGCGGTTCCAACATTTGGAACAACTGAAGGATCAAATCCATCAGCATCTATGGTAACATATACATTATCACCAAGAGAATCGATCACCTTTGAGATCCAGTTTACGTCCTTACGAATCTGATGTGCATAGAATGTATGAATGGTAGGAGTTGATTTTATCAGATCTGCCTCCTGTTTGCACTGAGCCCTGATCCCAACCTGAGTCATGGGAATACCATGATCGTTGATCCTGGCCATTACAGAGGCATGCGAATATGGGTTATCGTTATAAGCCAGTCTCAGATCAGAATGAGCATCAATTTGCAATACACACAGATCAGGATATTTTTCTAAATGAGCTTTTACAAAACCATAGGTAACGGTATGTTCCGCTCCTAAAGAGATCACAAATTTTCCGTCATTCAGTAGCTTTTGAGTTTCTTTATAAATAAGCTCAACGGCTTCGGCATCAACTTTTCCATTAAACTCGATAGCAGGTAGCGTAGCGATACCTCCCATTTTATAGGTTTCCTGATCTAATTCCTCATCATAAAACTCAACAAAATGCGATGCTTCTATAATAGCAGCCGGTCCTTTGTCTGATCCGGCCAGATAAGATGAAGTATATTCGTAAGGAGCGGATTGAATTACATATTTAGAATTATCATAAGAACATAATTCCTCTTCTGTTATTCCCAGAAAATTATTTTCAGAACCTAATGCTTTCATTTACTTATTTGCTTACTAATTCTGCAACAAGATCTGCTGCTTCTTTCAATTGGATCGCTGAATATACTTTCAATCCCGAATCGTCAATGATCTTTTTTGCCTCAACAGCATTTGTTCCCTGAAGACGTACGATGATAGGAACAGGAATATCTCCAATATTGTTATAGGCATCAACGATACCTTGAGCGACACGATCACAACGAACAATACCACCGAAAATATTTACAAGAATCGCTTTACAATTTGGATCTTTCAAAATGATCCTGAAAGCTTGTTCAACACGGGCAGCGTTTGCCGTACCACCAACATCCAGGAAGTTAGCAGGTTCGCCACCCGCTAGTTTAATAATATCCATGGTTGCCATTGCAAGTCCGGCTCCATTAACCATACATCCTACATTACCGTCTAATTTCACATAATTCAGGTTATGCTCACCGGCTTCCACTTCTGTTGGATCCTCTTCTGAAACATCACGCATAGCAGCATAATCCGGATGGCGATATAGTGCATTTTCATCCAGATCCACTTTAGCATCAACTGCTATGATCTTATCATCTGATGTTTTAAGAACCGGATTGATCTCAAACATTGCAGAATCAGTTTGGTCATAGGCTTTGTACAAAGCTGCCACAAACTTGGTCATTTCTTTAAAAGCATTTCCGGAAAGGCCTAGATTAAAAGCGATCTTACGACACTGGAACCCTTGAATACCTACTTTAGGGTCGATCTCTTCTTTGAATATCAAATGCGGTGTATGCTCTGCTACTTCTTCTATATCCATACCTCCTTCAGTTGAGTACATCACGATGTTACGACCCGTCTGACGATTCAAAAGCACACTGATATAAAATTCAGAAGTCTCACTTGCACCCGGATAATATACATCCTGAGCTACCAATATTTTGCTTACTAATTTTCCTTCCGGTCCGGTTTGCGGTGTTACCAATTGCATTCCCAGAATCTCAGAAGCGATCCTTTTCACATCATCCAGAGATTTAGCAAGTTTCACTCCCCCACCCTTTCCGCGACCACCTGCGTGAATCTGAGCTTTAATAACCCACCATCCTGTACCGGTTTTTTCAGTCAATTCTTTAGCTGCTTCAACTGCCTTTTCAGGTGTGTCAGCAACAATTCCTTGCTGTATTGCTACTCCAAAACTTGATAATATTTGTTTTCCCTGGTATTCGTGAATATTCATGGATCATTTTATTTAGGCGGCAAAATTACCATATTAATCTTAATGACCAATCTCTGAAATTCCTTATTAAAAGATTATTTGAAAAGCTTTACTTTGCAG
>JBBKWX010000207.1:0-3017 GCA_037969175.1 Bacteroidia bacterium | reverse complement strand
TCAAGTTACCCTACGATAGGGGTGGCTTACGTCGCAGAGAATCAAAATGTACAACAGATAAATGTTGGGTACTATCGGAATTACATAACTGTTGATGATAGAAGATATGGAGTAGGTATATATAAAGGTGAAGATCTTATATTTTCCTATATAAATAGTATAAAAATTTCAACCTTAGAAAACAACAATTCCGGAGTATATCAAAACACCTATATCGGATTTGGGATTTCTCATAACCGGAAATCATTTTATCACTCCTCCGGCTGGCATGATGGTCTTACGGGCGGATCTGTTAGTACTGAAGTAAGTTCCAAATCCAAAATGACTTTATTACAAATCGTACCTGGATTTAGAGCTTTTATTTATAATATGTCTTTAGGATTTGATATTAGACTTAATGCGGTTGCATTTGTGAATGGAGACTATATTAGCAATTATAAAAATACTGCGTTCCCTTCACAGCCACACAATGTTGATGAAAATTACAGTGAATCGATGCCTTTCACTGAGTTGTTTAAAAATGGCTTATTTTTTAATAGCTTAAACTTGAGCATGGGGTATACTTTTTGAAATGGGTAGGTTCATATCCAATACAGGGAGCTAGATTGAGAGTTTTCTTATGAAACCGCAAAGACGCTAAGAAAACCGCGGAGTTACGCAAAGAGTCCTTTGCGATCTTTGCGAAAAACTTTGCGTCTTTGCGGTTTCAAAGCAAAAAACAGCCAAAGGAACATCAAATCAAATAAGACGACCTTTTTTTCCGATATTTGCCATTCGCCCGATTCGGTACCCAAACCCATAAATGGAGAAGAAGCCTAAGCCAAAGAAAAAACTGATACGCAAGCTGCAAAACAAATTCCGGCTTGTGATCATGAATGACGAAAATTTTGAAGAGAAAGCTTCCCTGAGGCTGAGTCCGCTCAATGTTTTCGTTACTACCGGCATGATCATCCTTTCCCTCATCACCAGCACGATCTATATCATTGCATTTACTCCTCTGCGTGAATACATCCCCGGCTATGCAGATGTAAACATGCGACGCAACCTGATGGTGCTGAGCCTGAAGGCAGATAGTCTGCAAAATGAATTGCATGCCCGTGATCTATATTTTGTGAATCTGAGATCTGTGATAGACGGGGATATGAATATCGATACGACGCAAAATTTTGCCGGCACTAACCCTGCCCGATATGATACCATGAAAACCTTGTACAAGAGCAAGGAAGATAGCATGCTTCGATCAATGATAGAATCGCAGGATAAATATGAACTTGCAGTGAATACTGAAAAAACCAGCAGCGGAAGTATTGCCAGTTTTTTCTTTTTCCCACCGGTTAAAGGAACCCTCATCAATACCTTCGACAGAATTGGAAGACACTACGGTGTAGATGTACTTGCCGGAAAAGATGAAGGGATAAAAGCTACGTTGGATGGTACAGTTGTGCTTGCCACCTGGACCAATGACACCGGATATATCATCGCATTACAACATTCCAACAATATTTTTTCTTTGTATAAACACAATTCTGCTCTGCTCAAAAAAGTGGGAACCGTTGTAAAAGCAGGAGAAGTAATAGCCATCATCGGAAACACCGGCGAATTTACAAGTGGTCCGCATTTGCATTTCGAACTTTGGCATAATGGAAGTCCGATCAACCCTAAAGATTATATCACATTCTAATGGGTATCAAAGCAAGTCTTTCAAAACCGTTTGCTGCTGTGATAGCTGCGAAGATCCGCAAGGATAGCGCAAATGCTGCATCTACCCAAGAGAAAGTATTCAAAAAACTTTTGAAGGGATTAAGCAAAACCTTGTTTGGAAAAGATCATCAGATCACGGAAAATTTATCTTACGAAAATTGGAAAAAACAAATTCCAATTCGTGATTATGAAGGATTAAGATCTTATATCGATCAGATAAAAGAAGGAAAAAAAGATATACTCTGGCCGGGTCTTCCCATTTATTTTTCGAAGACCAGCGGAACTACATCCGGAGTAAAATATATTCCCATCACCAAAGACAGCATTGGCAATCATATCAACTCTGCTCGCAATGCTTTGCTCATGTATATTCATGAAACAGGTAAGTCGGTTTTTGTTGATAAGAACCTCATTTTCTTGAGCGGTAGTCCCGAACTGGAGAGCATCAGCGGAATACCAACCGGAAGATTATCCGGCATCGCAAATCATCATGTACCCGGATATCTAAGAAGAAATCAATTACCAAGTTATACTACAAATTGCATAGAAGACTGGGAGAAAAAAGTGGATGCGATCGTGGATGAAACCATGCATGCAGATATGTCTTTGATCTCGGGAATTCCACCCTGGGTGCAAATGTATTTTGATAAACTGGAAGAAAAATCAGGAAAAAAAGCAGGAGAATTATTTCCGAATTTTTCACTCTTCGTTTATGGAGGAGTAAATTTCGAACCTTATCGTGCCAAGATCGAAAGAAGCATTGGGCGCCGGGTTGATAGCGTTGAACTATATCCTGCATCGGAAGGATTCATAGCTTTTCAGGATTCGCAAAAAGAAGAAGGATTATTATTGATAATCAACTCGGGAATATTTTATGAATTTATTCCCGTGAATGAATACGGAAGAGAAGACGCCACACGTGTGGGTTTGAAAGATGTGGAGCTGGGTGTTAATTATGCCATCATCCTAAATACAAATGCCGGACTTTTTGGATACAGCATTGGAGATACTGTAAAATTCGTTTCGTTGAAACCACATCGTTTACTGGTGACCGGAAGGATCAAACATTATATCTCTGCTTTTGGCGAACATGTAATAGGTGAAGAAGTGGAGAAAGCTTTTTTGAAAGCATGTGATGAATTCGGAGCCGAAGCAGCTGAGTTTACAGTTGCTCCTCAAGTGAGTCCGGAAGCGGGTTTGCCCTATCACGAATGGTTTGTTGAATTTGCAAAAGAGCCTAAGGATAAAGAAGCATTCAGACTTGCTGTTGATAGCAATTTGCAGGAGCTGAATATCTATTATAAAGATCTGATCAG
>JBBKWX010000206.1:0-6409 GCA_037969175.1 Bacteroidia bacterium | reverse complement strand
AATTTTTATCATAATCCTGTTGTTGCCGTTGTAGCTCTTCTTTCCAAGATGCAGAATGATGTGAAGACTGCTGAATCTGAAGTAAATGATTTCTTGCTTCGTTCAATTGATGCAGGTAGTTTCAAATTCGATGCGCTTCAAGCTAGAGTAATTGCGCCTACATCCTACGTTTTATTGGGAAATGAATATCAGGCGGATGTATTTCTTGCTGCATATAGTTCTACTTCTAATCCTGAAATAATTGTTGGACAGGTAGATACTGCGAAAAAGCAATTGATTGGTGCCGGAAGACCTATTGAAGTTGCCGGAGGAATGGGACGTTATACAGTTAGACCTACTACTGAAGGAATTCAAAAATGGGGCGGTATAATCAAAGTAAAAAATCCTGAGACCAACGAAGAGGAAAATTATCCTTTTACAGCAGAATTTATCGCTGCAAAGCCAAGCGCTGTTGTAAGTCCTGATAAGATGAATGTACTTTATATTGGTGTTGATAATCCGGTTTCAATTTCGGTCCCTGGTGTTGCAAATGATAAAGTATTGGCATCGATAAGCGGTGGCTCTTTGAAGAAAGTTGGTGGTAATTCATATATCGCTACAGTAACAACTCAAGGTGAGGCTACTATTAGTATTTCTGCACAGTTAGAAGGAAAGAGCAGTGTACCAATGGGTGCATTTAAATTCCGTGTTAAACGTGTTCCTGATCCGGTTGCAATGGTTGCAGGTAAGAAAGAAGGAACTATTCAAAAATCTATTCTTGCAGCTCAAAGCGCAATTATTCCGGTAATGGAAAACTTCGACTTTGAATTATACTTTAAAGTTAAGTCGTTCAAGATGAGTCGTTATGGTAAAGGTAGAGATCCTGTTGAATATAGCAGTGATAATAACCTCATTGGCGGTGCTATGAAAGAAGCTATCAATTCGGCTCGTCCGGGTGACAAAGTATATTTTGAATATATCAAAGCTGTTGGTCCTGATGGAAGCATCAGATCATTAAGCTCTATCAGCTTTACGATACAATAATATAAAAGTGTATTAGTTCTTATTAAAATGGAACTCATGAAAAAAATAATTATTTCTGCTTCCCTTATTCTTGCTTGTTCAGTAAGTGTATTTGCACAAACTGTACTTGATGGGATTTATGTGAAGGAACATGTTCCAACCAAGAAGCCAATGCCATATACTTTCCTGCGTGAAGCAGATCTTATGTGGTCCAAAAAAGTATGGCAAGTAATTGATCTGAATGAAAAGATCAATCTTCCAATGCGTTATCCAAGATATGCTACAAACGACAGGAAGAGTCTTGTTGATGTGCTAATGGATGCAGTGAAAGAAGGTTCATTAACTGCTTATAGCCCAAGTACAGATGAAGGAGAATTCGTTCTTCCTATGACTAAAGGTGAGATTGATAAGATTGGCGGAGCAGGATTTGATACAACGCAGGTTGTAGAATCTGAACCTCCTTATTTGGTTAGAGATACTGTGATTCAGAAGACCTTTTCAACAGATAAAGTAATTGCTTATCGTATTAAAGAAGAATGGTTCTTTGATCGTCAAAGATCGGTTATGGATGTAAGGATCATTGGAATTGCTCCCATGATGTATGCTGAAGATGATCAAGGTAATATTCGTGAAGGAAATATAAAAGTTCCTTTATATTGGATCTACTATAATGAAGCGAGAAAGATCTTGGCCAATGCTGAAGTTTTCAATCGTGAGAATGATGCAGAAAGAAGATCCTTTGATGATATTTTCCAGAAACGTATGTTCAGTTCATATATCTTCAAAGAGTCAAATGTATATGATAGACGTATTGAAGATTATAAACAAGGTCTGAATGCTTTAATTGAAGCACAGAATATTAAAACTGAAATATTGAACATGGAGTTAGATCTTTGGGAATATTAAGAACCATAATGATATGAATGAATGCCTCGCAATAGCGGGGCATTTTTCGTTTCAGATATTAGCAGAAATGGATTTTATCTTACAATTGATTTTTTCAAACCATCTCCAAATTCCTTAAGCTAACCCATATTTTATATTCACAGCACTTATATTCGATAGTATTGATCAATGATTCTTACAAGTGTAAGATTGTAGCTAAAAGTAATAAGTAAGCTTTTTTGTCTGGTGTATTTTTGATTTATAAAACCAAACCATATAGTTATGAAAAAAGGATTACTTTATGTTGTATCAGTGCTGATGTTAATTGGTATCTCAAACAACAATTTACAAGCCCAGGATTATACTTCTGCTTTTGGAGTGAAAATTGGAAAATTTGCTTCCGGCGTTACTTTCAAACAGTTTTTTGGCGCTTCAGCTTCTGATGGCCTGGAAGCTAATTTAACGGTCAAGAAGAATTTTGGTACTGCTATGATTACTGCATTGTATCAAAAGCAAGGACCTATCCGCAATCGGATTCTGCAAGCCCCTATTGATTGGAACTATGGTGCAGGGATCCATGTTGCTATGTATAAAGCAGGATACTACCGAATCAGAAATGGTGAGAAAGATACTTATTATGGCTCAGGGATGAGTGCAGGTATCGATCTGAGATTTGGTCTGGAGCATCCTTTTGCAAATGCACCTTTGACACTCGGTTTAGAACTGAATCCATTCTATGATATAATAAACCCGGGTCCTGAGTGGCTCGAGTTAGCGCTATCTTTGCGGTTCATGCTTAATTAATAATTAAGGATGTAAAAACATCCATCAGAAGTGAATCTATGAATTCGCTTTTTGAATCCCAAATTTTGTTTATCATTGATTCAGAAGCAAGTAATTGCTAAAGATCTTAGATAAATAAAAGTTGGGATTTTTCTATTGGAACATTTCTACCGTGTTCTATTTTGAAGGAATTAATTGCCGGATCAGATTTTTATTTAGAAGATAACGATAGTAGAGTTGTATATATCTATTATTTTATATATATTTGCATCTATATATATAGATATATGAATATAGATAAGATTCAATTAGATGGGCAGAAACTTGAAAGAGCATCTGAGATGTTGAAAGCCATAGCGCATCCAACGAGAATGGCTATCATAGAATTACTTGGTGGCGGAATGGTAAAGTCAGTAACAGAAATATATGAGACATTAGGGATTGAGCAAGCTGTCGCGTCTCACCATTTGGGAATATTAAAGAATAAAGGAGTTTTGAATTCCGAAAGAGAGGGCAAAAGCTGTATGTATTCACTCAAACACGATACGATCAGTAATATCTTGGTTTGCATTGATAAATGTCAGAAAGCTGAATAGATTATGATAGTCATGATTTTGGGTTATTTATCAGCAGTACTGATTGGAATCAGTTTAGGATTGATAGGCGGAGGTGGATCTATTCTCACTGTGCCGGCATTGGTATATCTTCTGGGTATAAGCCCTGTATTAGCTACGGCATACAGCTTATTTATAGTTGGGTTTTCCAGTTTGGTAGGATCTGTGAATTTTATGCGCAAAAAGCTGGTTGATTACCGCACGGCTATTGTGTTTGGGATACCGAGCATTATTGCTGTTTATTTGGTCAGAGCCTTTGTCATTTCTGCATTGCCTGATAGCCTGTTTACGATCAGTGGGTTTGAAGTAACAAAAGACATCGGCATCATGGTGCTGTTTTCAATTCTGATGATTCTTGCATCTTATTCAATGATAACAGTAATTACAGAAACAGATATAAAAGTTGAAGGAAAGAAAGCACCAATTTTGATAATTATACTTGAAGGATTGGTAGTTGGAGGAATTACCGGATTAGTAGGTGCAGGTGGAGGTTTTCTCATTATTCCTGCTTTGGTTTTCTTCGCACGTATTCCAATGAAAACAGCGGTTGGAACTTCATTATTAATTATTGCCTCAAAAAGTTTGATCGGATTTTTGGGTGATCTGGGAAGACAAGAGATAGACTGGAAATTTCTTTTATTATTCTCAACATTTGCAATAGCGGGAATATTTTTAGGTACTCATTGGTCTCATCGTTTTAGTGGTAATGGTTTAAAAAAGATGTTTGGAATATTTATTTTATTCATGGGAATGTTTATAATAATAAAGGAGGTCTATTTTTAGATGATGATAAAAAGACTAACTACAGGGTGGAATATTGTGAGAATAGCAAAATTGGTTTTGGGGTTCTCTGTTATCATGATCAGTTTGGAGCCCGGAATGTGGATATGGCTGCCGGTCGCATTATACCTGACCATAAACGCACTATTCGCCAAAGATTGTACTATTGGTAATTGTAATATAGAAGATTAAGTAATATTAAATAATTTAAAAAATGCGTAATTTAACAACATCTGAGTTTAAAGAATTATTGAAATCGAAACCAGGTAAAATTATTGATGTAAGAACAAAAGGAGAGTTTCTAGGAGGACATTTAACAGGCTGCCGAAATTTGGATTTTATGAATGGTGAATTTAATTCAACAGTTCATGAGTTGGATAAATCAGAAGTATATTATTTGTATTGTGCCTCAGGCAACCGAAGTGGTGCCGGAGCAAAATATATGGATTCTCTTGGATTCAGTGAAGTTTACAATATTGGAGGATTCCAGGACTTGGCACAAGCCGGAATTGAAGTTGAATTTTAAAAAATATCGAAATGTATATTGAACAAATGTATACAGGTTGTTTATCAGAAGCAGCCTATTATATCGAATCAAACGGAGAAGCAATTATCATTGATCCGATCAGAGAAACAGAACCATACACTGAGATTTCAGAAAGGCGCGGAGCTAAGATCAAATATGTTTTAGAGACTCATTTCCATGCTGATTTTGTATCAGGGCACATAGATCTTGCTGCAAAGACAGGAGCAACTATCGTGTATGGACCCGGTGCTACACCTGAATACGATGCACATATAGCTAAGGATGGAGAGATCCTGGAATTGGGTGAGATCAAGATCAAAGTTATGCACACTCCAGGCCATACTCCTGAATCTTCATGTTATTTATTATTTGATAAAGATGGAAATGAACATGCAGTATTTACCGGAGATACTTTATTTGTAGGAGATGTAGGTAGACCGGATCTCGCAATAAAATCTGATCTGACTGAAAAAGATCTTGCAGGAATGTTGTATGACTCATTAAATCGCTGTATAAAAATATTACCTGACAACGTAATCGTATATCCTGCTCATGGCGCCGGATCCTCTTGCGGAAAAAATATCGGTAAGGAAACCTTCTCTACAATAGGCGAACAGAAAAAAAATAATTATGCCTTGCAGGATATGACAAAAGAAGCTTTTGTTGAAGTTGTTACCGAAGGTTTATCCGCACCACCAAAATACTTTTTTATGGATGCAGGCATTAATAAAAAAGGATATAAGAGCATTGATTCTGTAATGGAAGATAATCTAAAACTTCTTGAACCGAATGATTTTGAAAATGCAATAAAAGCCGATGATGCACTTCTTTTGGATGCAAGAAATCAAGATGTATTTGAATTGGGATTCATTCCGGGATCTATAAATATAGGTCTTGATGGACAATATGCGATTTGGGTTGGAACTTTATTGGATGCTAATAAAAAAATATTTGTTATTGCAGATCCTGGAAGAGAATACGAAGCAGTTTTGAGACTTGCCCGAGTTGGATATGAAAATGTAAGTGGTGTGCTTATGGGAGGAATCGAGAACTGGAAAAAAGCCGGTAAGAAAATAGATACAATAACAAGTATTGAACCTTCAGAATTGAAAGAGTTGCTTAAATCTAATATTAATATTTTGGATGTTAGAAATAAAGGTGAATGGTCGACAGGTGTTCTGGATGGTGCTGAATTAAGCTGCTTGAGTGATATTGATAACAAAATTGAGAGCTTGGATAAGAATAAAAAGTATTATGTTCATTGTGCAGGAGGATACAGGTCAATGATAGCTGCATCTATTATGAAGAAAAATGGAATCAATAATGTTGTGAATATCCACAAAGGGATGACCGGAATAAAAAAGGAAAATATCCCGGTTTTAGAACCCAGCAATTAATTAGTCAATCATCTGAATATCAGATAAATCTCGTCAATTTGACGAGATTTTTTCATGTTCATTTGACTGTGTTGTTTTTTTTTGTTAAATTATAAAGGATATAGCGAATTTACACTTCTCCGTTTTGATTAGCTTGAGAACCATTTCATTATTATGAAGGTTCGGTACAATTCAATTTTGCAGTACAAATCATTTAGTTCAATTTTAATTTCATAGATTATGATATGTAAAAGAAATCTGCTTTCATTTCTTGCTTTGCTATTCGTGGTTATTGGCCATTCGACAGAGCTGAATGCTCAAGGTGTGCAAGTAATTAATGCAGTTATGGAAATAAATGGAGCTGGTTCTCCGGCTCTTTCTGCAACATTTGATCTTGTTGATAAAAAAGACCTGATCAAGAGTTGGAAGAGTTTTATTAAAAA
>JBBKWX010000205.1:0-5868 GCA_037969175.1 Bacteroidia bacterium | reverse complement strand
GTAGAGAAGGAAAATGCGATCCCTATTCATTCAGATTTTCTTGCACAAACGAAATCCGATCCTATTCCTGAATTCATTAATTCCCTTTTGGATACACTTGAAGAATCCGGAAGTATTTTGGTTTATAATCAATCCTTCGAAGCAAGTGTGATGCGGAAATTAAAGGAGAATAGTCCTGAAAATGCTGCAAGGATAGATGCAGTGATCAACAGAATGGTAGATCTGATGATTCCCTTCAAGGACAAGATTCTGTATCATCCCGAAACCATGGGATCTTATTCCATAAAATACATACTTCCCGCTTTTGTAGATCATAATGGATATAAAGGACTAAAGGTTGCTAATGGCGCAATGGCAACCATGGCATATGAAGAGATCCATTATGAAGAAGATGAAAATATAATCAATGAGATCAGGAATTCATTACTTGAATATTGTAAAATGGATACTTTCGCAATGATCTTGTTATTGGATGTGATCAGGAAGTATGCAAAAGTCAAAGTATAGCTGTGCTTTGACTATCTTTGCAGGCTATGTCAGATCACATTAGAGCAATACTAAAACCGGGAAAAGAAAGATCCTTACTTAATTTTCATCCATGGGTATTTTCAGGAGCAATCAAGTCATTTAGTAAACCACCTGTTGAAGGTGAAGTAATTGAAATAATCAGTCATACAGATCGGTTTCTGGGTATGGGACATTATCATGATGGCTCTATCAGCATCCGTATTTTCTCTTTTGAAAAGGTAGAACCCGGTCCGGAATTATGGAAAGCGAAATTGCAATCAGCCTATGATGTTAGAAAGGCTCTTGGTTTTACAGATGATAAAGGGAGTAATTGTTATCGCTTGTTTCATGGCGAAGGAGACGGACTTTCGGGGTTGATCATAGATATTTATGATCAGAATGCAGTTGTTCAGATCCATGCTCCTGCTTTGTATGCAGTTCGAACTGATATTTTCAATGCATTGGATGAAGTATATGCGGGGAAGTTGAAGAACATTTATGATAAAAGTGCTTCTGCGTTAGGGAAACAAAGTAGCATGCTTGCAAACGATGGATTCTTTAAAGGGGATGAATCGAGTACCGTAGTTCTCGAAAATGGAAATAAATTTATTGTTGATTGGATAGAAGGACAAAAGACCGGATTTTTTATTGATCAAAGAGATAACAGAAAACTGCTTGGAGAAATGTCGAAAGGGAAAAGTGTATTAAATACATTTTGCTATTCGGGTGGATTTTCAGTTTATGCTTTGAATGCGGGAGCAGCTTTGGTGCATTCTGTCGACAGCTCTGCAAAAGCAATGGCAATGACAGATCGCAATATAGAACTGACAGGTCATGCGGATAAACATGCCAGTTTCACGTCGGATGTTTTTGATTTCATGCGATCCATGGAAATGAGTTATGATATTATCATTCTTGATCCACCTGCATTTGCCAAACATTTAGGAGCCGTTAAGAAAGCATCCATTGGATATAGAAATTTAAATTCTGAGGCTTTCAAAAGGATTAAGAAAGGAGGAATCCTGTTTACATTTTCATGTTCCCAGGTGATAGATAAAACCCTATTCAGAAAAATAATCTTTACTGCAGCTGCTGAAAGCAAACGAAATGTCAGGATCCTGGCACAACTCAGCCAGCCTTCAGACCATCCAGTGAATATATATCATCCTGAAAGTGAATATTTGAAAGGATTAGTACTCTTTATAGAATAAGTATTTTCCTTTTTACAGTAGAATAAGGTATTTTTGCAATTCCTTAATTAGATGCAAAAGAAACTATTTTCTAATTGTTTGTTGGTTTTGATCATTTTCCTTTCTTCTTGTAAGGTAAATGTGAATTCAAATAGACCTGAAGGAGCGATTGAAGCAATGATCCTGAGATCAGAATTAGCAGGTTGTACCTGGTTGATTCAAACAGAAGCAGGATTGATGCTGGAACCGGATAAGATTGAAGATGAATTTCAGAAAGACAAACTCAAAGTTTGGGTTGCTTTTCAAACTGCTAAAGGCCGGATGAGTGTTTGCATGGGTGGAAAACCGGTAATTATTTCATATATAAATAAAAGATGAAAAGAAATTTCAAGATTGCTTTTATGGGAACGCCTGAATTCGCTGTCGCTTCTCTTGAAATATTACATAAAAACGGATTTGAAATAGTAGCCGTAGTCACAGCGCCTGATAAGCCTGCCGGACGAGGTCAAAAATTAACGGAAAGTCCCGTTAAGAAATATGCTGTTAAGAATAAGTTGAATGTATTACAGCCCACAAATCTTAAAGATCCTAAATTCATAAAGGAACTTAAGGATACCGGTGCAGAAGTAAATATTGTAGTTGCTTTCAGAATGCTTCCTGAAGAAGTTTGGGCTATGCCCAGATTAGGCTCAGTGAATTTACACGCTTCCCTGCTACCTGCTTATCGAGGAGCTGCACCTATTAATTGGGCTATCATAAAGAATGAAAAAGTATCCGGAGTTACGACGTTTTTCATTCAACAAGAAATTGATACAGGAAACATCATTTATCAAGAAAAACTCAATTTAGAAAAAAACGAAACAGCCGGAAGTTTGCATGATAAACTGCAGAAAATTGGTGCGGAAATATTATTGCAAACCGTACGAGACCTTGCCGGAGGTGTTTGCCCACAAAATCCTCAGGTGGTTGGTTACGCTCAATTACCCGAAGCTCCAAAGTTGTTTAAGAATGATTGTAAGATAAATTGGACCCTATCTCCGGATAAAATAAACAATTTCATCAGAGGACTAAGTCCACACCCTGCTGCTTGGTCTAACCTGGTTTCTCCGGATGCAGAAGCTTTCTCAGTGAAAATCTTTCAGGGAGATAAAGTATATACGAGTCATGCTAATTCTCCCGGTATGATTGATACGGATGGAAAAACATTCTTTCATGTTTTTGTTCCCGGCGGTTTTATTGAATTATTGGATGTGCAATTATCCGGAAAGAAACGAATGGAAATAGAAGACTTCCTCAGAGGATTTAAAATTAATAATACATGGTTTTTTGAAGCTTGATCTTTTGAAGAGTTTAGCTGTTATCCTTGTCTTGTTTTTTGAATTTCTTTAAAACAACTACTTTATCCGAAACAATCTTACATTCCAAAATGTAAGATATTACAATTGTCAGTGTTTCGTAACGTGCATATAATCAATTGTTAGTAAATTATTGATTCTGTATACATGTTATAGAAATCGATTTTTCTAACAAAACATCCCTTTTCTGATTATTTGAATTTTACCTCTTACTCCATCCGTTACTTTTGGCTCATTAACCAGATAAGGGAGAATCATGGTAAACAACAACAAGGGAGTTTTATTTTTATGTATGTGTGTAATGCTGGCAAGCAGTGTCTTTGGCATTGATGCCCCTAACCCGGTATCACCGGCTCAGGGCACTGCTAACCTGCCGGCAGGGAATTTATTCACATGGTCTACAGTTTCAGGCGCAGAAGGATATGTCATTGAAATTGATACAGACGCTGCTTTCAGTTCAATGAACAGCATATTACAATCTGTAAATAATGCGCCAACACCTGATACTCAATTAGTAGTTAAAGATCTCAATTACGGACAAGTGTATTATTGGAGAGTATATGCTTATGTAGGAGCTGTAAATTCGAATTGGAGTTCAACATTTTCATTTACAACAGGCACAGCTGGACCCGGTTATGTAAGTCCTTCAAATAATGCTGTGAATATATCAGGGGGCGCTACTTTAATATGGAATGCACACGATTATGTGAATTTATATGATTACCAGGTTGATACTTCATCCACCTTTAATTCACCTGTACTAACAAATGGATCTGTCATGTATGCATTCAATGGTTCTCCGGGAACTGTTCAAGCGAATTTTGGGGCAGTACGTTTTGGACAAAAATATTATTGGAGAGTTAGATCCAGAAACATAGCAGGTAATTCTTCCTGGACCAACACAAGAAATTTTACCATAACAACGGCTGGACCTGCAGTTTCGTCACCTGCAGATGGTACAATTAATATATTAGGTGGTGTCTTGTTAAATTGGAATGCACATCAGCATGTAGCGAAATATCAATTCCAAACAGATACAGTAAATACCTTTAATTCGGCTGCTTTGTCAAGCGGACTGACAACATATACCAATACAGATAATAATGGTCCGGATACACAGGCAGAAGTTGGAAATCTGTTTTATAATACCACGCATTATTGGAGAGTGAGATCTATTACAACCGTTGATACTTCGGCATGGGGAATTGTAAGATCTTTCACTACAACTGCAAATGGTCCGATATTGTCATCTCCGGCAAACGGTGCTTCAAATATCAAAGCAGGTATTACTTTGGATTGGAATGCACATTACTACAGTGTATTTTATGATTATCAATATGATACAGTAGCCACCTTCAATTCCCCGGCTTTATTGGCCGGTTTGAAAAACTACATAGGCACTGCAAGTACGAATGCAGATACGAAAGCAATAATTTCCGATCTGTATTATGGCAAAACATATTACTGGAGAGTGAGAGCAAGAAATAACCGGGATGAGAGCCCATGGACCACACAATCATTTACCGTTGATTCTACAGTAAAAGTAACCGGTCCTGGTAATGGGACTGCAAACATTCAGGGAGCTCCAACGATTGATTGGGAAAGTCATTATTATGTTGTTGGTTATGAATATCAATATGATACGGTTCCCGATTTTACCTCTTCCTATTTGTTTTCAGGATCAACAAATTATATAGGAACATCAAATACAGGTGTTGACACGAAACATACATTGTTCAACTTTTTATTTGGACAAACTTACTACTGGAGGGCCAGATCTATGAATCTTGCCGATACAAGTAAATGGACAGCACCCAATTCTTTTAGTATCACACCCGAAGGACCAATACAAATTGCACCGGCAAACTTAAGCACAGGGATCAGTACTTCAGGAATCACAATTGACTGGAACCACCAACTAAGAGTTACAGGATATATATTGCAAGTTGATAAAACGGATCGATTTGATTCGCCGGCTTTATTGACTTTCAACAAAACCTATATCAATGCAACATCAAACAATCCGGATACGGAGCAATTGATAAGCCCTCTTGATGTGAATACAGTTTACTTTTGGAGAGTACAAACATACAATGCAGTAGATTCATCAGATTGGAGTGCTTCCTGGGTTTTTTCAACAGGCTTCTCCCCTATCATCATGCCTACAATACCCGTCCTTTCATCACCCTATGACGGTGCATCAAATCAAAATCTGAATATGATCATTGACTGGGATGCAGTTTCGGATATTGATTTTTATGATTTTGAAATTGATACAGTAAATACTTTTTCATCCTCATGGAAACGCAGTGGCAGCAATGCTTTTATTTCAGGAGCAAACAATAATTCAGATACTGAACATATATTGAATAATTTAAGCAGTAACAAAACCTATTTCTGGAAAGTGAGAACCCGAACTGCTTTTAGCAATTCTCCCTGGTCAACGATTTGGAGTTTTACTACACTAGGCGTATTTACTCCTGATGTACCGGTCTTGATAAGTCCTGCGCACGGAAGTACGGTTACCGCGATATCTGTTTTGCTGAATTGGGATGCTGCTCCGGTGGCTTCATATTATGATCTTGAAGTGGATAAGGACATTAATTTTAATTCTCCGGATCTTATCTCGGTAACTAAAAACTTTATTAATTCAGCTTCTTCAAATCCGGATACCGAACATTTATTAAACAATCTTTCCGGAAATACCACTTACTTCTGGAGAGTCAGGGCACGCACGGGAAGTACATCTTCGACCTGGTCAGGCACCTGGGTTTTCAATTCAGATGGAACAACCGGAATACAGCATAATAATTTGG
>JBBKWX010000204.1:0-7798 GCA_037969175.1 Bacteroidia bacterium | reverse complement strand
GCAAGAGATTCACTTTGCATTCGCAGATCTCACAGAATGGAATAAATAGCTTCTGAGAGATCTGCGGGAAATATTCTCTACTGTTAGCTTGACGCGTATGCGCACGTGCGGGACTGAGGACCCTGTGGTTAAAAAAAGCCTTAAATAAAAAACTAAAATTTATTCCGGAGAACAATGAAGTTATATAACGAATTCAAATGCATAAGCCTATGATTGTATAAATCAATTTATCAATCTAAATCATTGCTTTCGGAATCAGGATTTTTAATACTGTCGAAATACATCATAAGTAAATATCTACATGGAGAATCAGTACAAATTAATACCAAAGAGTCAAATTCTTAATCTCACTTGCGATCTCATTATGTAATAAGTGTGTTGATTGGACAAACTATCAGACGAAAAATAATTTACAAGAAGAGAAAGTATGTAAAAACGATTTCTCAAACAATGAAGTATACAACAAACATATTCAAGGTCTGGAAATAAATGGAGGTTGTAATTGCAGGTAAGGTTACTTAGATAAACGGAAATTTATTGGATTCGATGTGCATGAAGTGTTTTGATGTCACGCTAAATAGTATCGGAAAAAACATTTTAATTTTGTAAATTAAGTTTCAAAATCTTGTATTCATACCGGTCGATAGGGCATAAACCATGGCTCCGAAAATCGATCCAGGCAAAGACTGTAATTGAGGGATTCAAGAAAACAAAAGCCAATAAAAACAACAGTCCTTCTTTAAAACACTATATTGGCGTCGAAATCTGATTCGCTTTTCTAAATTTGAACAAGACGACAATCAGATAAGAACTAATAAACAATCAAAACAATTTTCAAAGATGAATTATCAAGACATGAATAACGTGGAAGACAGAATAAAACGTGCACTAACAAAAGGATCCAACCGGAGCCTGTTGATCATTGCAGCTGTATTCGTGGTTTTTCTTTTATTCAAACCATGGGTGCAAATTGGAGCAGGAGAAAGAGGTGTGGTGCTGAATTTCGGAGCAGTACAATCTAAGGTTTTAAATGAAGGAATTCATTTAAGAATCCCTGTTATGCAACAAGTCATAATCATGGATGTAAAAGTACAGAAAGTACAAACTGATGCATCCTCCGCATCATCTGACTTACAGGATGTAACTCTATCCGTAGCATTGAACTACCACATAATGCCTGATAAGGCAAATATTGTCTATCAATCTATAGGACTTGAATTCAAAGAGCGCATCATTGATCCGGCGATACAGGAAGTGACCAAGGCTGTTTCAGCCAAATATTCTGCTGAAGAACTGATCACCAAAAGACCATCGGTGAGTATAGCCATGAAAGAAGCCTTGAGCGAAAAGCTGATGGCATCAAACATTGCTGTTGATGCTGTATCTATTGTGACTTTCAGCTTTTCAAAAGTCTTTATGGATGCCATTGAAGCAAAACAAACGGCTGAACAGCATGCATTGAAAGCAAAGAGAGATCTGGACAGGATCAAGATCGAAGCTGAGCAAACAATTGCTGCAGCCACTGCAGAAGCAGAAGCATTAAGATTGCAAAAGATGAATATTTCACCTGACCTTATTGAGCTTAGACAGATCGAAGCGAATCTGAAAGCAATTGAAAAGTGGAATGGAATATTGCCTACTGTTACCGGTGGGGGTGCAATTCCTTTTATTGGAGTGGATGAGTTAAAAAGAAAATAATCTTTTTTAAGAATTAAAGATGATCAGATATTTACTTCTGATTGCTGTTGCCGGAGCGGTCGGTGCAGCATTGGCCAGACCCAAGGGACGCAGTGCTCTCTTATGGTTTCTCCTTTGTGCCATGTTACCACCTTTGATCATAGCCATACTACTACTCCCCGCAGTGGAATCAAGAGGCATTACCAAAAAATGTCCGCTTTGTGCAGAAATAATCAAGGACGATGCTTACATATGTAAATATTGCGGGTCAATAACTAAAGTTGAAGAATAATAGTTTCTTAATATAATGTTCGGGCCTAAAGGGAAATTTATAATGGCCTACATCTGGATTTTATGACAAAATAAATCAGGATCATGAAAAAATTAATTTCCATTGCTACTTTAACTATCTTCTTGGCGGGATGTAATATGAATCCAAACAAAGAAGTCAGAATACAGAGTATTGAAACTAAAACACAGCAAACGGTAGACTTGATCAAAAAACTTGAAAATCGAATCCAAGCTCTAGAAGTTGAAAATGAGCAATTAGTGACAAGGCTGAATAAGATTGAAGCTCTCTAAAATAATTTACAACAAGCTGAAAAAATCCCAGTGTTGCGAGTGCCGATTTATTACAAAAAAAAAATTTGGGTGTTGGCAATGGCTTAATCTCACCGAGCTTGAGATCTAATATATTTAGAACTTTTAAATATCATTAATCCCAGTTTAAAATTGGAAGAATTAATCAATAAAATAAAAAGCCGAATACATCTAAGTGCGAAAGCAGAAGCGTATTTTTATTCTATTTCAAAAGAAATATTTTTTTCTAAAGACTCAAGCTTAATTCGTCAAGGACAAACCGTAAACAAGATCTATTTAGTTACAGACGGCTGTCTAAGATCATATTGCACAGATATAAATGGAAGAGAGCATACACTACAATTTGCTATTAAAAATTGGTGGATCAGTGATTATATCGCTATACACAATAATGAAGGAGCTACATTAACAATAGAATGCCTTACTGACTCGACGATCATTGAGTTTAACGCCAAAGATCTTGAAGAGATGCTTACATTATTTCCTGAATATGAAGCTTTTCAAAGATATATTTTAGAGCGTCATGTGGTAAGTCTGCAAAAAAGAATTTTAAATCAGTTACAATTATCTGCTTCAGAAAGATATGATTTATTCCTTGAGCAATATCCTGATATAGAAAAGCATACACGCAATTATCACATCGCTTCATATTTAGGTATAACTCAAGAAAGCTTAAGCCGCATCAGAATTGAAAAAGTAAAAAAATAGCTTTCTTATCATAGGGTAATATTATCCCGAAACCCTAACTCTATTTTTGTATCGAATTATTAAAAACAAATAAATCGATATAAATATGAAAGCATTACAACTCGTACAATACGGAGAGATCAAAGATAGTTTGGCATTTAAGGAAGTTAGCAAGCCAAATATACAAGCGAATGATGTACTGGTCGAAGTAAAGGCTGCTGCCATCAACCCTATTGACACAGCCATTATAAAAGGAAACTTGCAAAGCATAATTCCTATTCCACTTCCTAGTACTCTATCATATGATGTTAGTGGAATTGTAATTGAAAAAGGTGATCAAGTAAACGAATTCGAAATTGGAGACCTGGTTTATTCCAGGGTACCTCAGGAACAAATGGGCGCATTAGCAGAATTTGTTACTGTAAATAGCATGTCTGTAGCAAAGAAACCGGGAAACATCACATTTGAAGAGGCTGCAGGTTTACCTCTAGCAGGACTTACAGCTTTACAATCTTTGGAATATGCAGGTATAAAGGAAAATGATAAAGTACTTATACACGCAGGTTCCGGCGGTGTAGGCAGCATCGCTATTCAGTATGCCAAATCAAAAGGAGCTTATGTTTATACAACCACAAGTACTGACAATGTAAACTGGGTAAAAGAGCTTGGAGCTGACAGGGTAATTGATTACAAGACGGAGGACTATAAGACAATTGTAAAAGATGCAGATATCGTGTTAGATACATTGGGTAAAAACTATACACTGGAAGCTTTCGAAGTTATAAAGCAAGGCGGAAAAGTGATAAGTATTGCAGGACCTTTAGATGAAGAAAGTGCGAAAATGTTCGGAATGGCAGACTACAAACTGCCGGAAGAATTAACACAGCTATGTAATGCTAAAGAAGCGAAGTATAAATATATTTTCATGCATCCTAATGGAGCACATTTAAGTGAAATTAAGACTTTAGTTGAAGATGAGAAGATCAAGCCCATCATTGATAAAGTCTATCCTTTCGCCGATAGTATTTCTGCATTAACACACCTTGCAACAGGAAGAGCAAAAGGTAAAATAGTGATCAAGCTGAGCTAAGAATTCATCAAAATAAATATGAATAACAATAAAACAACAGTAACTCAAAATGCATTCAGAATTATCCTGGCGGTCTTTATGATTTACACCGGCTATAGTCACTTAACGTTTAATCGAATAGACTTTCAGGCACAAGTACCTGATTGGGTTCCGTTCAGTAAAGATTTAGTAGTCGTACTTTCAGGCATTGTAGAAATTGCATTGGGTCTGGGATTAGCTTTATGGAAAAATAGACGAGTTCATTTTGGTTGGGCATTGGCAATATTTTTTGTTTTGATATTTCCCGGCAATATTTCCCAATACCTTGATGGCAAAGATGCTTTTGGTGCATTAAATTCTGATAGAGCCAGATTAATCCGTTTGTTCTTTCAACCTGTACTTATAGTTTGGGCATTATGGTCTTCCGGCGCTTGGAAAGACTGGAGAACAAGATCAAATAAATAAAACAAATCAAAATTGTATACTACCATTATACAATTATTTCAAAAACTAAAATTCAAATTATGCTACGTAAATTATTAGGAATTGCACCAAAACTAGAGTCCGATGGGTCATATAGTCCATCAAAACTTGCCTTAAAATTAGGTACAGTTCAAACTACGGATTTCGAAAATATTTCATATCCGAAATACCATGGTAAAAAGTCTAAGATTCTTGTAATTTTCACAGAGCAAAAAAACATGAAAATGCAGAATGGTAAATTGTTTTCTACAGGAAATCATCCGGTAGAAGCCTTAGTACCGATGCTGCATCTTAAAAATGCCGGGTTTGATTTTGACATAGTCACACCAAGCGGTAAACCTGTAGTATTTGAAATGTGGGCCTTTCCGGAAAAAGATGAACATGTAACAGCTATATACAAGGAATACAAATCCAATTTTGAGCAACCAAAAAAACTACAAGATTTTGTGGATAATTCGTTTGCAGAATCAGCATCTTACGCAGCTGTGTTTGTGCCGGGTGGGCATGGTGCGATGTTAGGTATCCCCGAAGACAAAAACGTTGGAGAAATATTAAATTGGGCTCATGAAAACGATTTATTTACGATAACACTGTGTCACGGACCGGGCTCATTATTAACGACCACACTCAACAATAAGAAATTTCTTTATGAAGGATACAAAATGGCAGTATTCCCTGATTCAGTAGATAAGATGACGCCAATGATTGGGTATTTACCGGGACAAATGCCTTGGGGGTTGAGTGAAAAACTAAAGAGCTTAGGCGCTAAAATCGAGAACACCAAGTCAGATAAAACTGTTGTCTTGGATAGAAAATTAATAACAGGTGCAAGCCCTTTAGCTTCGAATGAATTAGGGAAGTTGGCAGCTGATACTTTATTGAAAGCGTTGAAATAGAAATATTTGTTTCATACTAAAAATCAAAATCTTTAAAGTTTTCACAGGCTTATAAAATCCCTGATAAACGCTTCTTAAAAGATCATTCAACCGGAACAAGACCTACCCTATTGCTTTAATCCCTGTTTATGTTTAGTTTGGAGCACTCTAAATAGCCGGAGTAAAACGAATAAATTAATTCAGAAAGAAACTAAACCCTAACTCTCTTTTTGAATCTAAGTATATATATTATCGATTCATGAAGAAACTATTTCTTGTTATTAGTATCACAATCTTATCAGGAATACTATCAAATAAAACAATGGGTCAAACCATAAATCCTAACAGACCCTGTGGGATTTATACGAAAGGCGCTGCACAGCCGGGGCAATATTTAGCTGCTATAAGAAACTATCCTTTTGTTGATGGTCACTTGTTATTAATGAGGTGGGAGCAAATTGAAACAGGAAAAGACACCTTTGATTATTCGGTGATCGATCAGGCTGTTCAAACTCTGCAAGGATATAATCAAAAAATGACCTTGCTAATATTATGTAGTACCGTTCCCTCCTATTTACTTAAGGACCCAAACGTTGAAACTTATTTAAATGTTAGCCCTTTAGGTAATGACACAACAGAAACAGCAGTGCCTTGGGATACTATTGCAATCTCCCGACAAATAAATTTCCTTAATTCTATATCATCGCATCTTGTTTTTGATACAGATTCTCAAACAATGCTCCCATTGCGAGATCATCCAGTCTTAAAACAAGTAGCTGTGCAAGTTATCGGGGTCGGAGGGCTTAGGGATCCACTGGGTTCTATTGCAAAAATTCCCGGCTATTCCCGATCACTTATTGCGAATACTTTTATCAATACGACTCAACAATATATCAGCAAATTTCCTGATCAATATAAATACATAGGTGTACTTCGAATAAATGATAGTATAACTTCTCCTGACCTAACAACATTTCTGCTTGACGAACTGAATGGAAATTTCAATTCCGGAGCAGCTCCAACTTTGGGATATTTAAATGAACAATTAGCTTGTTCTACACCTAATACCGGTTCAGCATATATTTATCCTCAAAAAGACACCACGTTTACTATGTTTCAAATGCTAAGTAGTTGGCGTAACCCTTCTCCATCTCATGCAGTTCAGACAAATCCTTGTGTTAGTAATACAACCGGCCCTGATGTAGCTATGCAATATGGGCTATCCAGCTTTAATAGTACTTACTTTGAAATTTGGGTTCAAGATTTAGATTGGGCCGGGTATAATAATCTGTTTCAAGAATGGCATGATACATTGCAAATTCTTTGTGGACAAATTCCACTAAATATTGACAATATAAATGCTAATTTCAGTAACTTATATCCTAATCCTACTTACGGTAAATTTATAATCAAAAATATAATTGATTTAAAGTCAGTGGAAATTCACACAATTTCAGGAGCAAAAATGTTTGAATATCTTGATCTAAATTCTACTTCAGTAAATATTGATCTTTCCTCTTTTCCAAGTGGGATATATATTTCGAAATCAATAGATATTTCGGGTAGAGTTTCATATAATAAAGTAGTCATAAGGAAATAACATAAATTAACTTGGAGCATACGAACTGATGTATATTATGACTAAGAAATTAATTCTGTTTTTGATATATGGCTTAGCATTTCTAATTAATGTAAGTGCACAAACCATTAATAAGCCCAGAGGATGTTTTGCCGGAACAAATGGCTTTCAATCTTCAGTTATGTCTCATCCTGAAGCAAGGGGTGTTTTGATTTCAAAGAGATGGTCAGAAATTGAAACTTCGCCGGGTGTTTTTGATTTTAGTGTATTGAATTCCAATATTAATCAAGTCAAATCAGCAGGCTTAAAATATTCGCTTGCTATTTTAGGCGGAGCAGTTGGGAGTCCTGCCTGGCTGGTTGATTCCCTAAGTGCAGGCTATATAACTTTTATGTTCAGAGGGAGTCCTGTTGATCTTCCATTTTGGTGGGACAGTGTTGTTAAGAGTCGACTTGATATACTTATAGCAGAGCTTGGCATTCAGTTTTCTCAGGACACTTCTCTTTCTCATGTATATGTTACACAAATGACAACCAATGGAGTTGAGGGGCATTTAAATGGCCTCAACATGAATAATTTCAATGCAGTTGGATATACAGATCAGAAGTGGATCGATTCAGCAAAATGGACCGTATATAAATTTTCCGGTGCTTTTCCTGATATCCCTATTGTTTTTGAAACTCATGAGATAAATCAGGATACACTAGTACCTGCAACAATAATAAATGATTTGTATGCCGACCAAAGCTTATGCGAAAGGGTAGGTATTGGGATGTGGTGGTTATCCGGAAGAACGGATTATCAATCTAAATTGATCACATTTATATC
>JBBKWX010000203.1:0-2844 GCA_037969175.1 Bacteroidia bacterium | reverse complement strand
CTTTCTACCAATTCAAAAAGCAACGCATCCCTATACGTAGATTCCAATAATCCTGGACCAAAAGTTTTATGAACCTCTATCGCACAGCCAATAATTTTTCCTGATAATTCATCTTCTCTCTTCATAAGATTGTAAATATTGTTTTACAAACATATTCAGAAGATGTATTCCATCAAACCCTATAAAAGAGGGGAAATGTATGCAACTCAGCGCCTCTGCGAAAAACTCATTCGCCTTTGCGGTTTCAAGAGGAATGATTCAATTAAAAGTAAAAATTGCATTTACTTCCAAGGCTTCGGAAAGGTTAAATATTTTACTCAAACCTCCGCATCTCCGCCACCACCAAATAAAGATCCTTCTCATTCTCCAGATACTTTTCAAATGCAGCATAGTAAAACCCCAGCTCCATAAAATATTCAAGGCTCGAGATCTGCCCAAGTGATAAAGATTTATTTAAAAGTGTTGTGATATTATTGCTTCCTATGACTTGCTCATATTGTGAGTTAGATTCTTTCAAAGAAATATATTTCTGATATAGCATAGCAATTTCTGATTGGCTTTCATTCACATGATCCTGCAATTGAAGATCAGAATATACCATCATTGCTTTTTGCATTTTCACTTTGTTTTTATTTTCCCACAAAGGAATAGTGATGCCTGCATGAAAGCCATGAAACTCCTGCTCAGGCACACCAACATATCTATAGCCGGCTTCAAACTTAGGAAGACTCATAGCTTTACTCAACTCAACTTCTTTCAAGGAAACTTGCTTCTGTTGATCCATGCTTGCACGCATAGGATCTCCATTTACATATTCATTTGCTAATTGATCATAGGGCGCTAGAGTAGGTAAGATGGGGTAATCCCTACTCTCCAGTTTAATAGCTGATCCGCCATTTAGTTCTACCAGTTTTTGATTCAGATTATTTAATGCAACCGTATTTTCTTCATACGATCTTTGGGCTTCTATCCATTGTAGTTTGGCTTTGTTTAGATCCAGAATATTTCCTTCTCCTATTTCAAGAAGTTTTTGAAAAGAGGCTAACACGTTTTTAGCATTATCTTTCTTTGCTTCTAAATGAAGTTGCATTTTATTTCTATAGATCAATTCCAAACAAACTTTTCTTGCTTGAAGCAGGATATTCTTTTCTTGATATGCTCCCTGATATTGCAGCAGTTCTAGTTTATTATCCGAAACTTGTTTCTTCTTAGAATAGGCAGTAGGAAAATCAAAACTTTGCGTTGCTGTAAATTCATTCTGGTCACCTGCTGATGCCGGAGTGCCTGTGAGATATTCATAGTTCAGACTGGGATTGTTCAATGTCAATCCTGTCCTATACTGCAAGCTCAGTGCTTCTCTGTATTGCCTTTCAGCTATAAGTGTTTTATTATTTTTTGATATATTCTCCAATACGGCATCCACATTTGTTTGTGCCTGAATGTTTATAAATGAGAATATCAGAATACTGAAAAATGAAATTAGGGTTCTCATATTTTTTCTGTTTTTAAATTTGACAGATAATAAACTACAGGTACTATAAATATATTCAACATGGTGGATGTAAGTAGTCCGCCAAGTATAACTTTTGCCATCGGACTTTGTATTTCATTGCCGGGAAGATCACCGGAGAGCGCCAGCGGGATCAATGCCAGGCCTGCTGTTAAAGCTGTCATTAAAATGGGACTAAGTCTGTCTTTACTGCCTTGAATGATGGTGTCATATAGATTCATCCCTTCTGCTCTCAATGTTTTGTAATGCGATACCAACAAAATCCCATTTCGCGTTGCAATACCAAAAAGTGTTATGAATCCTATGATGGATGGGATGCTCATGATGCCGCCGGTAAAGTAGATCGTGAATACCCCGCCTATCAAGGCAAGTGGAAGATTCAACAGTATGATACCTGCCATTTTCATGTCTTTGAATTCCTGAAATAATATTAGAAAAATCACAAGCATTGACAAGATAGAAGTGATCATCAATGTTTTCGAAGCTTCTGCTTCTGACTCAAATTGTCCTCCGTATTCCAAATGATAATCGCGGGGAATAACGACCGTTTCAGCAATAACATTTTTGATATCTTCTACTGCACTTTTTTGGTCCCGGCCTGCTACATTGGCAGAAACGATGGTCTTACGCTGTACGTTTTCTCGATTGATAGTATTGGGTCCGGAGGTGCTTACAACATCAGCCAGATAATGTAAAGGAACCTTATGACCGTCTTGAATATCTATCAATGCATTTCTTATGTTTTCGATTTTGCCTCTGTTCTCTTCATCAAATCTTAAGATCAGATCAAAAGTTTTATTGTCTTCATAGATCTCCGAAACTTTCTCGCCGGCAAATGCAATATCTACGAATTCATTGAAGTCGGCTATCGTAACACCATAATGATTCAGCATGGCACGATTGGCTTTTATCTGGATCTGCGGGATCTCTACTTGTTGCTCTACGCTCACATCCACAAGCCCTTCTATATTTTGGATCTTGTTTTTTATTTCGGTAGAAAGACTATATAATTTGTTGAGATCCGGACCAAATATCTTGATCGCAATATTTGCCCGGGTGCCTGAAAGCATGTGATCTATCCGGTGTCCTATGGGTTGGCCTATTGTGATGTTCACTCCGGAAATACCTGAAAGTTTCTCCCTTACATCTACCATAAATTCTTCCCTACTTCTTTCTTCCAGAACAAAAGGCGCATCAATTTCCGATGCATTTACTCCTTGTGCATGTTCATCCAGTTCTGCTCTGCCGGTCCTGCGGGTGGTCATGTTTATTTCAGGAATAGTTAGCAAGGTTTTCTCAACGGCCGTACCTATTTTATTACTTTCTTCAAGCGA
>JBBKWX010000202.1:0-44964 GCA_037969175.1 Bacteroidia bacterium | reverse complement strand
GTTTACCGGTTTTGCAGAAATGGATTCGACCCTAGGAATTCAATTTACAGGCAGTATGGATGGAGCATTTAGCAATGATCAATTTACATTAGGTACGCCGCTTGGGATAAATTTGAGTGTTGACATTCCAATCGATGAACAATGGGCTGTTTATGCAATGATCATGTATGGCCCAAAAGCAACAGGATTACGTGGTACGCGACCAACTCAGGTTGCTGCAAGTTTACGATACGAGCGAGCTTTTTGGGGTATTTCCGTTCCATATTCATTTTACAATTTTGTTGATCATCGTTTAGGATTGGCTTTTAGGATGGGGCCATTATGGATAGGTTCTGATAAACTTGGAACGTTTGCAGGAGCTTCATCAATTACCGCCTTAGACTTTTATCTAGCCTTAAAATTTTCCTGGGATTATAAGGGCAACGATATCAGAATAGGAAAGGGAGGAAGTGATAGGAATCGTGGAAACGGGGGGAAAAGATTGAATTTTAAAAAGCTGGATTGTTCAGATACTTCTCATTGAGCATGAAAAAATGGCATTTGTTGATTAAGAAAACAAGCCATTTTTACAGAAGAGCATGTTAATTTTTCCGATTATTTTATTTTTTGGTCCTTGGCATTGGCTTTGAGAATTGGCAAGTCATACTAAAAAAATATAGGAGGAAAAAAATATGACACTTATTAAATGGAACAACGGTAACAAAGTTAATCTATCTGACCGTAATTATTTCCCGTCTTTGATCTCTGACTTCTTTGGTACATTGCCTTTTGAAGATCTGGATTTCACACCAAACAGAGGACGTTTACCATCCGTAAATATCTCTGAGGATACGAATCATTATAAGATAGAACTAGCGGTTCCCGGAATGAAGAAATCGGATTTTAAGATCGAAGTAGAAAACGGGGTTTTGACAATTTCATCTGAGATCAAAAGTGAATCTGAAGAAAAGAAAGAAAAGTATACGCGTAAAGAATTTATGTACTCCTCTTTCAATCGTTCATTTAGTTTACCTGAATCAGTAAACCCCGAGCAGATCGATGCACTTTACATTGATGGTATATTAAGCTTGAATCTTCCTAAAAAAGATGAAGCTAAAATGAAAGTAGCAAGAGAAATTAAGATTTCTTAATTGTTAGGTTAATTATTGAAAGTGCTTCTGAAAGGAAGCACTTTTTTTGTACCTGAGAACAGGTTAATTTATTGTATTTTCGCACAATGAGTACTGTAAAAAGACCTGTAATACTTGTCACCAATGATGATGGTATAACCGCTCCCGGTATCCGGGCTCTTGTGGAAGTCATGCAAGAATTGGGAGAAGTGATCATCGTAGCACCGGATAGCCCGCAATCGGGAATGGGACATGCGATCACGATTAACCATCCTTTACGACTGGATAAAGTGGAGATTCACGGAGAATCACTTGGATATCAATGTTCCGGAACCCCGGTAGATTGTGTGAAATTGGCAGTGAATAAAGTGCTGCACAAACTTCCCGATCTGCTTGTCTCAGGTGTAAATCACGGTTCTAATTCATCCATAAATGTGATCTATAGTGGTACGATGTCGGCTGCAATGGAAGGAGCGATCGAAGGAATACCCAGTATTGGATTTTCTTTGAATGATTTTTCTCTTGAAGCAGATATGGAACCTGCAAAAGAAATAATCCGAATTTTAGCTAAAAAAGTTCTGGAACATGGACTACCTGAGAACACACTTTTAAATGTGAATATTCCGGGTGTCCCTGCTGCTGAGATCAAAGGAATCAAAATATGCCGCCAAGCGGTAGCAAAGTGGGAAGAGGAGTTTGATGAGCGATTAGATCCTCATAAAAGAAAATATTATTGGCTCACCGGAAAATTCATGAATAATGATGAAGGTGAGGATACAGATGAATGGGCGCTGAATAACAATTTTGTATCTGTTGTTCCCGTTCAATTCGATCTGACAGCACATCATGCTATTCCATTCCTGCATAAGTACAAATTCAATGAAGAGATTCGATAATCTTATTACCGGCCTTTCGATCGGTGCACTAGCACCTTTCCTTGCCGTCTTCGCATATTATATTACAAAATTTTCGGATTTTGGATTTGTTGCTTTTTTGCAGCATATAACGAAATTTAATCTGCTTTCTCCTGTTCTTAGTCTTAGTCTGGTGGCTAATCTTGCTGCATTTTTTATATTTATATTTCTAAAGTGGGATAAAGCATCCCGAGGGGTTTTGACAAGTACATTCCTTTATGGTACATTGATCGTGATCTTAGTTTATACAAAGTGAAATATTATATCATAGCAGGCGAAGCTTCGGGCGATCTACATGCATCGAATTTGATAAAAGAGATTCGCAAGAATGATCCTGATGCCGTGTTCAGAGCATGGGGCGGTGATCTCATGGAAAAGGAAGGGGTTGATATCGTAAAGCACTATCGCGAACTTGCCTTTATGGGTTTTATCGAAGTGGCCGCAAATATTTATACCATTCTAAATAATCTTAAACTTTGTAAGAAAGATATTTTGGACTGGAAACCGGATATGGTAATTCTTGTTGATTATCCCGGCTTCAATCTGAGAATAGCAGAGTATGTTCATTCCTTGAAAATACCGGTTGTCTATTATATTTCACCTCAACTTTGGGCATGGAAAAAAGGCAGGGTTGAATTAGTAAGATCCTATGTAGATAAGATGATCTGCATATTGCCTTTTGAAAAAGCATTTTATGCAGATTACAATGTTGATGTAGAATTTGTTGGCCACCCTCTTCTGGATGCAGTACCGGATGCTAAGCCAACTAATGACGATGAAAACATCATTGCTTTATTACCGGGTTCACGAAAACAAGAAGTTTCTACTGTATTGCCCATCATGCTAAAGGCAGGTGCTGAATTGAAAGAGTATAAAATGGTTCTGGCCGTTGCTCCGGGGCTTGAAGAAAATTGGATCAGAACATTTACCAAAGGATACAATGTTGAGTTGAAATTTGCATCAACCTACGATGTTATTTCTTCTGCGAAAGTAGCTATGGTGACCTCCGGTACCGCCACCCTTGAAACAGCGCTTTTGAACGTACCTGAAGTAGTATGCTACAAAGGGAGTTTCATTTCATATACCATAGCCAGAAGGCTGGTTGATATCAAGTATATCTCACTTGTAAATTTGATAATGGATAAGGAAGTTGTAAAAGAATTGATACAATCAGATCTTACTGTTACGAAATTGAAAAATGAAATTAAGATGCTTTTACCGGGAGGCAAAAACCGGGAAAAGATGTTGTTGGAATATGATGAACTAAAACAAGTTCTGGGTGGAGGGGGAGCTTCCAAAAGAGCAGCATCCATTATTGATGAGATGTTTAAGAAAGCCGAAAAATGAAATTCCGGTTTTTGATAATCTTTCTTTCAGGTTTATTTTTTTCAAACTTAGCATTGGCTACAGTTATGAAGATCGGACTGTCAAATCACCTGCGGTCAACATCTTTCACATTCATTCCTGTAAGTGGCAACTTTGAAGTATATAGCAATGGCAAAAAACTTTGTCAGGTTAATATGAGTAATTCTTTAACAGTTACTCTGGATAAATCAGGGATGAAAGTTAAATGTTCAGGTTCTGGTATAGGAACATATCAACGCATAAAGATCATTGGATTAGGAGATAATCCGGTATTTAGACTAAAATCCAATATACCTGTTTCGGAAGCCTATCCATTTGAAGATAATTTGGAATTTGTTGCCACCAAAGATTGGATCAAAGCCATTAATCATATTGATCTTGAAAAGTATATTTCCGGAGTTGTTGAGTCAGAAATTGGGAACGTTCGTAACCCTGATTTTCTTAAAGCTAAAAGTATTATTTGCAGAACATATGCCTTGGGAAATTTAAGAAGACATGCTTCAGAGGGTTATGAACTTTGTGATAAAGAACATTGTCAAGTTTATAAAAGTAAAAGCAGATTTAATCCGGCTATAAAAGAGGCTGTCGAAGAGTCACGGGATCTAATCATAGTGGACAGCAATAGAAACCTTATCACTGCCGCTTTTCATGCGAATTGCGGGGGGATGACTGTCAATTCTGAAGATGTATGGACTTATTCGTTACCCTACCTTAGAGCTGTCCAGGATACGTTTTGTATCGGTAGCCCCGGTAGTACCTGGCAAAGGATCATTCCTACACGTGATTGGTCCACATATCTGACGAAATTCAATGATAATATTATTGATTCTTTGTTTTGCGATAGTACATATTCGTATCATCCTCAAAGCAGAGAGATCAGTTATAAATTGAATACTGAGAATATTCCCTTAAAAAAAATCCGATCCGACTGGGCATTCCGGTCAACCTGGTTTGATCTTCAAACAGAATGTGACTCTGTCATTATAAAAGGCCGGGGCTTCGGACATGGTGTTGGTTTATGCCAGGAAGGTGCTATGAAAATGGCGGAGCAAGGTTTCAAATATGATGAAATTATAAATTATTATTACCGGAATGTTTCTATAATCTCATTGGCAGGGCTGAAACTTTTAAAAAATTAAACAACATTTATCAAACAGTCATCAGCAAATATGAAACAAGACATTTAGATCTGTTTTGTAGCTTTATGTTTGATGAAGAGTAGGGTTGAGAAAGCAGAGAAATTACCCTTATTGAAGATATTTTTTCCTGTTGTAAGTGGTATTATTACAGTGTACTATTTACCTGTAAATAGTATAATTCTGGGTTACTTCCCGATTTTAAGCCTCGTTTTTTCATTGCTTTATTTTGCATTTCGATTCTTAGAATCCTCTGCACCTAAACCCTCACAGATCTTCTTGTCCGGAATTTGTCTAAGTAATTCCATGTTTTTTATTTCGGGATGGATCTTTCTACTTTCTACGTCTACACCTATTTTACCTGATGCCGGAACCTATCAATATTTGAACAGACCCTTTAGCTTAAAAACAAATTCCAAAGGAAATACAACGTATATCTGTGAGGTGCAACAAATATCTGAAGGACGAATACTTCCGGATCAAATGAAGTTGGAATTACGCTATGATTACAATTTTAAAGGAGATAGTTTGATCCTCGGACAAAACTATGTGACGGAATTAAGAATCATTAAATTCCCAGAAGCTTTCGTTCCGGGTGAGTTTGATTACGCATCTTATATGGCAGATCAGGGAGTTTATTTAACCGGGTATATCAACCGTTCAGTTAAGCTTGGATCAGGGAAATCAATTCAGGAAGAAGTTTTTTCGATGCAGAATTATCGAACCCAATTGATCACACTGATTTCATTAGATGGTAAGAGTGAGGAAGCTGCGTTACTAACTGCATTCATTGCAGGCGATAAAACAGAACTGGATAAAGAGACAAAAACAGCATTCAGTGAGACAGGTACCATGCATTTGCTGGCAGTATCCGGATTGCATGTGGGGATATTATTTCTGATTTTAGATACGCTGCTTCCGTGGAAAAAGGCAAAGCAAATTCTCAGATTGAAACGGGCATTATTCATTGTTTGTCTGATCTGGTTTTATGCATTCATTACAGGAGCAAGCCCTTCCGTTCTCAGATCAGCCTTGATGATCTCTGTCATAGTCCCCGGTAGAAGTACAGGTAAATTTCCTCCTGCTTTAAATAGTCTGGCAGTTGCCGGTTGCATACTTTTATTTTATGATCCGAATATGCTTTTTGCAATTGGTTTTCAATTGAGCTTTCTTGCAATTACAGGCATACTAATAATACAACCTATCATCCGGGATGTGTTTGTATTTAAATCAGGATTGATGAACAAAGTCTGGGGGCTAATCGCTGTTACTTTAGCTGCACAAATTGCTACTTCCCCAATTGTGTTTTATTACTTTAATACGTTTCCTGTTTATTTTCTTCCAGCTAACTTGATTTGCGTACCCCTAGCTCCTTTTGTATTAACAGGAGGCCTAATTGAAACACTACTAAATTATGCTCAAGTTGATTTTGATTGGCTACACTTTTTGGCATTACTTCCTGCAAAATTACTTCTGATAATCGTTGAGTTTTTTGCATCCTTACCCTGGAAAATAATTGAAAATATATTTTTGGAATTGCATCAAGTTCTGATCTTGTATGTATGCATTTTCTCATTGCTTATGTGGTCAAAATATGCCTCAGCACTCTATCTGAATATTGTGTTGATATTGTTATCCTTCTCATTATTTTTCTCCTTTTATTCAAAAGTTAAGATGACCCGATCGGAAGAATTGTTGATTTATTCTTTTGAAAAAAAACCTTGGATGGTATATAGAAATGGATTTAATGCAATTGCTTTTCCGGTATATCATATACGATCTAAGGATGATTTTCTTAAACAAAAGATCAGTAAACATATGAAGAGAATAGGAGTAGAGCTAACCTTCCCGGTTCCTATATCAAAAACAGGAATAAAGGTTTTTCAAGATCTGGCTATTGCTTTTGAAGATTCTTTGCAGTCTCTTAAAGAGGATTCAATCAATCATTTTCGTCCGGATATTCTGATCTTAAATTCAAAGAAGCAATTGGAAGATCCAACACTGAAGTTCAATGATGAAATCCTTGTACTCAATTTTTCTGAAAAATCTCTAGCGGATTCCGTTCAGAGTAATAGGATCATCAACATCAAAAAAAATAGTTTGATCAGTATAGATCCGAAGGACTATTTCTCTTTGAAAGACTGAGAATTTCATTTGCCCGCTCCATCGCAAATTTATATCCAATTTCGAATATTCTCTCACCTTTGGATACATCAAAAATTCCGAATTCCGATAAAGTCGGTGGTTCAAGAAAAATATCACATTGTGCTCTTCTTGAATTTATTGTATTACTTACAGTCAATAGGAAACTTCGCTCCATTACTTTTCTGAATGTTCCCGGATCAGTGGCCGGCACTACAGGATTAGTGTTTACGCCTATAATAAATTCACATCTACCTAATAATGGTTCGACAGGTAAATTGTTTAATATCCCACCATCCAGTAAGACCATGCCCTGATATTTTATTGGCTCAAACATAACAGGTATGGATGATGAAGCCATTAGAGGTTGCATCAGAGGCCCCTCACAAAAATAAATTACCTTCCCGCTTAGGATATCAGTTGCAGCAATATGCATGGGTATATCGAGATCCTCAAATGTCTCATGTTTTAAATACTTTCTATAAATCTTTTCTGCACTCGCCATTTTTAAAATACCAACCCTGCTCATCGCAAGCCGCAGGACAGAATAAATATTGGTTTGTTTCAGAAAAGCCAGGATCTCCTCAGGTTGATATCCTGCTGCATAGAAAGTGCCCACTATAGCACCTGCAGATGTTCCGGAGATAACAGAAGGCTTTAAGCCCATTTCCTGTAAAGCTTTTATAACTCCCAAATGAGCTATTCCTCTTGCTCCACCTCCCGATAGTGCGAGTCCGATCTTACGCATTAAAGTTCATTCAAATTAAATGATCGATCAAGCCTTGCACCTTTTTCAGTCCATTGCAAGGTGGCACATTCTCTTTGTGCGTCATGTTCAAAAAACAAAACTAAATTCCTATCACATGCATCTTTTAAAAATTTGGATTTTTCGTCCAATGTTATCAATGGCCGGGTATCATATGCCATTACATACGGTACAGGAATATGTCCGGCACTCGGAAGTAAGTCGGCCATAAATGCAACTTTCTGATCTTTATGTTCAATGATTGGGATCATCATGGATTCCGTATGCCCATGGACAAATTTCACATCGAATCCTGGAATAAATTCACCCTCATTTTCAATAAAATTTAATTGGCCACTTTCTTCAATTGGTAGAATATTCTCTTTCAAAAAGCTTGCTTTTTCTCTCATATTTGGATTAACTGCCCAGTCCCAATGTTTCCTGTTACTCCAGTACTTTGCATTCTTGAAGGCAGTTTCATATCCATCACCCGAAGTTTTTCTGATTACAGAACCCCCACAATGATCGAAATGTAAATGCGTCAGAAAGACATCGGTGATATCGTCTTTACTGATGCCGGCTTTATTTAATGAACCATCCAGTGTATCATCACCATGTAAAAAATAATACCCCATGAATTTTTCATCCTGCTTATCGCCAATGCCATTATCTATCAGGATAAGCCTAGAGCCTGAACTGACAAGCATGCAGCGCATGGACCAGGAGCACATATTATTTTCATCTGCCTGATTAAATTTATTCCAGATTGATTTTGGTACTACGCCATGCATGGCACCTCCATCCAACTTGAAATTTCCTGTGGGTATAGATATTAATTCCATATCTGACTAAGATAAACGAAAAATGGATAAGTGAAAAATATTTTCATTAATTCTCTGATCAAATAATGATTCGAAGAATGTTTATCTTTCAGGCTTGAATCGAAATTGATGAAAGTACATTTTATTGCTATAGGGGGCAGTGCCATGCACAATCTTGCTCTGGCACTTTATCATAAAAAGTATGTTGTCACCGGGTCGGATGATGAGATAAATGAGCCCAGTAAAACACGCCTTGCTGCAAAAGGTTTATTGCCTGATGAAATTGGGTGGTTTCCTGAAAAAATAACGCCAGATCTCCATGCAGTGATTTTGGGAATGCATGCAAGAGCGGATAATCCTGAATTAATTCGGGCAAAAGAATTAGGATTGAAGATCTATTCGTATCCGGAATATATTTACGAACAAAGTAAAGATAAAACCCGTGTTGTGATTGGTGGATCTCACGGTAAGACCACAATTACTTCAATGATAATGCATGTGCTTAAGGAGGATGATCTTGAGTTTGATTTTATGGTTGGTGCACAGCTCGAAGGGTTCGAAACCATGGTTAGATTATCGCACACCGCACCCGTTATTATTTTAGAAGGAGATGAATATCTTGCCTCAGCCTTGGATCGCAGACCTAAATTCCATTTGTACAAAGCTGATATAGCATTGGTTAGTGGTATTGCATGGGATCACATCAATGTCTTTCCAACATTTGAAAATTATGTTGAGCAATTTAGAATATTCGTAAATAATTTACCCGACGGAGGAACTTTGATATATCCAAAATCAGATGAACTCACGAATTCTGTATGCAAGGATGTAAAGCATGTTAAGCATTTACCTTATTCAACACCCTTGAATTTTGTAAAAAATGGAATAACTTATTTGGGAAAAGAAGGAGAAAGCACAGCGATTCCTTTATCCGTGTTTGGTGAGCATAATTTATTAAATCTTGAAGGTGCCAAAATGGTCTGTATGAGCTTAGGGATTTCTGCAAATGATTTCTATACTTCAATCTCAACTTTTAAAGGAGCATCAAGGAGATTAGAACTTCTGGCTTCCGGTGACAAACATGCTATCTACAGAGACTTTGCACATTCGCCATCTAAACTCGAAGCCACTACTACGGCTGTGAAAAATCAATTTGATGACAGGAAATTAATAGCCTGTATGGAGCTTCATACATTTTCAAGTTTGACTGCAAATTTTTTAGATGAATATTCCGGAAGTATGGATGCAGCAGATGAAGCGATCGTTTATTTTAATCCGCATACTATTGAGCATAAGAAACTGCCGCCGGTTACAGAGGAGCAGGTAAAAAATGCTTTTGGAAGAAATGATCTTATTGTATTTACAGATTCACATTTACTGAGGTCTTATCTTGAATCGAAATCTTTAGAAAATGTCAATTTGTTGTTGATGAGTTCGGGTACTTTTGATGGAATCGATCTGCCTACATTTGCAAAGTTCTTGTCAGGAAATGAAAAAAATTGATCTTGTTTTATTTTTTGTAATTATTCTGATCCTGATCCCTTTATCAGGTAAATCACAGGATTCACTTTATGCTTTCAGACAGGGTTCATTGTTGTTTTCAAAATATCAGATCTATTTTCCTGAATTGAAGACCAATGAAAAAGTTTTAGACTCAATTAGAGTTATGAATGATTCACATAGACCCATTAAGATCGGATTTACTAATGTTGCGTATCATTTGGGATTGAAAATTGTTCCAAACACAATAGAACCGGGTAAAGAGGCGGTTATTTATGTCGAATATGACGGATCGAAAAAGAATGATATCGGTTTTATTACTGAAGGAATATATTTGACTACAACCGATTCTATTTCGCCCCGAAAGGAGTTGAGTATCGCCACTAATTTACTACGTTATTTCCCGCCTTCATCATATCTTCCGGATGCCATTGCCCCCAAAGGATTCTTTGATATTAAAGAATTTAATTATGGCAGTATACTGTCGGGCGAAATAGTCGAACATGTATTTACGCTTTTTAATCAGGGGAATGCTGACCTTGAGATCTTAAAGATAAAAGCTGATTGTGGTTGTACTGTTCCTGAAGCAACATTAATGATAATTCCTCCGGGAGCTAAATCCGAAATAAAGATCGTATTCGATAGCCAGGGAAAATCAGGAATTGATATGCGAAGAGTTATGGTGATATTGAATGACCCACATATACATCAGGTCTACCTTTACTTGAATGGTATCATCAAAGCGGTTGAATGATTATCTCAGCCTATCTGCAGATCTTACAAGAGCATCATCTTTTTTTATCGATTTGCGGGCAAGGATTAAAAGCAAAATTTGAGCTACCGGTATAATACCTCCAACTTTATAGCTGATATTTTCAATTCCCAATGTTCCTGACATTTGATCTGCCAAATAAAATATGCCTACTATGCAACCTGCTACCAGTAACGTTGTAAAAGAAATAAGTAACATTTGTCTTTGACGATTCTTAAATAAGAAAATGCTGATCAATGATAATAAACTGATTAAACCGTTAATTGCTGCAAGCCACTGATGGTTCTGCAAGTTGGATGTACCGTCGGGGTTTTCACCAATTGTTTTACCTAAATAAAGTAGAAATTCCTTTCCAGAGGCAGTAGGGTCAATAAATCCGGCAAAAGGTAAATAGTAAGCAATAATGCCTGCGATTACAACTAGAATAAGGAAGACGGTTTGGATTCTCTGCCACATAGCTTAATAATTTTTACAAATATCTCAACAATACTTTAACTCACAAAACTTAATTGGATAGGGAAATCTCGACTAAATCAGTAATTGTTGATAAATATTAACAGAATATTTGGAATATAGACCATTTAATATTAACATTGTGATGTATTTCCTACCTATTCTTGTATTGTGTAATAAACAATCCAAGAATCCTCAATCTTCACGTTGTTTTTGAAACATTTGTTTCGCCTCCGTGAGGTGACATTAATCCAAATTTATAGTGTTGTTCCTTCAAAGGATAATAAAACCAAGAATTCAATATAAATAAAAACGTCTAATTTCAAGACAAATACCCCTCATGTTTGACATTGCAGAATTAAATGAAAAGCTCGTATCAGAGCTTAAAGAGATTGCTAAATCTCTAAAGGTTGCTGATTTCGAAGCGCTAAAAAAACAAGATCTTGTTTATAAGATCCTGGATCAACAAGCAATTACTCCTGAATTGGCAGCGGAGTTAAAATCCAAAATGCCAAAGCCGGAAGTTGTTGTTGAGCCAACAAAAGTAGTGGCAGAATCGAAGCCTACACCAGAAGCCAGCTCAAAACCTGCTCCTGCTAAAGGCCGCCCTCAGCGTATCCAGGTGAAATCGACTTCTGAATCAAAGCCTGAACCTAAAGCTAAACCTGAATCAACAAATAAACAGGATTCAGAACCGAAAGTTGAATCTAAATCAGAATCTATTGCTGATAAGACTCCGGCAAAAGCTACAGGAAAGCCTGAGCAAAAGGAAAGTCCTCGTGAAAGAAAAAGAGTCATTCCTCAACGTGATGACAAAAAATCGACTGCTCCTGATCTGTTTGAAAATACAGATAAGACTAGGGAATCAAAGGACGTTTCAGGTAATGAAAATGAAACTCCATCTGAAAAACCTGCACCTCACATCCCAAATCCAAGACCCCAGGAATCAAACAGACCTGAATTAAATAAGCCTGATCGCAGCAGTGATACCTTACGTCAAAGACAAAGCCCAACTCAGCCTAATCCAAGAAAGATAGTTGAGATCTATGATTTCGAAGGAGCAATTATAACTGAAGGTGTCCTTGAAATGATGCCGGATGGTTACGGTTTCTTGCGCTCATCAGATTATAATTACCTCAGTTCTCCGGATGATGTTTACGTTTCTCAGAGTCAGGTTAAATTATTTGGACTTAAAACCGGAGATACAGTTAAAGGAAGTGTGCGTCCTCCAAAAGAAGGAGAGAAATATTTTCCACTCGTAAAAGTAGATCTGATAAATGGACAATTACCGGCGATAGTCCGTGATAGAGTACCTTTCGATTATCTCACTCCTTTATTTCCTCATGAAAAATTAAATTTGAGTGGAGATAAAAGCACCTTGTCAACACGTGTAGTTGATTTATTTACTCCAATAGGAAAAGGCCAAAGAGGTTTGATCGTTGCTCAGCCAAAAACAGGTAAAACTGTTCTTTTGAAAGAAGTTGCAAACGCAATTGCGGCAAATCATCCGGAAGCATATTTGATCATTCTCTTGATCGATGAAAGACCTGAAGAGGTAACAGATATGGCACGTTCAGTGAAAGCCGAAGTAGTAGCTTCTACATTCGATGAACCAGCTGAACGTCATGTAAAGATCGCGAACATCGTTCTTGAAAAGGCAAAGCGTATGGTTGAATGTGGGCATGATGTCATCATATTGCTTGACTCTATTACTCGACTTGCACGTGCATATAATACAGTATCGCCGGCTTCAGGTAAAGTCCTTTCAGGTGGTGTTGATGCCAATGCATTGCACAAACCAAAGCGGTTCTTCGGAGCTGCTCGTAAGATCGAGAATGGCGGATCATTGACGATCATTGCAACTGCACTTATTGACACTGGTTCAAAAATGGATGAAGTGATCTTTGAGGAATTCAAAGGTACCGGTAACATGGAATTACAACTCGATCGTAAGCTTAGCAATAAGCGGATCTATCCGGCGATCGATCTTGTTGCGTCTTCTACCCGTAGAGATGATCTTCTTCATGATAAAGATGTATTGCAGAAAATGTGGATACTCCGAAATCATTTAGCAGATATGAATCCTACAGAAGCTATGGAATTTATTCTACAGCAAATGCGGGGGACTAAATCAAATGAAGAGTTTCTCATTTCTATGAATGGATAAAGAAAAAAGCCCCGGGAGATCGGGGCTTTTTTTATTCTGATATGTTTAGAATAATACCAAATATATTTTTCTGTTTATGCTCAAACTGAGCTGTCACCGGTTCTAGGTCCTAATTCAATTACTTCAAGATTTGAGATCTTCCCATTATTTATATCAAACCTAACTAAGGTTCTTACTACATGGAAACCATATTTCCCGGCAGCTCCCGGGTTAATGTGTAACATGTTATTTATCTTTGGATCTCGTTGTACTTTAAGAATATGTGAATGTCCGGATATAAATAGATGAGGTTTATATCGGATTAATTTTTCTTTTATATTTTTGGCATAACTCCCTGGATAACCACCAATGTGAATCATAAAGATCCGCACACCTTCAACTTCAAATTTTTGAATTTCGGGAAATTCATTCCTTATTCTGGTTCCATCAATATTGCCAAATACGCCTCTGAGTGGTTTATACTTTTTCAATTCTTCATAAACTGAAAAATCACCAATATCACCGGCATGCCAGATCTCGTCACATTCGGCGAAATGCTTGAATACAGCAGGATCCAGAAAACCATGAGTATCGGAAAGTAATCCTATTTTCATATTGGTAAAATAAAAAAAATGCCTCTCAATTTGAGAGGCATCAATAAAAAGTTCGATTATTTTTTGATCAACTTGCCATAAATGGGAGCTTTGCCTGAAATTATGATTTCATACAAATAACTCCCGGCCGGTAATTGTATCCCATCTATGTTAATAGTTCTTCCAAGGAATTTGCTTTTTTCAATAACATTTCTGCCTGTTATGTCTCTTAGAATAAATGATCCATTTATTTGATCACCGAAATCTGTAGGCAGAGTTATCATACTTGAATTATCGAATGGGTTAGGGACAATGGTAACAACATCGTTTAATGTTTCATTTATTCCAACATTGATCGGTAATAATTTTACATTGAGAATAGTTACTTGACCATTATTAACTGCAATATTTGTGATCGTCCTTGAAGTATATCCATTTTTACTGAAGGTAACATCGTATGATCCGGCATCTGCAATACCGGTTCTGTATTCTCCATTACTTTTACTGTTCTTTAATACCGGATAACCGGTTATAGCTACCTGTACACCACTCAATGGTAAGTTAGTAAGACTGTCTTTCACATTACCTTCCAAATAGCAACCTCTCACATAAAATGGATCAAAAACAAATAGACCATTATTTGAATCCGTGGCTATTATCTTGCCCGAAGGTAAATAAGGAGACGCATCCCAACATAACCAGGTTCCCGTTGGATAATGCCCAACTTCTATCATGTTATCCGGTCTTGATGCATCTACTATAGTTACCTGGGAACCGTAGCAAGCATTAACAAGATAATCATTCAGAACTCTGACATTATGAACTTCTTGAGTAGGATTATTGATAGTTTTATAGAGATCTAATTCTACTATATTATTGACATTACTCACATCATACGCACCAACAGGAGCATTCGATTTTTCATCTGTTGTGAATAAAACACTACCCGCATCATTGAGCCAGGTATTGTGGTTAAATTGTAGCGGAGTAGCTTGCGTTGCAAGAACTACAGGTGCCGTCTTGTCTTGAAGACTGATAACTGAAAATTGTCCCTGATAGATCTCTCCTGCCCAAAGTGTATCATTTCTGACATATCCATCATGTATATAATTTTGATTATACATCCCAACGTATGTAGGATTCATTGGATCATCAGGACGTAAAATGAGTGCTCCTTTATTCGCGATATTTGCCCCGAAAATATAGATATAGCCATCATATGCGCCAATTGCATGACCTCTGTCAACCAAACCGGCAATAGCTCCGTTTCCGGTCCAGACCACGGAATTTATACTAGCAGGAAGATTGCTGAGATCTATGATAGTCATTCCACCACCACCTTCTGTAACAACATATGCATGCTTATTCCAGGTTCGTAATTCTTTCCAAAGACTATTGGCTGTGGCAACTGCAAATACTTCTACAGGGTTAGCCGGATTAGCAAGACTAACGATGGAGACTCCAGCTGCAGTACCTACCAGCGCATATTCAGTCCCAAAATCATCTACATATTGCCAGACACCGGCTATTGTTTGTCCGGGATAGGGGAGTTGCCCTATTAAGGTCATGTTTTTCTGAGCTTGTGCAGGGTTTGAAGCGAAAATGAAAAATAGGATGATACCTAAAATAGAACTAAATAAATGACGCATTTTATATGATTTTGATACAATTTACCAAAATTTATGTTTCATATTCAATATTCATCATATTATGACCAAAGCAGCACTTGGTATCCAGCCTTTGTCTCCATTGACCAACTTAATTTGTGACCAGTCTCCAACTTTGTCTATAATAATTACTTTCGTCCCTTCATGAATTAAAAATAACTCTTTACTCGTATCATTTGGACTACTCATGATGTATTCTGATTCATTAAAAAGGATAGCTGTATTGCTGGAATTCTGAATTAAATAGAGCATCACATTTACCCAAAAGAGGAAGATGAAAATGACCAAAGATGCTAAGCCGGAATAAAAATAGAACCTCCTTTTATTTGATAATTTACTCCTCATATAATAAGCAAAGAATATGAACATGGACCATGTTATGGCTAGTAACAAAATTCCATATGTAAAAGGACTCATTAAATGGATGATCTTGGTAGTGATTTTCGGAAAGAAATTTTCAGGTAAGGGTTTTATTCTGTCAATAAGTTTTGAATTAGTTAGAGCTATGTTTTTGAGAATGTCCTCATCTGCGGGATCTAGTTTTTTTGCTTTTTCATAATATAAAACCGCCATAGGAGCTTTGTTCAATCTGAAAAAAGTATTGCCCATATTGAAGTACAAAGCGACTGAATTTTTACCGGATCTTTCTAATTGTTGATAGCATGTAATAGCTGAATCATAATCAGATCTGGTATAGGCTTCATTTCCTAACCTGAAAAGGTCTTCACCCGAATCCGCATTAGACAGACAAGGTGATAATACGATAAAAGTTAGGATAAGATAAAATATGTTTTTCATTTTATTTCATTCTCAATTTTACTTAAACAATCAACTGCATTGTCATAGGATTCTTGTATTGAACCATCACTTTCTACAGGAGCATATCTGGCGGTTTCAATTTTGCGGATCAGCGTTGTTAATTTTTCTATAGTTTCTCTTTCACAATTTCTGACTTCCAATTCTTCAGAGACCTTTTCAATTGACAATTTTGCTTGTGGAATATTAAGTTTATCAGCGCAATATCCCCACACTCCATCAGCCAGATGTTCCCAGAATTTCGACCTGTCAGAGGATTTGATGCATTGTTCTGCAAATTTCAATTTCTTTTTTGCCTTTGATCTCGCTTTGAGTCTATTATTAAGAATGCTATCACTTTCTATCTTCTCATTCTTTTTATAATAACCAACAAAGAAAAAGAAGAGTAGGAGAGGCAATATTAAACTTACTTTAAACCAGATGTTTTGTAATAATGACTGTGATCTGTCATTTATCAAATGTGAATCTGTTTTAATAAATGCAATATCATCATTGAGTTTGTTTACTTCGACTCCTGAAGAGTTCATTCCATTTGATGAAGATGGATCACCCGGCTCAACATGGAGTTCGAATCCCGGAACAAATAATTCTTTGTATGATTTGCTTTCAGGATCAAAATAACTTAACGTATAATCTCTTATTTTATATTTACCGCTTACTCTGGGTATCAGTAAGTATTCAAACGTTTTTGAACCTGTTAGATTTGTTGAAGATATCGTTATGGCTTCTGATACTTTGGGTTCATACGTTTCAATATTTGGAGGTAATTCCGGTGATCTGGGTTCCAGTAATCTTAAATTTCCATTCCCGCTGATTTTGATAGTAAACTTTACAGCCTCACTAGCTTTTAATTCAGTTCTATCTGTGCTAGCTTGAATTTTGAAGTTGCCAACTGCGCCATTGAAGGTTGCAGGTTTTGGTTGTGGTAGGGCATTGATCTTGATTTTCTTTTGACCCGTTGATGTTTTGAATGGAACCTCTTTGTACCCACTGAAGAATGGATCATTTGAAAATGGGTCATTAAAAAACTGATCTATCGGGTTGCTGTAAGTCTTCTTGTTACGTTGGTCTCTTACTCTCACCCCTAATTCAGCATTCATGGCAGGAATAACCAATTCACCCGTTTGCTGTGGAAACAGAATAAATTTTTTGATTTCTGCTGCATGAAATTCAACTCCTGCTCTTATCTCACTTTTAAATACCGGTTGAGCAGGAAGTTTAACTTCTTCTGACCAGAAACCGGTAAATGTGGGTAATGCATCTATGTTGTATCTGGTAAGATCAACTTTAGTATATAGTTTATAAGTAACTACAATAGGTTCTCCTTCATATGCACTTGACCTGCTAACTTGAGATTCCATAAAAACCTTTCCGTTTAGATCTACTTCATTACCCTGATTTTGACTTACTGTATTCTTGGTTACTTTGATATCAATTGTCTTTGAAGTAATCTTTTTATTATTAAAGTCGACTGAAGCTGATCCTATTCTGAAAGTCCCTTCCTGCTTGGCTGAGAGGATATATGAAAAAACTATAGATTGGCTAACTCCTGCATTGGTGAAATTTGTTTGTACTTGATCAATGGGGCCAGTATGCACTTGAAAGTCTCTCAAGTCAGGAGTATTAAATCGTTCAGGCATTCCACTAAAAGTATAGGTCAACTCAAATTTGTCACCGGGTGAAACCGGATTCTTATTAACCGAAACTTTTAATTCAGGTTCAGCAGCAAATGCAAAATTCATTGCAGCACATGTCAGTATTACTAAAAGTAATATGCTTTTTTTGAAATTGTTTATCACACGGTTCATCCTATTACCAATCTTTGTCTGTTCTTGACTTCACCTCAGGTTTTGCCTGAAGCTTTTTGTGAAGGTCTTTCTCTTGATTCTTAAGAGCATTTAAGATCCGTTCTGCATCTTCTTTTGTAATCCCTTTTCTTTGATCCTGACTTTCTTGCCTTTCTGATTTGTCTGATTTCTCATCAGATTTTCCGGAATTGCTTTTATCATCTTTTTGTTCCTTGTTATCTTTGTTTTCTGATTTTTGCTTCTCCTTATTTTGATCTTCGTTTTGTTTATCTCCTTCTTTATTTTTTTGATTCTCTTGTTGCTGCTCCTGATTGAGTTTCATCATTGCTTTGGCCAGATTCTCCCGGGTAAGATTATTATCAGGATCAGATTTTAAACTCTTTTTGTAGGCTTCAATACTCTCCTTATATTTCTTATCCCGGAAATACGAATTTCCTAAATTGTGAAATGACTTTGCCATGTCAACGGATTCAATATCCGTTGATTTGGAAGCGTCAGAGAACTGTTTTGCTGCTTCATCAAATTTTTCCTGACGATATAATGCATCTCCAAGATTGAACTTGCCTTCATAACTGGTGGAATTCAGGTTAAGTGCTTTCAAATAACTATTCTCAGACTTTTCGTAATCGCCTTTTTTATAATCTCTATTTCCTGCACGTAATTCTTTATTCTGCTGTATCGTTTGTTGCGCAAGTATGACTTCATTTTCCAAAAGGAAAAGGAAAGTACAGATCATTAAGATAGTTTTCATCTTTTATCCTCCTCTTTAAAAAGGTCAATTCTTTTCCAAAATAGACTTTTCCTTTCTGTTATAAAAAGATCTAAAATAAGTAGTAGAAAAGCAAGTCCGACCAGGTATTGAAACCGATTTTCATAGCTGGTATAAACTTGCGAATCAAATGTTCTTGATTCCATTGCATCTAATTCTTTGATCAAATCCGTTAATGCTTCATCACCTGATCCCAATCTGCCATAGATTCCATTTCCAACTTTTGCAATTTCTTGGAGAATGGATTCATTTAATTGAGTCATTACAGTATTCCCATTTCTATCCGACTTGAAACCCATAAGTTTATCATTTTGATACATGGGAACCGGTACAGCTTTTTCTGATCCAACACCTATGGTATGGATGATCATACCTTTTTCTACAGCATCTTTTGCAGCATTGATGGCAACCTCATCATGGTCCTCTCCATCTGTAATGATCACCAAAGCCTGATATTTTTTCAATGTATCTGTAAAGGTGTTTTCGGCTTGTTCTATAGCAGATGAAATATCCGTCCCTTGTTTGTTGACCATGTCAACATTTATAGATGATAGATACATTCTTGCCGCAGAATAATCATCTGTTATAGGTAAATGAGTGTATGCCTGCCCTGCAAAAACGATCAATCCGATTCTATTACCTTTCGACTTTTCAATTAATTTGGAAATAAATAACTTGCTTCTCTCTAATCTATTTGGTTTAATATCTTCTGCCAACATACTGTTAGATACATCCAAAGCGATCAATAGATCTATTCCTTCTCTTTTAACCTGTTCCAGTTTTGCTCCCGATAATATACCTGCATATGCGATGATGCATAGCGATATTGCAGCCAGTTTCAAATATAGTTTTAATCTTGTTTTTGATTTACTTCTCTCATCGCTGATCTTTGATAATAGCTTTGAATCAATTTGAAGGTGTATCCGCCTTTTCGATTTTGAATTCAACCAAATGATCATCAGTATCATCAATGGTACAACCATTAAATAATAAAGTATCTCTATATTTTCAAACCTAAACATCCTTATGGTATTCGTCTTAAAATTAAATGTTGAAACAGCAATTCAAAACCGAGCAGAAATATGGTCAGCAATAAAAATGGTTTGAACATATCAGTATAAGATCTCCATTCTTCAACACGGATCTTTGTTTTTTCCATCTTGTCAATTTCTGAATATACTTCCGTCAATTGAGTATTATTCGTCGCTCTGAAATATTTGCCATCAGTAGTTGCTGCAATTTTTTTCAATATGACTTCGTCAATTTGTACAGGCAGGCGTTGATATTCTTTACCAAAGGGTGTTTGGACAGGATATGGTGCCAGACCGTTAGTCCCAACTCCAACTGAATAAACCCGTATGCCAAAAGATTTTGCTATGTCCCCTGCAGTTTCCGGCGAAACAGAACCAAGATTATTAACTCCATCTGTCAATAAAATCACCACTTTAGATTTTGAATCAGAATCTTTTAGTCGGCTAACTGCTGTAGCAAGTCCTTCTCCAATAGCGGTCCCATCTTCAAGCATTCCACTTTTTACAGCTGTTAATGTATTGAGTAAAACATTATGATCAGTAGTAGTAGGACATTGGGTGTAACTTTCACCTGAAAAAATAACCAATCCTATCCTATCATTTTTTCTTGACAGAATAAAATCCTTAGCTACATTTTTGGCCGCTTCAATACGATTTGGTTTAAAATCTTCAGCCAACATCGAAGCCGAAATATCAATTGCTAATACGATGTCAATGCCCTCAGTATTTACTTCAGAACCAACACTGCTTGATCGAGGTCTGGCAAGAATGAAAATTATGAGGATAAAACTTATGATTCTGATAATAAAAGGTAGATGGATCAATCTTTCTTTCCAGGTTGGTTTGATCTCATGGTCTATGTCTGAAAAAGGAATAGAAATATATAGTCGGGTTGACCGGTGTTTCAAAAAATAATAGAAAACAAGTATCGGTATCACCAAGAATATCCAGAATAATTCAGGATTTGCGTAAGAATAATTACTCAGATTCATGATTCCGTCTCCTTTTCCGAGTTATCTGTTTCTTCAACTCTGATCATGCTTTTCACGAATACAACAGCATTGGTATGCAATAACTCGGAGGTTTCATTTCCGGGTCTATGCTTTGCAAATTTTACCCTGTCGCATTGTTTCAATATTTTTTCAAGAATTGACCATTCATTTTTGCTTATTACTGAATGGAGTTCCAACTGTTCAAGTAATTCATCGCTTGTTTTTTCTAACGCATTTACCTGAAGTTTCAATTCAATATACTTCCTTAAGATATCAGATATTTCTATATGAAAAAGCTTGAATTTCCCGTCTTCAAGATATTTCAGTTGCTTGATCTTGCTCAATTCATCCAATGCCCATTGATCCGGGTCAATTATGATTGTTGTCTCATTCTGTTCTAATTTATTTTTTCGCAGATATTTCTTCAAAATAAAAAATAATGCTATTGCTAATAGTATGAAAAGTAGATAAGGCCAGATCATTTCCAATATTTCCCAAAATGAATATGGAATACTGTAGGGTTCATAAATATCATGTATTACATCTGTTGAATCAACCGAAGGTATACTGACCTTCAATAAAAGTGCTTCGGTAAATAAAGTATCCCTGTGGATCTCATCTGAAAATGCTACAGCCAAAGGTGGTATTACGAAATACCCGGAATCAAATGAAGTTAAATAATAAATATGTCGGAGTTGATCAGTTCCTTTATCATTCTTTATTGTATCTGTACTTGATTTGATTGATAATTCTAGTCCGGGAACACTATCTGGCCATGCCTGGAAATGAATTGCGGATTTTGAATCAAGGTCAGTTTTAAGGATCAATCTGGCTCGTTGACCTATTTGTATTGCATTTGTGTCTAAAGAGGTTTCAAGATTTCTTATTTGACCGAACAAAAGGCTGGGGGAGAGGATAAGAAAAAACAAAAGATTTTTCATCTTCGACCTCCTCTTCTTTTGAACAAACCTGAAAGGGCAGGTATATAATCTCTATCTGTTTCTAAGATCAAATGATCCGTACCACAACTTCTGAATTTAGCTATTGTTTTTGCGAGAGAACTCATTCTGTTGGCTTCCCAGGTTTTTCTTACATATGGATCTGAAGTATCCAAAACCCGTGTCTGCTTTGTTTCCGGATCGATGATATTTACCAAACCAACATTTGGAAGCCTCGTATCTGAAGGATCCGCAATCTGCAGCGCAACGAGGTCATGACGTCTGTTGACGATCTTCAGAGATTTATCAAATCCTTCATCCATCATGTCTGAAATTAAAAACACGATCGCTTTTTTCTTAGTGATATGCCGAATATATTCTAATCCTGTTTTGATGGAAGTCTTTTCTGATACAGGTTTAAATTCCAGCAGTTCTTTGATAATCCGTAGTGCATGACTTTTTCCTTTTTTAGGAGGAATAAATTTTTCGATTTGATCAGAAAAAAGCACTACTCCGATCTTGTCATTATTGTTAATTGCTGAAAAAGCAATAACAGCGCAGATCTCAATGATCATTTCAGATTTGAGTTTCGATCGGGTTCCGAATTTACCTGAGGAGCTTATATCAATTGCCAGAAGAACGGTTAGTTCTCTTTCTTCTTCAAATACCTTAACATAGGGATGATTGAATCGGGCGGTTACATTCCAATCAATGCTCCTTATTTCATCACCGGGTTGGTACTCTCTTACCTCACTAAAAGCCATACCTCTCCCTTTGAAGGCACTATGGTATTCTCCGGAAAAGATCCGGTTACTTAAGCCACGTGACTTTATCTCTATCCTTTTTACTTTTTTTAACAGCTCTGCTGATGCACTCATATAGATAAGTAAACGTCTTAAGGAACTTTTACGCCATTCAATATTTCATCTAAAATCTTATCTGCGCTTATTTCTTCTGCTTCTGCTTCATAGCTTAGTCCAATTCTATGGCGCATTACATCATGAAATATTGCTCTTACATCTTCAGGAATAACATATCCCCGATGCTTGATAAATGCCATTGCTTTTGAAGCTTGAGCCAGGTTAATACTTGCTCTGGGACTACCTCCATACTCAAGTAAACCTTTTAAGTTTTCCAGTCCAACTGAAGCCGGATCACGACTTGCAAAAACCAGATCTATAATATAGCGTTCTATCTTTTCATCCATATACACTTCCTTGCAAATATTCCTGGCAGCGATTATTTGATCAATAGTAACTACAGGTTGGATCTCGATTTCATTGACAGCAATATTCTGACGCATGATCTTGTGCTCTTCTTCACGATTGGGGTAAGTGATAACGACTTTCATCATGAAACGATCAAGTTGAGCTTCCGGCAAAGGATAAGTACCTTCTTGTTCAATTGGATTTTGTGTTGCAAGTACCAGAAATGGATTTGGCAAATAAAAGGTGTCTTCACTGATCGTAATCTGGCGTTCCTGCATTGCTTCCAACAAGGCACTCTGTACTTTTGCCGGCGCCCTGTTTATTTCATCTGCTAAAATGAAATTTGCAAAAATGGGACCTTTCTTGACTAAAAATTCTTCCTTTCTCTGATTATAGATCATCGTCCCTATCAGATCCGCAGGTAGCAGATCGGGAGTGAATTGTATTCTGCTGAACTTTGCTTGGATCGCTTTTGCAAGCGATTTTATTGCTAAAGTTTTTGCCAGTCCGGGCACTCCTTCAAGCAGAATATGGCCATTGCTCAATAACCCGATCAGCAATCGATCTACCATATGCTTTTGTCCAACCAAAACTTTACTTAACTCTAAATTCAGGAGTTCAAGAAAAGCACTTTCTTTTTCTATTTTTTCGTTGATCAATTGTATATCACTCATATTCAATTAAATTTTTTGCCCTGCAATTGTACTATCTTAATCATGAAAAAATCATGAATAATTGAACGTTACAAGACTGATATATTGCATAAAATAACATTTGTTTGGATCTTAATCTTCCAAATATAATGAGCTTTGGCTGGCATCAAACCGAATTTCGTAGTTTTGCCGTCTTATGCCTCGATTTTTTATTAAACTTCAATATGATGGAAGTCCGTTCCATGGCTGGCAAAGTCAAATAAATGCCGTCGCCGTACAGGATCTGATCGAAGATAGCTTATTAACCCTCATAGGAAAGAAGACTTCAGTTGTAGGATGTGGCAGAACGGATACCGGAGTTCATGCAACAGAATATTTTGCTCATTTTGATTATTCGGGAAAGCCGGACAACAATGAGCTTGCCCACAGATTGAATGCGATCTTACCCACTGAAATTGCGATTTCAAAGATAATTGCAGTTAAGGATGAATGTCACGCACGTTATGATGCCATCTCCAGATCATATATTTATAAGATCTGTCAGGACAAACAACCTTTTCTGAATAATTATTCCTGGTTAAAAAACAGAATGCCTGACTTGCTTACATTGCAATCCTTTGCTGATATCTTACCGGAGTTCGATAATTTCAAGGCTTTTGCAAAGAAAGGTGGAAACCCCGGGAGTTATATATGTAAGGTCTCAAAAGCTGAATGGATAAAGAACGATGGTAATTGGGAGTTTCATATCACTGCCAATAGATTTCTAAGGGGAATGGTAAGATCAATTATAGGTACAATGTTGGAAGCTGCTCAGAGTAATTGGACTCCTGAATATTTTCGAGAAATAGGATTGAGTAAGGATCGTTCCGAAACAGGAGCTAGCGTTCCTGCAAAAGGTCTCCATCTCGTCAAAATTGTTTATCCATATATAATACAAGACGAATTTGCCGGATCAATATTTACAAACTTGAATGATGGAAAGTAAGGATAAGACGGTAAGTGGCGAAGCATTTGATTTCCCAATTTTACTGAGGGTCTTTCGGTATATGAAACCTTACAGGAGACTATTTTGGTTTTCTGTATTGATGACATTTTTGGTTGCATTATTGGCACCCAGCCGGCCTTTACTTATCCAGTATACCTTCGATAATTTTATAGTGTTTGGTGATGAAAAAGGATTGTTGATGATGACTCTGGCAATGATCGTATTGCTAATCATACAATCCTTGTTTCAGTATCTGCAAACATATTACACCAACTTGCTTGGCCAGCTTGTAATTCGTGATATGCGTGTCAAATTATATCGTCATATCTTAAATTTTAAATTAAAGTACTTTGACAGAACACCAATTGGAACTCCCGTTACCCGAACAGTTAGTGATATTGAAACTATATCGGATATATTTTCTGATGGAATAATCGTGATCATAGGTGATTTGCTTCAACTTATCATCGTGATATCTGTAATGTTTTGGACAGATGTGAAGCTTACTCTGGTTAGTTTAGCTGTGCTTCCGGTATTGTTCATTGCAACCAATGTTTTTCGAAAATCGATTAAAGATTCTTTTAGGGATGTTAGAACACAAGTTGCCAGATTGAATGTTTTTGTACAGGAACATCTTACCGGGATGAGTGTGGTTCAGCTGTTCAACCGGGAAGAAAGAGAAATGAAAAAATTTGATCAGATCAACGAAGAGCACAAACAAGCTCATATCCGTTCCATCTGGTATTATTCTATCTTCTTTCCTGTTGTAGAATTATTATCAGCTATTTCAATTGGAATGATGGTGTGGTGGGGAGCAAAAGGCGTATTGGGAAATGAAGTTACATTGGGTGCAATGATGGCATTCATCTTATATATTAATATGCTTTTCAGACCAATTCGTGAGTTGGCTGATAAATTTAATACCCTCCAAATGGGTATGGTTAGTTCAGAAAGAATTTTTAAAGTCCTGGATACTCAGGAAGAAATTCCAAATTTTGGTAAGCTTGATGCCAAAGATATCCAGGGAGAAATAGAATTTGAAAATGTATGGTTTGCATATGATGCAGAAGATTGGGTTCTGAAAAACATTTCTTTTAAGGTTGCACCGGGACAGACTGTTGCTCTTGTAGGAGCTACGGGAGCCGGGAAATCATCCGTAATAAATCTGTTGAACAGATTTTATGAAATTCAAAAAGGATCAATTAAAATAGATGGGAAAGATATAAAGGAATATGATCTTCAAAGTTTGAGAAATCGGATATCCGTGGTGCTGCAAGATGTATTTCTTTTCTCAGATTCCATTCACAATAATATTACACTGAACAATGATTCAATCAGAAGAGAAGAAGTTGTGGCTGCGGCAGAAAAAGTTGGAGCTGATCGATTTATCCGTAATCTTCCCGGTGCTTATGATTATAATGTGCGAGAAAGAGGGGGGATGCTATCAGTAGGACAAAGACAATTGATCTCCTTCATCAGGGCCTATGTTTATAAACCTACAATTTTGGTGTTGGACGAAGCTACTTCCAGTATCGATCCTGAAAGTGAATTGTTGATTCAGAATGCAACTGCAAAATTAACACAAAATCGGACCTCAATAGTCATAGCTCACAGATTGGCAACTATTCAGAATGCCGATCTTATAATGGTTATGGAAAAAGGAAACGTGAAAGAAAAGGGAACTCATTCTGAGTTATTAAAAAAGAACGGTATGTATAGGGAATTATATAATGTTCAGTTCAGAAATGATAAATTGGCAGATTGATCTAGTCTGAGTTATTCATTATAAGATCTGGTACTCTAGAATACATCCGATTTTAGATGCAAATTCAGATTAGGATTTATCTTTTAGCAATTTTTCTTTAAGGAATTTCCCGGTATGTGATTCTTCACACTCAGCCAATCCTTCCGGGAGACCTGAATAAACAATATTACCTCCCGTACTTCCTCCTTCAGGTCCCAGATCAATTACCCAATCAGCACACTTTATTATTTCTAAATTATGTTCGATTATAATTACTGAATTCCCTTGTGCTATCAACGCATTAAATGAGTCCAGCAGTTTTCGGATATCATGGAAGTGTAAACCTGTTGTAGGTTCATCAAAAAAGAAAATAGTATGATCGTGAATATTGCCTTTTGAAAGAAAAGAAGCTAGTTTAATTCGTTGAGCCTCTCCACCACTTAAAGTATTGGAGCTTTGACCCAATTTCACATAGCCTAATCCAACATCGAATAATGGTTTGAGTTTCTCAACAATTTTCCGGGTGATATTGTCAAAATTTGATTCTTCTGAGAAAAACTCAATTGCTTCTTCAATTGTTAAATCAAGTATGTTATAAATGTTATTTTCCTTAAACTTCACTTCAAGTACTTCATCTGTGAATCGCTTACCGGAACAGGTTTCGCAGGTCAAATGTATATCTGCCATGAATTGCATTTCAATGGTCACCTGACCTTCTCCCTGACAAACCGGACATCTGCCTCCATCAACATTAAATGAAAAGTGTGAAGCTTTAAACTTTCGGGTTTTTGACAACCCTTGTTCAGCATATAATTCTCTTATTTCATCATAAGCCTTAACATAAGTCGCCGGGTTAGACCTTGAAGATTTTCCAATGGGATTTTGGTCTACCAATTCAACTGAACTGACTTTATCCAGGTCACCGGTAATATGATCATACAAACCACTTTCTTCACTGTAACCTCCGAACAGTTTTTTCAAAGCAGGATAGAGAACGCGTTTTACCAAACTTGTTTTTCCAGAACCACTAACTCCGGTCACAACTGTCATGCAGTCCAATGGAAACCTAACATTTATCCCATTCAGATTGTTTTCTCTTGCACCTTGAATTTCAATATAATTTTTTGTGACCCGCCTTTTAACCGGAATATCAATACCCATTTTTCCGCTGAGATATTTTCCTGTCAGACTAATCTCATCCGTTAAAATTTGTTCATAATTCCCTTCAAAAATAAGTTCCCCACCATGTGCACCTGCAAGTGGACCTATGTCTATCAGATGTTCAGCAGCCTGCATGATCTCTTCATCATGTTCAACCACAATAACTGTATTCCCTAGTCTGCGTAATGACTGCAAAACCTTAATCAATCTCTGAGTATCTCTGGGATGTAGCCCTATGCTAGGCTCATCTAAAATATACATGGAACCAACCAGGCTGGAACCCAGGGATGTAGCCAAATTTATACGCTGACTTTCACCACCACTCAATGAATTTGAGAGCCGGTTAAGAGTTAGATAACCTAACCCAACATCAAATAGGAATTGAAGTCTATTGGTAATCTCAATTAATAATCTGGAAGCTATTTTTTGAATCCGGGCATCTGCCTTGAATGTTTGAAAAAACTCTAAACTTTCAGCAACAGGCATTAACACGATCTCCGTGATCGATTTGGATCCAAATTTTACAAAATTAGCATCTTGCCTAAGTCTGCTTCCATTACAATCAGGACAACCTGTCCTGCCCCGATACCTGCTCAACATAACCCGGTATTGGATCTTGTAACTCTGCTCCTCTAAATATTTGAAGAACTCATTTAATCCTTTAAAATACTTGTTTCCCGACCATATCAATTTCTTTTGCTCGATAGACAGCATGTAATAGGGTTTATGAATAGGAAATTCGAATTCATAAGCTTTCATGACCAGTGCATCATTCCACTCTTTCATTTTTTCACCCCTCCAACATGCAACAGCCCCATCGTATATGGAAAGACTCTTATTCGGAATGACTAGATCCTCGTCGATTCCAATGATGGTACCGAATCCTTCACAAGTTTTGCAGGCACCGTACGGATTATTAAAACTGAATAAGTGAGTGCTCGGCTCCTCAAAACTGATCCCATCCATCTCAAATCTATTGGAGAATGAACTTGAAGTTGAAGTTTCGTCTTCAGCGATCAGTTCTACGGTACAATCACCTTTTGATTCGAAGAAACAGGTTTGTACCGAGTCGGCAATTCTTGACCCCAGTTCATCATCTTCTTTATCAACGATAAAACGGTCAGCTAATATCTCCAGTCCTTTTACATTGGACTTCTTTTTTTCTTTTTCTGATAGGGAATCCAAAAGGTCTTCTGCTCTTTGGATCTCATTGTTATAACGGATCCGGCTAAATCCTTTCTGGATGATCACTGCAAGTTCATCCTCAAGCGATCTTTCCTTATGAAAGATCACTGGGCTATATAGAAAGACCTTAGTGCCATTGTCTTTGTTCAAAATAAAATCTACCACATCTGAAATCGAATGTCTTTTTACTTGCTTCCCGGAAATAGGAGAGTAGGTAATGCCTACTCTGGCAAATAATAATTTCAGATAATCATAGATCTCAGTAGAGGTTCCGACAGTTGAACGCGGATTCCTTGAATTTACCTTTTGTTCGATGGCAATAGCAGGTGAAATACCTCTTATGTTGTCAACATCCGGCTTATTCATACGCCCTACAAATTGTCTGGCATAAGAAGAAAGCGACTCAACATACCTGCGCTGGCCCTCTGCGTATAAAGTGTCAAAAGCCAAAGATGACTTCCCGGAGCCGCTTAAACCGGTGATCACAACCAGTTTATTTCTTGGTATTGCTACATGAATATTCTTCAGGTTATGCTGCCTGGCTCCTTCAATAAGGATATATTGTTTGTGGTCTTTGACGTTATTTATCTGATTTGCCATAAGCTTTTTTGGCATGGGAATTGCGCGCACAAAGGTACGTAATTAGATTTGTCAGCTAAAAATTACTGAACCTATTTTGCTTTAGAAATAATTTATTTGATATTTGTAATAATATATGCGGTAAAGCCGTTATTCAATTTATTCATTTTTTTAACCTAAGGAGGATACATATCGAAATAACTCTACATTAATTTTTTTTCTACTGGGAACTCACCCATATTTAATGCAGAACGATATGCGCACATTCATAACTAGCGACAAAGATCTTATTTGTCAATTTTTATCAGGCGAAGAATCAGCTCTTAATCAGCTTATTCAGCGATATAAATCAAAAGTTTATACATCTATCATTATTCTTGTAAAAGATAAGAGTCTTGCTGATGATATATTCCAGGATACATATATCAAAGTGATCAAGACACTTCGGGCCGGAAATTATAATGAAGAAGGGAAATTTCTGCCTTGGGTGATCAGGATCGCTCATAATTTGGTCATTGATCATTTTCGTCGTGAAAAACGCGTTCAAATGGTCAGAGATACAGATGAATACAGTGTTTTTAATACACTCCCATTCTTTGATGAAAATGTAGAAGAAAAGCTAATCAAAGAGCAAGTATATAAAGACGTTAGGAAGTTAGTGGAGGAATTGCCTTTTGAACAAAAAGAAGTTCTGATTATGAGGCATTATGCTAAAATGAGCTTTAAAGATATTGCTGAAGTGACAGATGTGAGCATCAATACTTCATTGGGTAGAATGAGATATGCGCTCATTAATATGCGTAAACTCATTGAAAAACACAAAGTTGCCTTGGATATAAGTTGATTTACCTTCAATTTGAAATATTGATTAAGTAGTAGCGTTACATATGTGTTATGAAAACAACCCTTAACATATACACATGGATAAAAACTCTACTCTTAATGATTTCATCAGATATGCTTATAATGAAACAGAGTTGACAGATTCAGTTAGAATTCAGTCAGCTATTGATTCAGATCCTGTAATTGAAGACGAATATCTAGAAATAATTCAAGTAATTGGATTATTAGATGGAATTGTAATGGAACCCGATTCTGACCTCATCGAGAATATTCTCAAAAGTTCAAGATTGCACAGCGGAAATTTGTGGATATCCTAAATTATAATTCTATTTTCAGGTGTTAGTTTGAAAGAATTACCTTTGCATTCATGCGTAAGCTTGAGAGGTATAAGGCAATTCTGGATTATTTTAAAACGCATCATCCCAATGCCGAAACGGAATTATTTTATGCAAGTCCTTATGAGCTAATTGTTGCTGTAGTTTTGTCAGCACAATGCACAGATAAGCGTGTCAATCTCACAACTCCGGCATTTTTTGAAATATTTCCTGATGTCGAAAGTCTGGCTTCTTCAAGTTCTGATGAGGTTTTCCCCATTATAAAAAGTATTTCATATCCCAATAGTAAAGCAAAGCATTTAGTTGGGATGGCTAAGATGCTGGTAAAGGATTTTAAATCTGAAATCCCTTCAGCTATCGATGATCTTGTAAAGTTACCCGGAGTAGGAAGAAAAACAGCTAATGTTATAGCTTCTGTTGTTTTCAATCAACCGGCTATGGCAGTGGATACACATGTTTTCAGAGTGTCTGCAAGGTTGGGTTTGACCACCAATGCGAAGACAGCTTTAGAAACAGAAAAGCAATTGGTCAAAAACATTCCAAAGGATCAGATAGCTATTGCACATCATTGGTTAATTCTCCACGGACGGTATGTTTGTACTGCTAGAAGTCCTAAGTGCTCGAGTTGCGAATTATACCCTTTTTGTAAATCCGGACCTAAATTAATTGGAACAAGGTCTAAGTAAATACTTTATTTTTTTTCTTCTTTGCTCCTGTGTTTTAATACTTTGGCTTCGATGTAAAAAATTATTTCTTCTGAGATGTTCTTCGCCTGGTCGCCAACTCTTTCCAATTTTCTGATCATAGAAAGGATATTCAAACTTTGGTTTATTCTGTCAGGAGTAGCTCTGATAAAATCGCCCACAGTCTGATTGGCAATTCCATTGATCTCATCCAAAAGATCATCTTTCTGAAAAACTCTTCTTGCAAGCGCTGTGTCTTCAGTTTCCAACGCCAGTTTTACATCTTTTATCATTGAAATGGATGTATCAAACATCTCAATTAGACGAGTTGCTTCCAAAAGTTTAGGTTCCGGAGAAAGACGTATATCTAACACGAATTTTGCAATTCCTTCGGCTATATCACCAATCCGTTCGAGGTTTGAATTGATCTTTAACGTAGCCAGTACAAATCTCAGGTCAACTGCAACCGGTTGGAAAAGTGCGAATATGTTTTCACAATCACGATCAAGTTTTAACTCAAAAGAATTAACCCGCTTTTCTGTCATTATAATTTCCCTTGCCAGATCTTTATCGAAAGTTGTCAAAGCTTGCCTTCCTTTTTCAAGTTGGCTGATTACAAGACTAAACATTTCCAACATATCCAGTCGGAGCATTTTTAATTCAGCATCTAGATGATTCATTTTCTTTAATATTATCAACCGAATCTACCTGTAATGTAGTTCTGAGTTCTTTCCTTTTCAGGATTAGTGAATACTTTTTTTGTAGAATCAAATTCAATCAATTCTCCCATATAAAAGAAAGCAGTATTATCGCTTACACGTCCTGCTTGCTGCATATTATGAGTAACAATAATGATAGTGTATTTTTCTTTTAACTGATAGATCAATTCTTCAATTTTAGCTGTAGATATTGGATCCAAAGCTGAGGCAGGTTCATCCATCAAAATGATGGAGGGTTCTACTGCTAAAGCGCGTGCAATACACAATCTTTGTTGTTGTCCACCGGATAAAGCATAAGCTGATTTTTTCAAATTGTCTTTCACTTCATCCCAAAGTGCGGCTTGTTTTAATGATCGTTCAACAGTCTCTTCTATATAATTCTTATGATTGATTCCATTGACTCTTAATCCATACGCGACATTTTCAAAAATTGATTTGGGAAAAGGATTTGGCTTTTGAAAAACCATTCCTACCTTTTTTCTTAATTCATCAATATCTAATCCTTTCGCATAAATATCTTTTCCCTGAATCCGGATATCACCCTCAATTCTCACTCCATCAATAAGATCATTCATTCTATTAAATATACGAAGGAAGGTGGATTTTCCACATCCCGAAGGCCCAATAAGAGCAGTAACAGAATTTTCCGTCATACTCATACTGATGTTTTTCAAAGCCTGGAAATCTTTGTAAAACAGGTTTACGTTTTTTGCTTCTATAATTGATGAACCTGTCATGTTAATTCATTTTTACTTTATTGCTGAAATACTTTCTTAATATTCCTGCCAGAATATTAATGATCAAAACGATCATTATCAAAACCAGTGCAGTACCATATGCCATAGTTCTGGATGCTTCTACATCCGTTCCAGAAGTAGAGATCACATACAAATGATAGGGTAGTGCCATCACTTGATCGAATATTGATGTAGGTAATTTGGGAAGGAAATATGCAGCTACTGTGAAGAGAATAGGGGCGGTTTCACCCGATACTCTTCCTATTGACAAAATTAAACCCGTAATGATATTTGGAAATGCAATAGGCATAACCACTTTTCTTACCGTTTGTAATTTTGATGCACCCAATGCTAAACTTGCTGTCCTAAAAGTATCATCAACGGCGATCAAAGCTTCTTCTGTAGTACGGATCACAACCGGTAAAACAAGTAAACCTAACGTGAGTGATCCTGCCAAAATGGAATCTCCAAAACCGAGAACGTTTACAAAAACTGCCATCCCGAAAAGACCAAAAACGATAGATGGAATTCCTGCCAAATTATTGGTCATTAATCTCAGGAATCTTTTGAAAATACCATCCTTGGCATATTCATGAATATAGATCCCTGAAAGAATACCTATAGGAAAAGCAAAGATCATACTGCCTGCTACAAGACATAAAGTTCCTATGATCGCAGGGTATATTCCCCCTTTTGTCATTCCACTTTTTGGCATTTCGGTAAGAAACTCCCAACTGATTGCTTTTGCTCCATTTGAAACTATGAATCCTAGTATGATCACCAAAAAAGCTGCTATACTAAAGCTGATAATACGGATTATTCCGAAGGCAATTTTTTCATTCCTTCGCTTGTTGATTCTTATATTTTCAGACTTCCCCATTAGTTTTTCTTACTTCTTATACTTTTTGATGAGGCGTATTCAACCAGTAAGTTAATGATCAGCGTCATGATAAATAAGATACAAGCTAATGCAAACAAAGCTTTAAAGTGAACCCCTCCCTGAGGTGCTTCACCTAATTCTGCAGCAATAGTTGCAGGAATAGTTCGTACAGGTTCAAGTAAAGTAGTTGGAATAACGGATGCATTTCCTGTTACCATCAAAACAGCCATCGTCTCACCGATTGCTCTTCCTATTCCCAAAATAGCAGCAGCAGTTATACCCGATATAGAATATGGAATCACAACCCGAACTATTGTTTGCCATCTTGTAGCACCCAGAGCCAAGCTTGCTTCCCGCATAATACGTGGCGTGTTTCTCAATGCATCTTCGGATATTGTAATGACAGTTGGTAGAGCCATTATTCCCAGAATGATACTTCCTGCAAGTCCTGTTTCTCCTACCGGCAGACCAAACAGATCTTTGATCATTGGTACGATTACTACCAAGCCAAAGAAACCATAAACTACTGATGGAATACCAGCTAATAATTCTATGACCGGTTTTAAGATCCCTCTTACCCGTTCATGTGCGATCTCAGCCATATAGATGGCCGTGGCCAGGCCCAATGGCAATGCAATCAATATCGCTCCAAAACTCACCCATAAAGTTCCCAGGACAAGCGGAAGAACTCCAAGTTGGGCTGCGGGTTCTGCAGTGGGAAACCATTGTGTGCCACCCAGAAATTCTATTACTCCTAGTTTAGATTTTTCAAGTGTCTTTCCTCTGAATCCCGACTTTATATATTTCTCAGGAAAGAAGGCAATAATGCCGGGATTTACTGCAACAATTGAATCTAATACAAATGAAAGATTTGAAAAATCATCTGCTAATTGTCCTTCAATCGTAAAATCTGTTATATCGCTAAATCTAAAAGGAGCGATTGCAACATCAGGACCGGAGATCTCTGACCAGTTAATGATCTTTCCATCATAGATATCCTTTATTTGATGAGGATCCAGTCTGTCAATATTATTAGAAGAATTGACAGCTATAATATAACCCTCTTCAATTGGACTTTGGTTAAAAACACTTAAGCCTTCCTTAAATAAGAAAAGTACGATCAGCAAAACCACAAGGCTGCTGACCGTACCGCTGAGGAAAAGTAATCCCTCAACAATTTTTTCAGATGTTTTTTTCCAGTATTTTAACATGTTAGTTTACAGGAACGTAACCTACTTCTTTAACTAAATTCTGACCCTCAGCTGATAGGCAAAATTGAATGAAAGGCATTACCAATGACTCTTTAGATGATTCATAAAAGTAATACAGTGGACGTGAAACCGGATAACTTTTATCTTTTGCAGCTTCAACAGAAGGAGCCACAAATGTAGTTCCCTGATCGTAAGAAACCGATAGGGTCTTTACATTTTCATTGATATAAGCCAATCCAACATATCCAATAGCTCCGGGAGTTTGACTGATAGATTGAATAATTGCTCCTGTCGCAGGCAAACTCAGGATATCACTTGCATAGTTTTTCTTTGACATTACATGCTCCTTAAAAAACTCATAAGTTCCTGAACTTGATTCTCTTGAATAAGCTATTATCTTTAGATCTTTACCGCCAACTTCTTTCCAGTTTTTAATAGCACCTGTAAAGATACCTTCAAGCTGCTCTCTTGTAATATTGCTGACACCATTGGATGGATTAACAACAACTGCCAATGCATCAAAAGCGATGATGGATATTTTTACATCATGACCACCTTCAGATAATTTTAATTTTTCATCCGTTTTTAGATCTCGGGATGACATTGCAATATCCGTAGTACCATCCATTAGTGCAGATATTCCTACACCTGATCCTCCTCCTACAACAGTAATACTGTTTTCCGAAGCAGTTTTCATAAATAATTCTGCTGCTTTTTGAGTTAAAGGAAGAACGGTATCACTTCCTTTGATAGTAAAAGAAATTTCTTCTTTTTTTGATTCATCTTGTTTTTCATTATTTCCACAAGATGTTAGTACCAAAGCCGGTACCAGGGCGAATAAAAATAGTTTTGTAGTGTTCATTATATTAGAATTTATATTGTAATCTTAATGTAAATACGTTGTCAGAAATGTCTTTCGTGAACCCATTCAATTTTGTGTTTTCATTGGTTGCCATATCATAATAAGCAGTCATTTTTACATTCGCATCCCAATTATAAACATATCCAAAACCGATAGTTTCAAAACGTATATCTGCGCTATTGAGATTGGATCCTGTTGCTCCGATTTCATTTCCTGAAACGTCCGTATTTGGATCAAACCAATCGTATTTTAAAACCAATGCATGTTTTGACTTACCAATATCTTGAATGAAATAGGCATATAATCCATCAAATGATCTGTTGTATGCATCACTCGTAGGTTGGCCTGTAGGGCTATTCGCTGAAGCTGAAGAAGCAGGTTGCGTGCCGGTGATATACTCGGCTCTTAAAGAAGTCTTACCAATTATGGATTGATAAGTTGTTTCAAAATTTACACCTTGATAACTTCTGCTCACGATACTTCCCTTTTTTGTAGATGTAGAATCAACCGTGAATTGCTTGATACCGTTAATGATGTTTACATTATAAACATTATCAGTAGCTGTTCTCCATCCTCCTTCGTAAACAGATACACCTCCGGAGTAATTCCATTTTCCGTCCATACATGCACCACTTAACTTTACTCTTCCTACAATATCTTTTTGAACATCAAAGTCAGAGGCTGACGGGCCCGTTCCATTAATCACTGCCAGATTAGCGGATAAGAAACCAAGTTTTGAATCTTTTGAAGGGTTAAAACTTAGCATTGCACCCAGATCTCTTTCTCCAGGGAAGATAATTGAAGACATTCTTCCTCGTTCCGGACTTTCTCTTTTGGATGAACTATATTCCAATTCATGACCGAAGGGACGCAAAAACATACCAGCTGTAAGATTGAAACTCTTAACCCATGGATCTGTAATTTGAAGGTATGCATCCTTAACACCAACTCCCTTTTCGGTAGCATCCAATTGGATTACAAATAGTGTGGAACCCGGGTTATATGTGAACTTGACTCTGCCACGGCGCACACCAAATCTCTTATCAGAGTTATTAGCAAAATTACCACCGGCAGGTGTGGAAATTCCCATAGAATCAGCAACCTGAAACTGGGGTTGCATATATCCTGAAATTTTAAGATTTGATAATTTTGACAAAGCATCTTCCACTTTTTTCAAGCGGTTTTCAGTGCTGTCAGCTGCTGTTGAAGCTGCGGCGACACTGTTGGCGAGAGACAACGCTAAAGCAAGAAAAATGATTTTTGATATGTTCATGTTAATTGATTTGATGCAAAACAAATCAACTAACATGAACAACTGATCAACTCAATGTTAAGAAAATGTTAACAAACTTAAACGATTGATCTACTCAATGTTCTTGCCCGAAATTGCCTCTGAAACATTGAGAATGTGATCCGCTATTTTTTCTGAAGAAGAATAAATATGATTATAGTACAAGCCCGGTTTGATACTATATTCTCCTTTTTCAATACTGGCAAAATGCTCATCACGGATCTTATCTCTCAATTTATTTATCTGATCTTCTAAACTGATAGCATCCATAAGATCAATATTCCCTTCATCTCTGTTCACATTTACTTTCATGGCAAGGAATGCAGAATTAATAAGATCGAAAAGATGTTCCAGGTGTTTGGTTTGGACAGGCGTAAACCCTTCTTTCTCTTCACGTTTTTTATTGATCGACAGTGACATATGATAACAAATGTCACCAATTTTCTCAAGGTTTGAACTGGCTCTTAATAAACCCCTGATGGCCATGGAAGTTTCAGTACTCACTTCATTTGAAGCTACTTTAACCAAAAAAGAAGCAAGTTCAATTTCCATTTGGTCAGTTATATTTTCATATTTCTCAATTCTGGCAAGGAGGTCATCAAATTTTTTGGTATCCTTTTCTATCATTAATTCCGGAATGAAATTGAACATACGATGAGTTATATCAACGAATTGTTTCATTTCTTTTTGGGCTTCGATCAAATTGAGTTCAGGAGTATTCATTAAACCACTTGGGATATACTCCAAATGAAACTTTTCATCTTCTGCGTTCTTAGTCGGGAGTAATTTAATCACAGTTTTCTCGATCCATTTTACAAACCAAACCAGGAAAAATGTATTTGCAATATTAAAAGTTGAATGGAAAATGGCTAGTGCAACAGGAATACTTGCCGGATCAGAATAAGGCGAATTAGAACCCGCATTCAGCAGATAATTATTCACCAGACTCAATACAACCTGGAATAATACAAGCATCCAGGCAACTCCAATAAGATTAAAAAGTGTATGAGCCAATGCAGCTCTTTTTGCATGGATATTCCCAATCAATGCAGCAAGATTGGCTGTTACCGTTGTACCAATATTTTCACCCAGTACGATAGCCGCACCTGCTTCAAAAGGTATCCAACCATTATTACACATTACTAATGTAAGTGCCATTGCAGCACTTGAGGATTGAAGAATAATGGTTAACAGTGTCCCAATACCAACAAAGATCAATGTTGATAAAAAACCATGCTGAGTAAGACTTTGAAGAGAGGCAAACAGTTCAGGTGAATTTTGAAGATCAGGCACTGAGCTCTTTAAGAAATCAAGACCAATGAATAAAAGCCCAAATCCTATCAAGAATTCACCAAATGAATTCCATTTATCTTTTTTGCTGAAAAGCATTGGAAATCCGATCCCGATAATTGGAATAGAAATTATTGCCATCTTAACCTTGAAACCTAATAAAGAGATCAGCCAGGCTGTAATGGTGGTACCAATATTTGCACCCATGATCACACCAATGGATTGTGTCAAAGAAAGTAGACCCGCATTAACAAAACTAACAACCATAACTGTAGTTGCAGATGAGGATTGAACTATGGAAGTAACTAGAAATCCTGTCAAAACACCCATAAAACGGGTACTTGTCATTGCGCTTAGGATACCACGCAATTTCTCCCCGGCAACTTTTTGAATACCTTCACTCATGATCTTCATTCCATAAAGGAATAAGCCAAGTGAGCCTAATAAAGTGAGAAAATCAAACAGATTATAATTCATGAGTTGGTGAAATGATTCAGGATGCGAAGTTAAAGCATTTCTTTAGAATTAACATTTACATAATTAATGAAACATAAAATCAAGATTAACAATTGTTTACGCCAAATATTATTTCAACATTGAATAAATTATACCATCTGCCAAACCTGTTTTAGGCACAAAAATTTTAGTGGCATTCGAAAATCCCATGACCATTAGATATAAATTCAATGCTGGTAAAATAACATCGGCCCTGTCTTCTCTTAACTGATAGGTCTCCATCCTTTGTTTTAATTTTAAAGAAGACAGATCTATCATCAGCCCTTCGATTTCTTCTTTTGAAATGGCTTGCTGAATTTTTTTTCCCAGCAACTTGGCTACACAATTTATATTTCCACCGGTCCCTATTAGTTGGATGCGTAGATTATCACCACAATTTTCAAGGATCCAGTTTTTGATCTGATTCTTGATTTCTATATTTATGGTTTTATGCCTCAAATAAAGAGTCCCAACAGGAAAAGATTCCAATGCAAGGATCTGTTGATCTCTGATCAGCGTTAACTCAGTGCTTCCACCTCCTACATCCATGCATAAATAAGTTCTTGAACTTTTCATGATTTGGGGATGATGGATACTATGGATCAACTCGGCTTCTTTTTTACCACTTATGATCTCAATTTCGATGTTGCAATTTTGGGAAATGTATTTTGAAATTGAATTTCCATTTGAAGCCAATCTAAGTGATGCTGTTGCGCACGCTCTATAGCACTTCACATCGTATGCTAATAGCAGATTAGAAAATGCAGACAGGGTATGTTTTAGCTTGGTTCTTTTTTCATTTGAAATTTTCCCTCCATCATTCAGATCTTCTCCCAGCCGAACCGGTACCCTTACGAATAAAATTTTCTTGAGCAGATCGGATCTCTTCTGATTGCGACTTTCACAGATCAATAATCTAACTGCATTTGAACCTATATCGATACCTGCATATAACATACTTAATTACTTTCTTTTCTTTTTTCTTTAAGATAATCATAAAATCCCTTTTGAGCAGCAAAATCAGGGGAGTTGATCTTTACTTTTTTATTTAGATTAACAGAATCAATGCTTCTTGATTTTGTATTGTCTTTCCATTGTATTTCAAGCATGTCAAGTAGTTCCTGTTTAATGAATTTATCATTTATTTCAATCCCGAGTTCAATTCTCTTGAACATATTTCTGGACATCAGATCTGCTGATGCTATAAAAACTCTTGCCTCTCCATTGTTACAAAAAGCATAGACCCTTGCATGTTCCAGATATCTGTCTAATATACTTCTCGCCTTAATGCGATTCTTAACATGACCATCCTTTTCAAGTAAAGTATAAGTTGTTCGAATGATGAGTCTGATATTGACACCGGCGTCAGCAGCGGTATTCAGTTCATTGATCAGGATTTTATCTGTAAGATGATTGGCTTTCCAAAATAGCCATGACGGTTTACCATCACGAGCATTTTGGATTTCCGTTTGTATCATACTCAGGAAACTACTATGAAAATTTATTGGTGAGACCAGTATATGTTTAAATTTAAACTCTTCCAAAGTTTGATTTTCTATCATCCCAAACATGGCTTTAATTTCTCTGGTTATATTCAGGTCTTTGGTAAATAAAGAATGATCTGCGTATAGTGATGCAGTTTCACTATTATAATTGCCGGTATTGATATTTGCATAAAGCACCTCTTTTCGTTTCTCCATTCTTGATACAAGAATACACTTTGAATGGATTTTATATCCGGGCATCTCATAGATCACCGTAGCACCTTCATCTTTCAACATTTTTGCCCAGGCTATATTAGCTTCCTCGTCAAATCTTGCTTGAAGTTCCAATATCACAATAACTTTTTTACCATTTTTTACAGCATTGATAAGCGCATTTACAATATTTCCATGAACAGCCAATCGGTAAAGTGTGATTCGGATCGCAGTTGTTTTTGGATCTAAGGACGCTTCTCTTAAAAACTGTAAGATATAATCAAAGGATTGGTAGGGGAAATGTACTATACAATCCTGTTTTCTAATAATGGAAAATACGCTGGAATATATCTTCAGGATAGGGTGAGGAAGATCAGGCCAAGGTTTATAGGTATTTTGTTTTGAAACTCCTACAGGAAAGGAAATAAAATCTTTGAAGTTATGATATCTCCCGCCAGGCAATAGATTATGACTTTTAAGATGCATTCTTTTTACAATAAAGTTCAGGATCTCTTCGGGCATCTCTGAATCATAAGCTAATCGAACAGGTGTTCCTGTTTTTCGTTTTTTCAAACTTGATGAGATCTTTTCAATCAAATTTCCGGGAAGGTCAACTTCAATATCCAATTCAGCATCGCGCGTTATTTTCAAGGTCCATGCTTCAATTTGATTATGCTTGAACATTGAGAATAGATCTTTCAAACAATATCTGACTACATCATCAAGTAGCACAATAGATTGTTTTTTATCTTTTTGCGGTAACAAGAAAAATCTTGAAATTAGAGGAACGGGTATTTCTATCAGTGATAGTTTATCCTTTCTCTTTCCTTTATTATGCCTCAACCGCACAACCAGGTAGATTGAGTTATCCTTCAAATAAGGGAATTCTAATTTATTTTCAAGGAGTATGGGATATAAATTGGGAAGGACTTCATCTTTAAAAAATGTTTTAATGTGCTCCCCTTGCTCTTTTGTGATTTGAGTGTGATCAAGAATATAAATTCCCTGTATCACCAATTCTTTACTAATCTCTTTGTAGAGTTTTTCAAACTGTTCTTGTTGGGAACGTATTATTTGAAGGATGGTTTCCATCAAAACTGTAGGATCAAATCCCAATAATTTGGTTCCCTTATTCCCAAGACTCATCAATCGCCTTAAATTGGCTACGCGAACTCTGAAAAATTCATCCAGATTTGAAGAGAATATGCCTAAAAATTTAAGCCTTTCAATGAGTGGAACATTAGGGTCTTTTGCTTCCTGCAGAACCCGGCTGTTGAAATACAGCCAGCTAATTTCTCTGAATTTGAGTAATTCTTTATCCATGTTCAATAATAAAAGTAATAAAAAACCCCGGCTGTAGGCCGGGGTTTCATAAAGTTTAATGTAATGTTTACATTGAAGACGCAGGAGCATCAGTTGAACCGGAAGCGGCTGCAGGAGCAGCTTTCTTGGTTGCCTTCTTAGCTGCTTTCTTCTTTGGAGCTGCTTTCTTAGCTGCTGCTTTCTTAGGAGCTGCTTTTTTAGCTGCTTTCTTAGGAGCTGCTTTTTTAGCTGCTTTCTTCGGAGCTGCCTTTTTAGCTGCTTTCTTCGGAGCTGCTTTTTTAGCTGCTTTCTTCGGAGCTGCTTTTTTAGCTGCTGCCTTTTTAGGAGCTGCTTTCTTAGCTGCTTTCTTCGGGGCTGCTTTTTTAGCTGCTGCTTTCGGAGCTGCTTTTTTAGCTGCTTTCTTCGGAGCTGCTTTTTTAGCTGCTTTCTTCGGAGCTGCTTTTTTAGCTGCTTTCTTCGGAGCTGCTTTTTTGGCTGCTTTCTTAGGCGCTGCTTTTTTAGCTGCTTTCTTAGGCGCTGCTTTTTTAGCTGCTGCTTTTTTAGCTGCTGCTACTTTCGGTGACTTTGAGTCTGATGATGAAGTTACTTCAGTTGTCAGACCTGCTGCGAGGGTCATTACCTCTTCTTTTGCAGTTGTAGTTGTAGATTTTTTTGATTTCATGTTTGTCAAGGCCTCCATTTCCTTGTGTGCTTTCATAAAGGTTTTAGATAATGATTTAGCTGCTATTTTAATTGATTTATTTACTTTCTTAGATTTTGTCAGATTCAAAGTTTCTGCAACTTCACTTAAACTTTTAGTGACAATTTTTCGCAAACTTTCTCTTTTAGGAGAACCGCGTGCTTTTTTGTTCAATGATTTCTTCATACGCTGTTTTGATTTACGGGGTTACTTGTTCTTGATATTTTTTGATTGATAATCATCATGGCTGTTCCATGAAAATCAATTTTCCTTTTTGTTTAGAAATATCTGACCAATTATCAATATTAAGTTCAATTAAACATGCCGCCGCTTTTGCAAATCCATCTTCTCTACTTTCCGATACATTATGCATCAGATCAAACAGCGTAGGATTGTGCCCAACAATCATTACCGACATAAAAGTATCGGGGATTTCAGAAATGACTTTTAATAAATCTATATAAGAAGATGAGTAAAGACCAGGATGTGTTACAAGGTCTTCAAAAGGATAACCGAGTTTCTTTGACATTATCTGAGCCGTCTCCAGAGCGCGGCTTGCCGCACTTGTTATGATCAGATCAGGTTTTGTGTTTAACTGTTTCAGTTTCGTTCCTGTTTGCTCTGCCTGAAGTTTTCCTTTTTTGATCAATTTCCGTGAAAAATCATCACGTTCATTTGATATACGTTCGGCTTTTGCGTGCCTCACTAAATAAAGTTTTTTCATCTAGGCGTTAATGATTGAGCTAAATTAGAATAAAAACTATATGATGCGCATTTATTTATTCACTAAATAGAATAATTTATCAACCGATGATTGTTGATTGTGATAAATATTTATTCTAAAAAATGCATGAAACTCTGTAGCAGCCTATGTTGTAAAAAAATAAAGTTGTTAACTTTTTTAACAGCCCATAGTTAATTATTATTAAATTATTTTGCATTTTCTTTTTAGGTAACTTTGATTCAGTAAAATAAAATCTACTTATGCATAAAATTTTGATCGCAGATGATGAACCTGACATACTCGAATTCATTTCTTATAATTTGAGAAAAGATGGATATGAAGTTGCATGTGCCGGTGATGGAAAAGAAGCATTGAAAATTGCTAATACTTTTTTACCCGATATTATAATTTTAGATATCATGATGCCGGAGATGGATGGGATCGAAACTTGTCAAAATCTTCGAAAAGATCCCAAGTTCCGGGATACGATGATAATGATACTTACTGCTCGTGGAGAGGATTACAGCCAGATTGCCGGGTTTGATGCCGGTGCAGATGATTATGTTACTAAACCTATAAAACCCAAAGTTCTCATCAGTAGAATTCAGGCTTTATTGAGACGTAGTAAAAATACAGCACCTGAAATTCTTGGGGAGTCGGATATTATAATTGATCGAGACAGATACACAGTTGTTATTTCTGGAGAGGATCATCAATTACCAAGAAAGGAATTTGAATTACTTGCATTGTTGGTTTCAAAACCAGGCAGAGTTTTTACTCGCCACGATATACTCGAAATGATCTGGGGAAATGATGTGGTGGTTGGAGATAGAACTATTGATGTGCATATTCGTAAACTCAGAGAGCGTATCGGGGATGATAAAATCAGAACAGTTAAAGGAATTGGATACACATTTAATTCATGAAAAATCCTACACCCAGATTAATTGCCATATTATCTTCTTTAATACTTGCTATTACCGGAGTACTAATCATCGTACTTATAGAATTGTTCGGTCAGGAGCTTAGTATTTGGTTCTGGTTTATTGTCCCATTGATCATTGGTTTGGTAACGTATTTTCTTGTGATAGGAATACTTGAATGGTTCCTTTACCGGAAAATAAAGTTGATTTATAAGAATATAAGTTCTCAGAAATCTCTTCCTATTGGATCAAAAGCCAAGATCGATCTTGATACGGATGTTATTCATGTTGCGGAAAATGAAGCAATGGAATGGTTGAAAACAAAAAATGAGGAGATCATCACATTAAAGAAGTTGGAAACTTTTAGAAAGGATTTCTTAGGAAATGTTTCCCATGAATTGAAAACGCCCATCTTTAGTATTCAAGGATATTTACATACGTTGCTTGATGGAGGTATTGATGATCCCGAGATCAATATGTACTATTTAAAGAAAGCGGCTATCAGTGTTGACAGATTATCTGAGATCGTTTCTGATCTCAATATTATTTCAAATCTTGAATCCGGAGAAGTGCAACTTGATCAACGGACATTTGAAACTTATGAATTGGTAAAGGAAGTATTTGAATCATTGGAATGGCTTTCACAAGAGAAGAAGATCAATTTGAAATTTAAAGAAGGATGTATTCCTCCTTTCTATGTATTTGCCGACCGAGAAAAAACCAGACAAGTATTGGTTAATCTCCTTAGTAATTCAATTAAATATGGTTTGCGCGGTGGAAATTCACAAGTAGGCTTCTATGATATGGACGATCACATTTTAATTGAAGTAAGTGATAATGGGATTGGAATTAATGAAGAACATTTGCCCAGATTATTTGAACGATTTTATAGAGCTGATAAAAGCAGAAGCAGGGAACATGGTGGTACCGGTCTTGGTTTAGCAATAGTAAAACATATACTGGAAGCACATGGCCAAAGTATTCATGTAAGAAGTAGTGTAGGTGTTGGAACAACATTCGGTTTTACACTTCCCAAATCA
>JBBKWX010000201.1:0-3685 GCA_037969175.1 Bacteroidia bacterium | reverse complement strand
ATCACTCCAAACACTCGTTTTAGCCTTAGGCTAAAACACACTCTTTACACTGTTTTTGACCAAGGGTCAAAAACCCAAAAGGCAACCCTAGCGAAGCAAAACTACTTTCTTCACCGCTCGCTGCCCACCGGAAGTAAGTACACAACTATAAACCCCACCCGCCAGCTCAGATGGTAAAGCGACCTCCTGCATCGTACTCCACGGCGGAAGCTGCATAGCATACAACCGCCGACCATTCACATCAAAAACTTCCAATATGCCGCTTTGGTTTTGTGGTAAAAGATATACCATGCGAAAGTTTCCGCTAGATGGGTTGGGTGAAACTGAAAAACGGAAATCATGGGCCTGCAATTCTTGTAGGCCTACTCCCAAACTATCACACACACTGCCGGCTACCGCACCCAGGTAATAGTTGGGATGGTTGGGGACGGAACCAGTGTTAAAACATGGTAATTGCACACTATGCAAACTCACATCACAAGCCAGCCCGGCACTATCCGGTGAATTTATTACATGCAATTGCAAGACGCTGTTGGTTGATGTTAAATAGATTTTCCCGTTGGCAGCCCGGTACATGAGGTAAAAATTAGTATAGAAAACAGGAGGAGCTGAAAGAAAGGTATCATTAACAGCTACAATTTGCAGCGTTGACCCAATATCACTCGTATCCGTGTCCATCTGCCAGATTTTATCTATTGTCGAAAAATACAAGTACTTTCCATTAGCTGAAAATGTGCTACCGTAACCGTAAACTCCACTACCATATAGAAATGTAGTATCTAATTGAAACGTACCATTACATCTGTCGAATTGAAATAAATTCAGGGTTGCGTAATATGGACCTGTTCCTTCATATGATGTAAAGGCGAATTTAGACCCATCAGGCGAAAAATTTGGTTGTGAAGCAAAATATGGGTAAGGAATTAATGGCATATTTTGGCTTCCATAATATTGAATTTGTTGCGGTGAAATTAAATATTTATGTGCTTCAGTACCATCTCCGGAAAGTGCGATGACCCACCAATCACGCCCATTAGCATGCTTGGTGGCGGACAATCCAAACCCATAATTATTGTTGAAAATATTATTCTTGCTAATCACAGCTCCTTTACCATTATCCAAGGTTTGATCAATAATCGAATAGTACAATTTCGATGGTAATATATTGGGATATTCACAAACTTGATGAAAAAGTATGTAATAATTTGCGTTGCCAGGGTAGGGAATTATAATATTGGCATTTCCATAAACAAACCCATGGGTAGAATAATTATCTCTGCATTGACCCGGATTCAATCCACCTCCATTCATCATCGTATCACCCGTCGAATTTGCAATAAATATTCCATTGCTGCTCATGAGTAAATTACCATTTTCATCTGAAATATTACCTTGTGTATCTTGAAAAGGAATAACGCGTTGTTCGGCATAAACAGAAATTGAATTCGAAGTAAAATATAATCTGCCTTCAACCGAAGTAGGACTGGCATGATGGCAAATAAGCCAGTTCGAATTACGACCCTGAGAAAAAACAAGGCTGCAATGCAAAATCAAACAAAAAAGAAATAGAAATCTTTTCATTTCAAATGCCGGGCTTAGGCCTGGTTAATTTAGGAATTTTTTGAATTGATTAACACCAAGGTTCATATTGTCTCGTCCTGTAAATCTGTCCAGTTAAATCAGGGATGAATATTCAATTAAAGTCTTCAGGAAAACTGGAAAGGGGGTATGTTTTCTAAAATTATTTAGAAATAATTCGAGGTTATTACTTAAAAAGCGTATTTTTCTCGAAATATTTCTAAGAATGACAGTTTCAGAATATATAAAGCAGTTACAATCTTTTGAAGAATATTCCTTCTCAATTGAAGAGGTCACAGAAAACGCGTCTAAAGATTCTGTTGCTGTCAAAAGAGAACTATCAAGATTGACTGAAAAAAAGGAGATTATCAGCCTCCGAAAAGGATTTTATTTAATAATTCCACCCAGATATTCTTCTTCGGAAAAACTACCCATACAATTATATGCAAAGAAACTGTTCAACTATCTTGATCGCAGGTATTATGTTGGGCTGTATTCTGCCGCAAAAACTCATGGCGCGAGTCACCAGCAATCACAACGGGATTATCTGATCATAGAAACTCCAAAACTTAATGCTATAATGAAGAAGAGTTTGGATCTTCTATTCTTCACTACTTCAAGTTGGCCGGAAAACAATATTGAAATTAAAAAATCGGATGCCGGAGAATATAATATTTCCTCACCCGCTCTAACCTTTATTGATCTGATCCATCACCATACGAAAATTGGTGGACTGAATCGCATGTTGGCTTCATTGGAAGAACTCTCCGAAGAAATTATAGACACCGACATCAAGGAACTTACCTCTTGGTACAATCATAAAAGCACCCTTCAAAGAGCAGGTTTTCTATTGGAAGAACTCTCCGGAAAGAATGCATTTACAGACATCATATATGAAAAGCTAAAGCAACAACCCTATTATCCGGTATTACTCAGCCCCGGGAAGAATCAAAAACCGGGAAGTGCCAATAATCGCTGGAAAATTGATGTGAACTTGAAACTTGAAAGTGACTTATGATAGCCAAACCATATATAGCAAAATGGCAAGAACATGCTCCATGGAAAGAATTTGCTCAGGTAGAGCAGGACTTGATCATCAGCAGGACATTGGTGGAAATATTTTCAGATGAACTACTAAAAGAAAACCTGGCGTTTAGAGGAGGTACCGCATTGCACAAACTCTACTTAAGCCCTGCCCCTAGATATTCAGAAGATATTGATCTTGTCCAGATAAAACCTGGACCCATCAAGCCAATCATGGAACGTCTTAGAGAAGTAATCACCTTTTTTGAAGAACCTCGAAAAACAGAAAATAGGGGGCACGGCATCAAAGCCTTATATCGTTTTACTTCTGAGTATGAAGAAATTCGAATGCGCCTGAAGCTTGAAATCAATTGCAAAGAACATTTCAATGTGCTTGACTGGGTGGACTTCCCTTTTGGAATCCGGAGCGAATGGTTTGAAGGAAAATGTAAAATACGAACCTACAACATCAATGAATTGCTGGGCACGAAACTAAGAGCATTATATCAAAGGAGTAAAGGACGCGACTTGTTTGATTTGGATTATGCGAGACTTAATATGGACATAAGTACAGATGAGATCCTTCAATGTTTTAGACAATACATCGAATTCGCCAATGACAAAAAGGCACCAAGTAAAAAGGAGTTTTTACTTAACATAGAAGCAAAAGAAAATGATCCGAACTTTAAAGGGGATATGGAAGCCCTCTTAAGACCGGAAATACATTATAACCCGCATGAAGCCTTTGAATGGCTAAAAGATGAGATAATTGCAAAAATGTAATTTGAGAAATCTATTATAGTATGATTGTCAGCTTTAACCTGACCATTGTGATATAAAACATCATCATACTAAAAATTGTGCTGAAGTTTATTGATAGTAAATAGGGTTGATTAAACACATCTCCGGGAGGGATTCGAACCTCGCTTTGGGTTGATTTTTTTTCGCCTCTAAGGCTCGAGGGCTCTAGGTATGCTCTAAGAAAAATATGAAACCGCAAAGACGCATGAGTTTTTCGCAAAGGCGCCAAGTATTCTTTGCGAAACTTTGCGGGTACTTTGCGACTTTGCGGTTTCAAAAGGAA
>JBBKWX010000200.1:0-3977 GCA_037969175.1 Bacteroidia bacterium | reverse complement strand
TACACCCCTGACACCAATAAGTTTTTCTAATCTTCAAAACGTACCTGCAATGAACCATGCACAAGTACTTCGTAAGAGTTTTAATTTTCTTTTTATGCTGATTTTTTTAGGGATAGATCTCTCAGCAAAAACACCTGAACCAAACAAGAATTCAGGCATACATAAAAATTCAAATTTAGCATCATTGGCATCAGGTTGTTTTCCAACCACTGCGAAAACCGATCTGGATATTAATAATGTTCGAACAACCATTATGGTTGGTGGTGACCTATGGTGGGATCTTTCAAATAGTCAATATGAGGTTCCTAAAGGAAGCGGTAAGACCTCCATTTTTTCGGGTGCTATCTGGATAGGTGGATTAGACCCGGGAGGAAATTTGAAACTGGCTGCAATGACCTACAGACAAAGTGGTAATGATTTTTGGGCAGGTCCTATAAATCAAATAACTTCAGATGTAAATCCTGCAACCTGCTTTAAATATGACCGTCATTGGAAATTGAACCGGACGGATGTTCAGGACTGGAAGAACGGACAATTACCTGTCATGCCGGAAGCGATAAGATCCTGGCCGGGAAATGGCGATGCAGCAAATAACGAAGCTCAGTTTTTAGCTCCATTTTTTGATGCTGATGGAAATGGGATCTATGATCCTGCAAAAGGGGATTATCCCTATTTCGATTTTCAGGGAAACATTCCTTGTAAATCATGCGGGGATCCTGCTTACAAAGATGTATTGATGGGTGATCAAAGTATCTGGTGGGTCTTTAATGATGTAGGAAATATTCACAAACAATCACAAGCTCCTGCCATCGGACTTGAAGTTCAAGCACAGGCTTTTGCCTTTGCTACAAATGATGAATTGAATGATATGACCTTTTACAAATACAAATTTATCAATCGTTCATCGAGTCCTTTATTCCAAACATATTTGGGTAATTATATTGATTCGGATATTGGAAAATTTGATGATGACTTTATAGGTTGTGATGTGAGTCGTGGAATGGCATATGGATATAATGGGGATGAAGACGATAATGGTGCTGCAGGATATGGATTAAACCCACCTGCAGTTGGAGCTGATTTTGTCCAGGGTTTGATGGCCGATGCAAATGATGGAATTGATAATAACCGAAATGGAATTATTGATGAAGCTTGTGAAGAAATTTATATGTCCAAGCTTAAATATTATAATGAAGATTTTAGTATTAACGGTAATCCAGAATCAGCACTTCAATTTTATCAATACATGAAAGGTCTTTGGAAAGATAATACTCATCAAACCTATGGAGGTTGGGGTTATGGTGGAACCCTCCCAGCAGATTTTTTCTTTCCCGGTGATTCCGATCCTATTGGTTGGGGTGTAGGAGGAACACCAGCAGCGCCAAATCCACAAACGCCCTGGTCAGAAGCTTCGGTAGGAAATACTCCTGCTGACCGTCGTTTCCTGATGAGTGCAGGTCCATTTACCTTACAACCGGGAGGAGTGAATACAGTAACCACTGCTGTGATTTGGGCCAGAGCTAGTAGTGGAGGAGTAGCTGCCTCTGTCGAGAAATTGAAGAGAGCATCGGATAAAATTCAGGCTTTGTTTGATAATTGTTTTAAAACTATTGAAGGACCAAAGACACCTACATTATCTATCCGTGAATTGAATAAAGAATTGATCTTATCAATCACAAATACGAAAGAAACAGAATCATTTAATGTTCTTGATCCAACCATCCCAACAAATTATTCGGAAGAAAAACGCAAGTATAAATTTCAGGGATATCAGATCTTTCAATTGGCAAATGCAAACATCAGCAAAGAAGAAATAGCATCTCGTAATCCTGATATGGTAAGGCTTGTAGCGCAAGTAGATATTAAAGATGGAGTTAAGAAATTGGTGAATAACATTTTTGATACTTCCATTTTATCCAACGTGCCTCAAGAGATGGTGAATGGGAGAAGACAAAGGAATTTTACATGCATTTAAAGTGAACAAAGATCTTTTTGCTTTAGGTGATAATGCATTGATAAATCATAAACAATATTATTTCACTTTAGTAGCTTATGCGCATAACAATTATAAGAGTTATGATCCTAATGACCCCAATGCCATGGACGGACAAAAGATTCCATATTTGGCGAGTACCGGTTGGGAAACATATTCCGGAATTCCACATCTAACAACGATGAATAATGGGGGACAAAATCTAAATGCATTATTTGGTTCAGGTCCCCAAGTTAGACGTATCGAAGGACAAGGGAATATGGATCAGGTTTTAGATCTGACGGATGAAGCGGTTAATACGATCATGTCGGGTTATCCGCATAAGGTTGATAAACCGCTTTACCAAGCAGGTCGCGGACCGCTGAATGTGCGGGTGTATGATCCGGTATTGGTTCCATCAGCTGAGTTTGAAATGAAGTTCACAGGTGTAAGCGATAGCAGTCGTTGGACTCTGAAGAATCTGATCACCGGAGAAGTTCGTACAGCCGATACCACACTGAGTGTGTACAATGAACAGCTTTTTACAAAGTGGGGACTTGCAATTAAAATAGGAAAGATCTCAGAACCGGGTCAGGCTGGCGCAGAGAATAACGGTTTCCTCGAAGCTACAAAAACCTTTGCAGATCCAAGCAAACCTTGGCTGAGCGCTATTGCAGATCAGGAAGGATTAGCCATTGAAAACTGGATCCGTTCCGGCATATCCGGACAGATCCCGGCAGACTATCCGGGAATAGATGATGAGCAGATATATGAGAAAGTGCTGGGTGGAACCTGGGCACCTTACCGACTGCTATCCAAAGAACCTTACGGAGCTAAATGGCCTGCGTCTGCTGATCAGTTAAATCAACTTGATAAGATCAACAGTGTGGATGTAATATTTACATCAGATAAATCGAAGTGGACCCGCTCGGCAGTGATCGAAATGAGTGAAGATGTGTTCCTTGCTCAGGGATCAGCAAAGCGTTTTGATCCGCGCAAAGGATTGAGTGTAGATAGAGAAGGAAATGTGGATGGAACTGGAACCGGCATGAGTTGGTTTCCGGGCTACGCTATCAATGTATCAACCGGTGAGAGATTGAATATCATGTTCGGAGAAAATTCAGGTTTAGTTTCGGAGAATGGAAGAGATATGATCTGGAATCCGACAGCAAACAGACGCGGTGTACAAGGTGATACTTTATTTGGAGGAATGCACTTTTTGTATGTGATGGCAACCCGTTATGACAGCTGTGCTTATTTCAAGACCCAACTGGATTTGCTTTCAACAAACGGAAAACGGAATGTGTATAAAGAAGCAATGTGGGTGACGATACCGATCAAAGCAGCAACACAAAACTTGCTTGCAACAGATGTTAAAATCAGACTGCGTGTTGCAGATAATTATGCTAAATATGCTACTTCATCTGCACCAGTAAATGGGGATAATCCCTTGTATAATTTCAGCATGAAAAACTTATCGCCAACATTGAATGATATTGAAATTGCAAAGTCGGCATTGGATGAAATTCGCGTTGTCCCTAATCCTTATTATGCTTATTCAGGATATGAAAATAATGCAATGGATAGCAGGGTCAAGATCACTAACCTACCTGCAAAATGTGTGATATCTATTTACACTGTTAATGGAGTTTTAGTGAATCGTTTTACCAAAAATTCTTTGACAGATAATTCATCCGGAGTAAATATCAGTACTGAAATTAATATTGATAATTCGCTTGAATGGGATCTGAAAAATAAGACCGGAATAAAGATCGCTTCCGGAATTTATATGATCCATATCAAAGCCGAAAGTTTGGGTGAAAAGACTATAAAATGGTTAGGGGTAATGAGGGATGGGGAGTTGGAGAAATTGTAATTCTATTCTTTGGTGAATCTTAAAAAATGGAACACGTCCCGAAGCTTCGGGATTTGCGGATTATGACGGGTTTTCACGGATTAGTTTTGTGCCATTCGGAGATTTATAACATGTGAAAAGTATGTGTTA
>JBBKWX010000199.1:0-23989 GCA_037969175.1 Bacteroidia bacterium | reverse complement strand
GATTATTGTATTTGAAAGCTCCGTATCGCCCGATGGCTGTGATCCCTTCCAGGCTGCTGATGTATTGCTCCAGAGGCTCTAAATGTGTTCTGTAGGAAAGAGAATATACCGGATAGCATCGATGTAGTTTTTCTACATGCCCCTGCAATACGTCTGCCCTTTTCAACAGACCGGTCTCTTTAATCTCTTCTCTTGCCAGTGCAATCAATTCCTCGTCATCTTCACTCCAAACCCTGTCCTCGTCATAGCACCAATATTCCATGGCAATGATGGTATTCTCAGCGCCTTTATTTAGCTCAGGGACCCAATTGCTGAAGTTGGTGATACGCCCGGTATTTATATTTTCTGAATGTATGTATAGCCAATTATCCGGAAAAAGATCTTTTCCTTTTACTTCCAGATATACCAAAATCGTATTGCGGAATTTCAAGGCCGCAGCATGATCCAAAATTTCTTCCGGTACTTCATTCAATCCTTTTACCATTAATGTCAATGGCATGGTTGAGATGATGTGATCAAACTTTTTCTCTTCGCCAGCGGCAGTGCGGATGCCCACAACCTTGTCGCCATCTTTTATGAAAGCATGTATCGGTGTGGAGAGATGAACTTTTCCTCCGCCTGCTTCAATCTTTTCTTTCAATCGCTCATAGATCATCCCGGTGCCCTCGGTCGGGAAAGCAAACTGATCTACCAATGTTTTGTGTTTTGTTTTCTTCGGACTGTGAATTGCATTCTTCAAAGCCTCACCCAAAGACAATCCTTTGATCCGTTGTGCTGCAAAATCAGCATCGAGCTCGGTACACGGAATGCCCCATAATTTCTCGCTATAGGTTTTGAAAAAGACCTCATACAATCTCTTACCGAACCGGCTTTGCACCCAGGTCTCAAAACTGCCATCCTGCTTGGTGGGAAAAAACTTTTCTTTGAAATAACTTAATCCGCAATTGATAGATTCCAAAGCACCCAGCTGTGTAAAAGCATTGGCAGGTTTCAGCGGATAATGGAAAAATTTATTCTGATAAAAGATGCGTGTGAGCCGATCAACCATATGATAATCTTTCCCGGCTATCTCCAACCAAAATCGATTTACCCGGGCATCATTACTAAAAAAACGATGAGGTCCCATATCCACACGCTGCCCCCAGAGATCCATGCTGCGGGCTAATCCTCCAACAAATGGAGCTGCCTCAAACACCTCCACTTTTGCTCCGCCTTTTACAAGTTGGTATGCAGCTGTGAGTCCGGCCGCACCGGCTCCGATGACAGCTATATGTTTTTGTTCCGACAAAAAATGATCAGGATTTTTCTTCGATATTACTATCGTTGATAATGTATAAAGGACGGTTCCTAACGTTGGTGCTTAAGCGTGAAATATATTCGCCAATAATACCAATACCGATGAGTTGTATACCGCCGATAAATAAAACTGCAAGCATCAATGAGGTCCAGCCCGGCTCATAATCTTCAATATAGAAACGAGAGATCAATGCATAAATGATCATCAGAAATGCGATTGCGGAAACAACGAAACCTGCTCCGGTAGCAAACTTCAGAGGAAGATTCGAAAAGGATGTGATCCCGTCCAATGCAAAACGTATCATCTTTTTGTAGGTATATCCTGTTTCACCTGCATGTCTTATATCACGGTCATATTCAACATAGGTTTGATTAAAACCTATCCATGAAATTTGTCCGCGTAAATATTTTTGCTGCTCGGGCATATTGTTCAGCACATCTACAACTTTGCGGTGCATGATGCGGAAGTCGCCGGTATCAACAGGGATAGAGATGGAAGTGATACGTGAAAGAATGCGGTAAAACATTTTGGCGGTAAATTTCTTAAGCCAACTTTCTCCCTTGCGCGATCTTCTTTTTGCATACACAACTTCGTAACCTTCCTTCATCTTTGCATACAGTTCGTGGATCAATTCGGGTGGATCCTGCAGATCTGCATCGATGATCACCACTGCTTCTCCGCTACTCTTATCCAGCCCGGCAGTTACAGCGATCTGATGACCGAAGTTGCGGCTGAAATTGATATACTTCACACCTTGATCATGTTTTGCAAGATCACGTATCATAGCAATAGAATTATCTTTACTTCCATCATTGATGAAAATAAATTCATAGTTCAATTGCATGGGATCAACAACTTCTTTGAGTCGTTGATAAAGCAAAGGAATATTTTTTTCCTCGTTATAAATGGGGATAATTATCGAAAGTTGCATAGATCTTTTTTAATCAATTTGCATTTCAGGAATCTCTCCTTCAATGATCAACTTTCCTGCGGTTGCGTTTTGAATTTCTTCTACACTAACTCCCGGAGCACGCTCCAGCAATTTGAATCCGCCTTCAAGCAAAACATCCAGAACTGCAAGTTCAGTTACGATGCGTTTCACACAATTCACACCTGTAAGAGGCAGCGAGCAATTCGGCAACAGCTTACTTTCTCCATGTTTATTTACATGCTGCATGGCAACGATAATATTTTTTGCTGAAGCAACCAGATCCATAGCACCACCCATACCTTTCACCATCTTACCCGGGATTTTCCAGTTTGCAATATCTCCGTTCTCACTCACTTCCATAGCACCTAAAACAGTTAAGTCGACATGTTCTCCGCGAATCATTCCGAAACTGTAAGAAGAATCGAAGAAAGCAGAACCGGGCAACGTAGTGATGGTTTGTTTTCCGGCATTGATCAGATCCGCATCCACATTTTCCTCGGTAGGAAATGGACCCATCCCCAGCAAACCATTTTCGCTTTGCAAAGTTACATTCACACCTTTAGGGATAAAGTTTGCAACCAAAGTCGGAATGCCAATTCCCAAGTTTACATAATACCCATCGACCAATTCCTGAGCGATGCGTTTTGCTATTCCGTTTTTATCTAACATGATAATTTTCTGAATTTATTTAAACTGTTGTTACAGTTCTTTGTTCGATCCGCTTCTCGTAATTCACACCCTGGAAAATACGTTGTACAAATATTCCGGGGGTATGAATTTCGTTTGGATGTAATTCTCCGGGTTGTACCAACTCATCAACTTCTACTACAGTTATCTTACCCGCCATTGCCATCATAGGATTGAAGTTGCGGGCTGTTGCACGAAAAACCAGATTACCCATGGTATCTCCTTTCCAAGCTTTTACAAATGCAAAATCCGCCTTTAGCCATTCTTCCATCAGGTACATCTTGCCATGAAAATCGCGTACTTCTTTTCCTTCTGCTACTTCTGTTCCATAGCCGGCCGGAGTAAAGAACGCGGGTATCCCGGCTCCTCCCGCACGTATGCGTTCCGCCAAGGTTCCCTGGGGGATCAGATCTACTTCTAGTTCGCCACTAAGCAATTGTCTTTCGAATTCAGCATTCTCGCCAACGTAGGAAGAGATCATTTTGCGGATCTGTCTTTTCTTCAAAAGCAAACCCAAACCGAAATCATCTACTCCTGCATTATTTGAGATACAGGTTACACCTTTTACCCCACTTTCAACAAGTGCAGCAATGCAATTCTCAGGTATCCCGCAAAGTCCGAAACCTCCCAGCATAAAGGTCATATTGTCCTTTACTCCCTGGATTCCTTCTTTAGCGTCTTTAACTACTTTATTCATCTTTTATCGATCTAAATTTTTCTTCCAACATCAAAAAAGGAAGAATTTCTTTAATAAACAACAAGTACCAAAGGTATCTAAGATTTTTTGGAATATAAGGGTAAATTGTTTATTGGCACACGGATGACACGGGTTGAGACGGATTTTCACGGATTTTTTAATAGGTACTTGGGTCATTAATTGACTTATATGCGGTTAGAATTCAACTTAGGTATAAGTAAATTTGAATATTCATATGATGGTATAGAAAGGATAGTAAGGATTTATGGAACTTTTACAGAAAGATGTTACAGATAAGATCATCAAGGCTTTTTATAAAGTATATAATGAGCTTGGTTTTGGTTTTTTAGAAAAAGTATATGAGAATGCATTATTCCTTGAACTGATTTCAATTGGCTTGCAATGTGAGAAACAAAAAAAGATCAAGGTATTCTATAATAAACAAATGGTGGGTGAATATTACCCGGATATTATGGTCAATGGCAATATAATAGTTGAACTAAAAGCAGTAGAAGCTTTATGTGAAGAACATGAACTGCAGGTGATCAATTATTTGAAAGCCTCAGATATTGAGGTCGGGTTTCTTCTAAATTTTGGCAAAAAACCACAGTTCAAACGCAAATTATTCACAAATGACAAAAAGAAAATCTAAACCTTTTTTATCCGTGTAAATCCGTCTAAACCCGTGTCATCCGTGTGCTATACACAGTTAATTACTAGAACCCAAAATCTGACCCAAAGTCCTGTCTGGCTTTATTCGGATCAATATATTTGGAACAATCCAACTCAACACTCAATGGGGATTTTGGTCTTTCAAAATCACCCTGGCTCACATTTAATTTTTCATTGGCATAGACTTTCTTCATGTACAAAGCCCAAATGGGTAATGCCATATTCGCACCTTGCCCAAGCGCGGTGGAACGAAAATGTACGGATCTGTCTTCTGCACCCACCCATACTCCTGAAACAAGTTCAGGCGTAAGTCCCATAAACCATCCATCCGAATTGTTCTGGGTTGTTCCGGTCTTTCCTGCAATAGGATTGTTCAAACCATATCTGAATCTGACCCTTTGGCCTGTTCCAATTTGAACACCACCCTGCAACAAACTCAGCATTAGATAGGCTGTTTCTTCGCTGATAGCTTCAACTTTTCTTGGAACAAATTCCTGCAACACAATACCGTTTTTATCTTCAATCCTTGTGATATAAACAGGCTCAGTATGAACTCCCTTATTCGCAAAAGTTGAATAAGCACCTACCATCTCAAATACGCTTAGATCGGGCGTTCCAAGACAAAGCGAAGGATAGGGATCCATATGCGAAGTGATGCCCATTTTCCTCGCCATATCGATCACGGCTTGAGGACCGAATTGTTTCATCAGATAAGCCGTAATGGTATTCACCGACTCAGCCAAAGCAACTTTCAAAGAGATCATCCCTCCATATTTCCCATCTGAATTTCTGGGGGTCCATTTTTGCCCGAATTCATTGGTAAACGTCACCGGTACATTGGGAACTTTATAACATGGAGAATAATTTTCCTGCATAGCCAGCGCATACACGAATGGCTTGAAAGTAGATCCAACCTGGCGCTTTCCTTCTTTCACGTGATCGTATTTGAAGAAGCGATAATTATTCCCTCCAACCCAAGCACGGATAAAACCGGTTTGTGGTTCCATACTCATGAATCCGGTTTGCAAAAAGTATTTGTAATACTTGATGGAATCCATCGGCGTCATCACCGTATCAATATCTCCGGCCCACGAAAAGACAGTCATCGGCATCCGTGTATTGAAGGCTTTCTTGATAGAATCCTGCGACATACCCGCTGATTTCATGGAGATATACCTGTCACTCCGCTTCATACCCTGTATTAAAACCTCTGTATGTACACCCCAGGGCTCGCGGCCTTTCCAGTGATCATTGAATGTTTTCTGCAGATCAGAAAGATGTTCAGAAACAGCTTCTTCGGCATAGGTCTGCATCACAGAGTTGATCGTGGTATAAATGCGCAATCCATCGCGATATAAATTGTAAGGGGTGCCATCAGCCTTTGTATGTTCTTTGCACCATTTGCTGAGCTCTTGTCTTAAAAACTCTCTGAAATAGGTTGCTTGTCCGGCGTTGTGATCATCTGCCTGATAACGTAGTTGAATTGGTAATACTTTCAGTGAGTCGTACGTGGCTTCGCTGATAAAATCATAACGCTGCATTTGGTACATCACTACATTCCGTCTGTTTGTTGAATTCTCGGGGTTACGCACCGGACTGTAATACGTTGGAGCTTTTAATAATCCAACCAGCACCGCTGCTTCCTGAATATTTAATGAATCGGGGGTCTTTGCAAAGAACGTTTGTGAGGCAGATTTAATACCGAATGAATTGGAACCAAACTCAACCGTATTAAGATACATAGCCAGAATTTCTTCTTTGGTATAGTTCTGTTCCAGCTTTATCGCAGTGATCCATTCTTTCAGTTTGGTAATTCCAACTTTAAGTTTGTTCTGATTGTATTCTCTTGGAAATAAGTTTTTTGCAAGTTGTTGTGTAAGTGTACTTCCTCCACCCGAGCTGCTTTGACGAAGGATAATCGTTTTGAAGAATACCCGGAATAATCCTCTGAGATCTATACCTGAATGCGATTCAAAACGAACGTCTTCTGTGGCTTTTAATGCATTGATCAGGTTAGGAGATAATTCGTTGTAATGTATGTTAGATCTGTTTTGGAAATAATATTTTCCCAAGACCACCCCGTCAGATGAGTATACTTCTGATGCCAGATTGCTCTTTGGATTCTCCAGTTCTTCGAATGAGGGGAGGTCACCAAATAGGCCATAACCAATGGCTGTAAGCAATAAAATACCTGTTACAAACGGCACTAAAATTACCAGCCATAAGGCTAAAGTGTATTTCCTGAATTTTGGATTTGTGTTTCCCGACATAGTATGCATTTTCCCACAATCTGCAGGGCATCAAAAGTAACAAAAATAAAGAACCCTTTGAAGGCAGAAAACGCTTCAGAGGGTTCAGTAGTATATAAGTGGAAAAGTAACTTAAGATTGCTTAGTGATCTTGATGTATAGCTAGCTTTGTGCTCATCAAGCTAAAGAAAAAAGTTTTAACGCAAAGAAGCAAAGAGCGTTTCAATTCATCTTTTTCTTTTATTTAAAATGTGAATTTCTACTCATCTTTTAGCAAAGAAGCAAAGACTGTATATGAATTTATCCGCGGGAATCCGCCTAATCCGTGTAATCCGCGTTCCTATCTAATCCATGGAGATCCATGTCATCCGTGTTCTATCAGTGTTTTCTTATTTAAGTACGATAATTTGAAATGATCCTTAAAACCTTTTGTTAGAAAAAACAATACCCTTCTGAAGGCAGAAAACGGATTGATTGGTTCTATTAGAACGGCTTTTAAAATAGGAACGCAGATTACACGGATTAGGCGGATTTCCGCGGATTTTTTGTTCTGTTCAATTTTTTATGTCTGGATGTTGCTTTAAGAAAACAGCTTTTAATGAGCACGGATAATATTAATTCTATTAGATCTTTAGATAATATGGAATTGAAATATCAAAATACGACAGAATTAATAATCAAAGCTTTCTACAAAGTATACAACGAATTGGGCTATGGTTTTTTGGAAAAGGTATATGAAAACGCTTTGTATTTAGAATTGATATCACTTAGCTTGGTATGTGAAAAACAAAAACAAATAATTGTTTACTATCATGATCAAATTGTTGGTGAGTACTATTCTGATTTACTTGTCAATGATAATATCATCATTGAATTGAAAGCTGCTGAATGTCTTCATGAAATGCATGAAGTTCAGTTGGTTAATTATCTAAAGGCGACGAATTTAGAAATTGGTCTATTATTGAATTTCGGAAAAAAAGCCGAATTCAGAAGAAAAGTGTTTTCGAATTACAATAAAAAGAAATCCGTGTAAATCCGCCTAATCCGTGTAATCCGCGTTCCTATATAATTCGATGAAAATCTACACTGATTCTCATCAAGCAAAAAAAATGTTTTAACGCAAAGAAGCAAAGATGTAGCAAAGATTATTCTACAGTTTTTTGCTTCTTTGCTAAAAGATGAGTAGTAATTCACATTCTTAATATAAGAAAATGATGAATTGAAATGCTCTTTGCTTCTTTGCGTTAAAAGAAAAATTTAAGCGTTAGCCTTCTTTTTAGCGATCATCTCTTTCACCATCTCTTCCAGGATACTCAATGGAACCGGGCCCTGAGTAAGAACCACTTCATGGAATTCACGGATATCAAATTTATCTCCCAACTCTGCTTTTGCCATTTCTCTTAGCTCAAGGATCTTGAGCATCCCGATCTTGTAGCCCGTAGCCTGCGAAGGCCAAACAATATAACGCGTTACCTCTTTTTCTATATCAGAAACTGGATTCGACGTGTTTTGTAACATATAATCCAAGGCCTGCTGACGGGTCCATTTTTTGCTGTGGATTCCTGTGTCAACCACCAGTCGGGCTGCGCGGAAGATCTCCATTGCCAGCCTTCCAAAATCAGAATATGGATCCTGATAAAAGCCATATTCTTTTGGTAACAATTCAGAGTACAATCCCCATCCTTCTACATAGGCAGTAAAACCGCCCATTTTGCGGAACTTGGGCACACCCTGTAATTCCTGGGCTATGCTGATCTGCATATGATGGCCGGGGATTGCTTCGTGATAAGCCAATGCTTCCATCTGATAGATAGGCTGATCGGCTGTGTTGTAAACGTTGAGATAATAGGTGCCGGGTCTTGAACCGTCTAAAGCAGGTTGCTGATAGAAAGCACCACCTGCCGATTTCTCGCGATAAGCTTCCACACGTTTTACTTCGAGTTTAGCTTTTGGTTTAGTTATGAAAAGTTCATCAAGACGCGCTGTGATACCATCTATGATCTGGATGTTCTTATCAAGTGCAGCTTGTCGGCCCGGATCTGTATTCGGAAATGTAAACTGTGGATCCGTTCTGATAAAATGAAAAAACTCCTGCAGGCTATCCGATTTGAAATTCACTTTCTTCATGATCTCACGCATCTCTGTCTGAATACGTGCTACTTCTTTTAGCCCAAGTTCATGGATCTGATCTGAAGTAAGATCGGTGGTAGTTGTCTTTTTTAGCGCATAATTATAATATGCTGCACCATCAGGAAATTTCCATGCACCATCTTCATCCGTTGCTTTCTTTTCAAGCTCAGTGAGGTAATTGCTCAGGTTTTCGTAAGCGGGTTTTATATGCTCAACCAATGCTTTTTCAGCTCTGGTAATAAGATCTTTTTTAGTTGCTGTATCAGCACTATCAAGTGCATTTACTTTGGCTGTAATATCGTCAAGCAAAGGAGAATTTTGTGCCGACTTATCAAAAGGCTTTCCTGTAAGGATATTCTTGATGTCATTTTGAACCATTGGGAAAACAAATTTTGGTGGAATGATCCCCATTTCTTCGCGAGTCAACATACCTTGCATACGCTGAGCCATCATGGCATCCATGGTCTCAAGTCTTTTGATGTAGGCATTGGCATCACTCACATTACTTACTGTGTGAATGTTGATCATGAACGTCGGAATATCTGAATGATAACCTGCCATTTGTTCAATAGGATAATTATGGAAACGGAATTTAAATCCTTCTTCCTGTTGCTTCACATCTTCTTCAAACATGCGATAGCTGATGCGTGTATTCTCATCCAGCGCATCGAAATTGATCTCCTTCTTTAGTTTTTCCAAGTATCCCTTTTGGATCTCAAGTTCTTTCTTTGCCATCTCATCACTGTGATCAGACCATTTGTCATAGTCTTTTTTATTTCCCAAATAACTCAGGTACTCAGGATAACGATCTACTGTTTCATCAAATAACTTATCGAAAAGCTCATTAGCCTTTTTGCTTTCTGCACTTATCTCATCTGTAGTATAGGTCTTTGCTTCTTTTTTATCCGAGCAGGATGTGGCAATAAAAACAAGGCATAAAGCCATGATGCCGAAGATCTTAATTTTCATTTGATTATTGTTTTAGGGATTTGATACAAAAATGCTAAAAAAAAGCGATGAATTAAAAATATTTGTCCTTATTCAACTTTGAGCTTTGGTGTTAAAAGAAGGGGAACACAGAAGAACAAAAACACAAGAAAATAATTACGAGATACGAATTGCAAGATACGAATCATGAAAGGACAAAGGTCAAAATTTGTTTCAAATCCAAACTATGAGTATAAAAAAATCTATGTAGATCCGCTTAATCCGCGTCATCCGCGTTCCTATTAAAAAAATCCGTGTAAATCCGTCTGGATCCGTGCTATCCGTGTGCTATAGCAATAGATGCACAGAGAGAAAAAACTAGTGATTTATAACCGATTTCTATTATATTTATCGTTTCTAATAGTCTTACACTGAACTAAATGTCGGCAACAAGAAAACTCTACCTCCAAGATCAGCAGCTTTTCACAGCAAAAGCAACGATACTCGAATCGGGTGAGCGAGAGGAAGACGAGAAGAAATTTTTGATCCTGGATCAATCTATTTTTTATCCTCAAGGTGGCGGACAGCCTTGGGACAAGGGCTACATCAAAACAGAGCAGGGAATATTTAAGGTTGATGAAGTAAGAATCATTGATGATAGGATCTATCATTTTGGTAAAGCTGAACCCAGATCTGCAGAGTTTTCGGGTGAGGCAATACTTCAAATTGATGAGTCGAGGCGAACACTACTTTCTAAAATTCATTCTGCGGGCCATCTCCTCGATCTGGCAGTGGATAATATAGGCGATCAAATGCTGGTACCTAGCAAAGGATACCATTTTGAAGAAGGGTCTTATGTAGAATATGAAGGCTTGATCCCGCCTGAAAAAAGAGAGCAGATTTTAAATGCATTGCAGGAAGAAATGAATCGTCTTCAACAGATTAATATGGAGATCTCAACAATGATGATCACCAAAGATCAGGTTTTTGAATATTGTCATCGAAAAGCAGATTACCTTAGAGATGACGAACCTGTGAGATTGGTGATGATAGGAGGTTTGTCGGCATGCCCTTGCGGAGGAACACATATGGGAAATACATCCGAACTGCCTCCAATAAAAATTTATAAATTGAAAAGCAAAAGCGGGATTACCCGAATCTCATATTCCTTATTAGATCAATAATTTATGCTTAACATAAGACCAGCCACCGTAAACGATCTTGATGCGATCACAGAAATCTACAATGAGGCAATTGTGAATACAACAGCTACATTCGATACAGAAGAAAAATCAGCAGAAGAACAATTGATCTGGTTCAGTAAACACAGTAATAATTTTCCTATTTTTATTGCTGAGCAAGATGGTACGATCGTAGGCTGGGCAAGCCTAAGCCGATGGTCTGACAGATGCGCATATGACAGTACTGCTGAAGTTTCCTTTTATGTAAAACCCGAATTTCAGGGGATTGGAATAGGTAAAAAATTATTGAAGATAATAACGCTGGAAGGAAAAAAGGTTGGTCTTCACAGTATCTTATCCAGAATTTCTCAGGGAAGTATGGCCAGTATTCACTTACACGAAGCGCTACATTATAAACATGTAGGCGTATTGAAGGAAGTAGGCAGAAAATTTGGTAACTTGCTGGATGTTTACATGATGCAAATCGTGTTCAATTCAGAAGATTAATTATGCCACAGTACCCGGGAATCATCAAATCAAAACTACCTAAAGTAGGAACTACTATTTTCTCTGTGATGAGCCGCCTGGCAGTAGAACATCAGGCTATAAATCTGAGTCAGGGATTTCCAGATTTTTCTTGCCCGCCTGAGTTGCTCGACCTCGTTGAAAATTATATGCGTAAAGGGTTCAACCAATACGCACCTATGCAGGGAGTGATGCCATTGCGTGAGGCCATCGCAATCAAAACAGAAATGTTGTATTCTGCGATCTATGATCCTGAAACTGAAATTACTGTTTGCGCAGGAGGTACTCAAGCCATTTATACTGCAATTTCTGCCGTCATAAAAGAAGATGATGAAGTAATCATTTTTGAACCGGCTTATGATTGTTATACTCCGGCAGTTGAAATGAACGGAGGTAACCCGATCTATATCCAGCTAAAACTTCCGGATTATAGGATTGATTGGAATGAGGTAAAAAAATTGATCACACATCGTACCCGAATGATCATTTTGAATACTCCACATAATCCTACAGGATCCATACTCACAGCCAGAGATATGCAGACGCTGGAAAAATTAACGAAAGACACAGACATTATTATTTTGAGTGATGAAGTTTATGAGCATGTGATTTTTGATGGATATGAACATCAAAGTCTTGCAAGATATCCTCTGCTTGCTGAACGCTCATTTATCGTATCCTCTTTTGGAAAAACATTTCACACAACAGGATGGAAAATTGGCTATTGTATTGCACCTGCAAATTTGATGGCTGAGTTCAGAAGAGTACATCAGTACATGGTATTTTCTGTGAATACTCCGATACAATATGCACTCGCAGATTACCTGAGAAATGCAGATCATTTTATGGGATTGAGAGAATTTTATAGAAAGAAAAGAGACCTTTTTATTTCTCTTGTCGAGGGTTCTGCTTTCAAGCTTAGGCCCTCGTCCGGAACGTATTTTCAATTACTTTCCTATAATGATATCACGGAAGAAAAAGATACAGATTTTGCAATAAGATTGACAAAGGAAAACGGAATTGCCAGCATACCGGTTTCTGTATTTTATAGTCGTCCTCAGGATAATAAAGTATTGAGATTTTGTTTTGCCAAAGAGGATGAGACATTAAAAAGGGCAGCAGAAAAAATATGCGCCGCTAAATCCGGAATGTAAATGGAAAATATAATTTCAACTCCTTCTAATTTAAAAATTGCACTGGTCCAGACGGATCTGGTTTGGGAAAACCCAATTGTGAATAAAGAACAAATCACAAAATTGCTTGGCAGCATAGCCAAGAATGATGTAGATCTGATCATACTTCCTGAAATGTGGAGTACCGGTTTTTCCATGAATGCCGATCTGCTTGCAGAAGAGATGAATGGTGCATCTCTGAAATTTATGGCAGAACTGGCTGCACAAAAAGATGCGGTGGTGACAGGTAGTCTTATTATCCGTGTCGATACAGGTGAATTTTATAATCGTTTATTTTGGGTGAAGCCGAATGCAGAATATGAATATTATGATAAACGTCATTTGTTCTCGCTGGCAAAAGAAGAAAAAGTTTACACTGCAGGAACGGCGAGGCTCATCGTAAATTTGAAAGGTTGGAGAATCTGTCCACTCATTTGTTATGATCTTCGGTTTCCGGTATGGAGCAGAAACAGAAATGAATATGATCTATTGATATATGTTTCTAATTGGCCTGAAAGAAGATCATTTGCCTGGAAACAATTATTGATCGCAAGAGCGATAGAAAATCAAGCCATGGTTGCCGGAGTAAACAGAGTTGGTTTAGATGGGAATGGTGTTACACATACAGGTGATTCAATAGTTTTAGGACCGGCAGGAGAAACTTTGGGAGCAGCAAAACAGGGAGAATCTGAATTACTTCAGGTTGATTTGTCTTATGATGAATTAAAGAAATTCAGAACCTCTTTTTCATTTTTGGCTGACGCAGATAATTTTGATTTGAAGTCTTGATATGATGACCATCGATAAAAGAATAGTGGAGGAGTTTTCGATGAGAGTCAGCAGGAGTTCCGGTCCGGGCGGACAGCATGTAAATAAGACCAATACCCGTGTTGAGATTCTGTTTATTCCTTCTGAAAGCAAGATCCTTGAACCGGAACAAATAGAACTGTTGCTTCATAAATTGCAAGGCAGAATAAACAAGAGTGGTGAGATCCGAGTAGTCAGTCAGGATGGAAGAAGTCAGATCGACAATAAAGAAATTGCGATCGAAAGAATGCTCGAACTTTTAGAGAAAGGATTGACCGTTTTAGCAAAGCGGAAAAAGACAAAACCGGGTAAAGCTGCCAGAGAAAAAAGATTGCATTTGAAAAGGAATTTATCTGAAAAAAAGAGTTTGAGAAAAACGCCTTTGTTATGAAAAACACAGAAGAGTATAAAGTTGATCAGAAAACAGCCATCCACGGTATGCGTGAAGAAGCGAAGCGAATCAATGAACTTTTTTCTTCACTCAATGCTATACAGATCAATTGGAAACCAGCTCCGAAAGCCTGGAGCATAGGACAATGTCTGGATCATCTGATCATAACACATTCCAGATATAATGCATGTTTCAATGATTTGATAGAGGGGAAAGAAATGAATTCCTGGCAGAGGATAAATCCATTTTCAGGCATATTAGGTAATCAGATCTTGAAAAGTGTTGTTCCGGAGAATATAAAAAAGTCAAAAACATTTCCGGTTTTCGAACCATCGCAAAGCGAAATCCGTCCTGATATTGTGATAGAATACACCTACCAGCTGGAAGGATTTTTACACTGGTTTGATCAAATTCGGGATTTGGATGCGGATAAAATAATGATCAGTTCACCTGTTAATAAATGGATCACCTATTCGCTCAGAGATGCCTGTTCTATCTTGTATCATCATGATAGAAGGCATATTGATCAGGCCTTACGTGTGATGCAGCATGAGGGTTTTCCAAAGACATAAAATTACATGCACTTTTTTCGGTTGTTGAGCGTATTTGTGTTGAGTAGATTTGTATATGATGTTTGAGATCTCAGATGAAGTAAAGTATAAAGCACTTGTTGAAAAGGATAAAAGCTATGAAGGTGCTTTTTATGCAGCGATCAAAACCACCGGAATATTTTGCAAACCCACCTGCACTGCAAGAAAGCCATTGCAAAAAAATGTAGAGTATTTTGATCATGCGAAAGATGCGCTGGCAAGTGGTTACAGACCCTGTAAAGTTTGCAGGCCGTTGGAAAAGCCCGGACAAACTCCGGAATATATTGAAGAGATCTTATCTGAGATTCAAAAGGATCCTTCTGTGAAGATCAATGAACTGGATCTTAAATCCAGAGGGATAGATCCTGCGAGGATCAGACGTTGGTTTATGAAGTATCATGGCATCAGTTTTCAGGCATACCAACGAACCATGAGTATCAATCAGGCTTTTGAAAAGATTAGATCCGGTGAGAAAGTGAGTGATGCAGCGTATGATACAGGGTACGAGAGTCTGAGTGGCTTCGCGGATTCTTTCAAGAAAATTACCGGTTCATCTCCATCGGCAAGTAAAGAAAAAATTCCATTTTTTGTCAGAAAGATCGAGACACCGATTGGCGATCTTGTAGCAATTGCTATAGATGGTGGATTGTGTTTTCTGGAATTCAATGAAACTAATATTCCTGAGAAAGAAATTTCAAGTTTGAAAAATAATGAGGATATAATTCTGATTGAAGGAGATCACCCTTTATTTTCTAAATTAGTATTGCAACTACAAGAATATTTTGAAGGTGATAGAACGGTTTTTGAAATTCCTTTGCACCTTGAAGGAACCGAATTCCAAAAAAGTGTGTGGTCAGGTTTGACAGAGATCCCCTATGGTACAACCAGGTCCTATAAGGAACAGTCGATTGCCTTAAATAATCCAAAAGCTGTTCGTGCTGTAGCCAGTGCGAACGGACAAAACAAAATAGCTATTCTGATTCCTTGTCACAGAGTGATAGGTGGAGATGGCAGCCTGACGGGCTACGCAGGCGGTTTGTGGAGAAAAAAGTTTTTGCTGGATCTTGAAAAGGAGCATGCAAAAGATCTTTTTATCTGAGCCAGATCTTAAGATATTCATTATTGGGATCATCCGGATCTTTCAAACTTTCCTGACGTTCTATTCCCCATTTTTCTAATATGGCCAATGAGAATTTGTTTTCAGGATTTACAGTTGCGATGATCTTTCTACCCCAGCTGTGTTGGTTATCTCTAAGGCTCATCAATACTTCACTCATAATTCCACGGTTTCTTTCATCGGGATGTACCATGTAGACAGTCTCCAATTCTCCCTCATCCGTGTTTTCGCTCTGTTTTAATTCCAGATGACCACATAGTTTATCTCCTTCGTATACACCCCATAACCAAAACCATCTTTTCGAATTTTCGTCGGCATAGATCTCAAATCCTTTATGGAATAGCTTTCTAACTTCAAGCTCGTCATCTGAAGGTCCGGTCATAAATTCCCCGACATTTTTATCCAAACAAATCTCAACAAATCTGTCTTCATCATGCGTTCTGTAAGGTTGAATGGTAAAACGCTGGGAGTGAAAAACTGGCGGTTTCATAATAAATCACTTAAAATTAAATGCTAATTTCTAAAAAACACTGTAAAATGCAAAATGAGAATTGCGATTTCCTTCCTAAATTAAGAAGTGAGGAGTGAGAAGTAGGAAGTGAGTGACAAAACTCAAACCCATAAATGAGTGCGGAGTAACAGTGCGGAGAATTTAACCGCAGAGAATTTTGTCTCTTTTTTGGTGCCTTATAATTACTTGGAGCCTTAGTGTTTAAATTCTTTTCCCCAAACCTATTTCTGCATCTCGTATTTATTTTTCCGTGTTTTTCGTGTTTCTGTTTTTCCGTGGTGAGTTTTAAAATTAACTTTGCAATTCATTTCAACAGAATATGAAGGACTACAAAAAATACTATACCATTGGCGCAGATAACAGCGATGTTTATGCCGCATTGACCAACCCCTTAACCATTCAGCTTTGGTCGGGCGAAGCCGCAGTGATGAGTACCGAGCCCGGCTCTGAATTTTCTTTGTGGGAAGGCAGCATCACCGGAAAAAATCTGGAGTTTGAAGATAAAAGATTGATCGTTCAGCAATGGTATTTTGGTGAACAGGATGAAGCATCCATCGTTACCATCAAATTGCATGATCATCCTGATGGCACTTCTGTGGAGTTGAGACATACCAATATCCCCGATGAAGATTATAAAGATATTGTAGAAGGATGGAATAATTTATACTTTGGCTCACTACGTGAATTCTACGACCTGTAAAGGTTTCAAGCCGTTGGTTTCATAAATGCACCAGCATTTATGAAACAGGCTACTTTTAGGCGGTCGCATTAACTTGTTAGGTTGAAACTCGGTCTGCAAAGTTCTGCAAACCTACCCATTTCCACCACCGCTTATATGCAGGTTTATTTAAAAAACAAAAGCCCGTTCCTTTGCAGGAGCGGGCTTCATTCTTTTTTGGTATTGATCTATTTTGCAGAAACTGCGAACCTGCGATTCACTTCATCCCAGTTTACAACATTCCACCAGTTACTGATATAATCGCCACGTAAGTTTTGATACTTCAGATAATATGCATGCTCCCATACATCCAATGCCAGAACCGGAGTTCCTTTAAATTCGCTGATATCCATTAAGGGATTATCCTGATTAGCTGTTGATCCGATATCTAGTTTTCCATCGCGCACTACCAACCAAGCCCAGCCACTGCCGAATCTTGACTTAGCAGCATCATTGAACTTTTTTTGCATCGCCTCGAAAGTTCCAAAAGAACTCGTGATAGCCTCAGCAATTGCACCTGTTGGTTTCCCGCCACCCTGTGGCTTCATCACCGACCAGAACAGACTGTGGTTGAAATGGCCACCGGCATTGTTGCGTATGGCAGTATTATACTTCGATACATTTACACAAAGCTGTTCTGCTGTAAGGTGAGAATGCCCTAGCCCCAGCTCATTCAGCGCATTATTCAAATTATTGACATAGCCTTGATGATGTTTGGTATAATGAATCTCCATGGTCATCTTATCAATGTAAGGCTCTAAGGCGTCAAAAGCATAAGGAAGTCTTGGCAATGGCATGTCATGCGGACTTGCAGGTTCCAATATTGGGGTTACTGTGCTTGCAAACATGTCCGTATTTACTGTTCCAAGTGCTATCGCACCTACTGCTGCTGCAGCACTTTTCATCAGAAATTCTCTTCTCGATTTCATAATCTTATTTATTTATTCCATGCTAACCAGCACAGTGTTTTTTTCAACTTTATCTCCTTTTATCACAAGAATGGATTTAACAACACCTTCCGATGCAGCTTTCAAAATATTTTCCATTTTCATTGCTTCCAGGACGATCATCGGATCCCCTTTTTGAATAGCTTGACCGGCTTCAACCCTCACTTCTATCACCAATCCGGGCATGGGTGCTTTCAGATCATCAGCTTTCTTTGAACCGGCCATCTCAATACCCATCTCTTCCAGTAATAGATCAAAACGATCTTTTACTTTGAATTTATATTCGATTCCATTTACTTTTATCCGAATCTCCTTGGTTTTTGGATCGCTTTCAATAATTTCAGCTCTGTAGGATCTGTTTTCTTTCAGTATATGAAATACACCTTTGCGTAATTCTATTTTATCCCAAACAACTTCACTTCCATTAATGCGCGCTGTTCCTTCAGCTTCACTTTTTTCCCAGGTATATTCTTTTCCCTCTTCGGTCTGAACTTTTATCATTTTACAAAAATAATTCAAAAGCATTGATCTGTGGCTTGAAGATACAAATATTTACTTGCTTGAAAAAATGGTTCTGAATGATGACCTTTGCTCATCGAAATATATTATGATGTTCAAAAAAACCTTAGCATTTGCCTTTATTATCAGCTTATTGGCATGTAATTCAACCAAAAATGCAATTGATGGATTAGATGCAAATAAACATACTTCCGGTCAGATCCAGACAAAATCTGAAGTCTATCATGCCAGCAGAGAGATCAACAGTGCTTTGATACACACCATTTTAGATGTCAGTTTTGATTGGAACAAAAGACAATTGATTGGTATGGCAACCATCACACTGCGTCCGCATTTCTATCCAGTCCGATCCGTTGAACTGGATGCCAGAGCCATGGAAGTCAAAAAAGTTTGGATGCTGGAAGGGGAACAAACGAATGCAATTCCATATTATCTGGCGAATGAAAAGCTGATAATAGATCTGGGAAGAGAATATACACGTAATGAGACCTATACGCTGAAGATCGATTATATAGCTAAGCCTGAAGAGCTTGTGACCAAGTCAGGAACAGCGATCACCTCTGATAAAGGACTTTATTTTATCAATGCCGACGGATCAGATTTGTATAAGCCAAAACAGATCTGGACTCAGGGACAATCGCAAAGTAGTTCTGTTTGGTTTCCAACTATTGATGCTCCAAATCAACGGATGACACAAGAGGTAAACATCACCATTGATACTTCCTTTGTGACACTGAGTAATGGAATCCTGCAGTATTCCAGCTTAAACCCAAACGGAACCCGAACAGATCATTGGAAACAAACAAAAACACATACACCTTATCTGACCATGATGGCGATTGGTAAATATGCAGTAGTGAAAGATAAATGGAGAAATATGGAACTTGGGTATTATGTAGAACCCGGGTATGCTGAACATGCAAAAGAGATCTTCAAAAATACACCTGAGATCCTCGAATTCTTTTCTACAAAACTGGGCTTTGATTATCCCTGGGAAAAATTGGATCAGGTTTATGTGAGAGATTTTGTTTCGGGGGCAATGGAAAATACCGGAGCTATTGTTTATGGTGAATTTGTTCAGAAAACAACACGTGAATTGATCGATGGTGATGCGGAAGATTTTGTTGCTCATGAAATAGCGCATCAATGGTTTGGAGATCTCGTAACGTGTGAGTCATGGTCAAATACCACACTGAATGAAGCATTCGCCACGTATGCAGAATATCTATGGTTTAACCATAAATACGGCAAGGAAGAAGCAGATTATCATTTCCAGAAAGATCTAACTACTTATTTGAAAGAAGCAAACAGCAAACAGGAAAAGCTGATTCGGTATGACTATGAAGAGGTGGATGATATGTTTGATGCACATTCATATCAGAAAGGTTCCCGCGTATTACACATGCTTCGCAGAGTGGTTGGCGAAGAAGCATTTTTTGCTTCTGTAAAAGATTATTTAGAGACCAACAAATTCGGTAGCGTCGAACTTGCACAGCTTAGACTTTCATTCGAAAAAATTACAGGGAAAGATCTGAATTGGTTTTTTGATCAATGGTTTTTATCACCCGGTCATCCCAATCTGGATCTTAGTTCTACCTATGATTCTCTGTCTGCTAAAATAACTGTTGATATCCTACAGAAGCAGGACACAGAGCGCTTCCCTATATACAAAATGCCTTTAGCAATTGATATCTATAATGGAGTTACTGTTGAACGTAAAGAAGTATTCCTCAGCAAGGCAAATGAAGTATTTGTTTTTGATTCCAAGACCAAACCGGTATTGGTAAATATAGATGCTGAGAAGTATTTATTGTGTGCAAAAGTAGATCGCAAATCAAATGCAGAGTGGATGTTTCAATATAAAAATGCTCCTCTGTATTTAGATAGATTAGAAGCGATCAATGCACTGTCAGCAAATTATAAAGCAGGTACTCCGGAAGCAGAATTCGTTAAGAATGCTATGAATGATAAACATTTTAGCATTCAACTTGCTGCAATAAAAAACGTTTCCATATTGGCTGAAAAAGGTGATGAAGAAGTTAGAAGATCTTTGATAAATTTAGCCGTCAGTGATAAGAAGTCTGTCGTACGTACTGCCGCTATCAAGGCTTTGAGTGCTTATTATAAAGGGGATGATCTGACAACTATCTATAAAGAATCATTACAGGATTCTTCATATAAAGTATTGGGTGCCGGCCTCACTGCCTATGTGAAAGCAGAAAGAAAAGATGGTTTTCAAAAGATCAAGTATTATGAAGATGAGCAAAGTAATAATTTGAAGATCGCTATTGCCGGTATTTATGCGGAATATGGCAGTGATGAAAACTATGCATATTTTAGTAAAACAATTCCCTTATTAAATGGGTTTGATAAATATTACCTGATCCGTCATTTTGCTAATTTCATTTTGATTTGTAATGAATCAAATATGATGGATGCTATAAAGAAACTTGAATATGCAGGAAAAAATGACAATGAGTTTTTGGTCAGGATGGCCTCTGTTCAAGGGTTAGGGCAATTGGTTAACAAACTCGCTGAACGCGAAAAGGAAATGCAAAAAAAATTATCTTCGGATAATACGGGAGTGTTAAGAACAGAACTGGATAGCGTGATACGCATTAAAAAATTCGCAGAAGAAAGGATGAATGAGGCTATTCGTTTTGAGAAGGATGAAGATCTTAAAAAGATCTATGGAGTGATGAATTAGTGCATGCCGGGTTCATCCCTTTATTTCAAGATTAGTTACTTGATCCGATCATTCAAATAGAAATATAGATCTATAAAGCAGGAACATTTTCTTATCTTGCTTATTCATATTTACTATTCAACGCTCATGTCCCATTTTTCCAGATTTTCAATCCTATTTACAGTATCGATACTATCATTCTTTCCTGCTAAAGCCCAACAAGCCAGTCTGTTTTTTGATGGCGTGGACGATAAAGTTGTTGTTCCGGCTAACCCTGCTTTTAACTCGGCCAATGCGCTTACAGTTGAAGCATGGATCAATGCACTTACCTGGAAGCCTCAGCAATGGCAAGGGACAATAGCAGGTACGGATGTAGATCCACAAACCGGCTATGTTCTTAGATGCGGAGCCAATGGTAAACTCAGTTTTACAGTGGGCAATGGCAATGGAAACTGGACCGAAGTATTAAGCTCACCTGTGATGCAAACAAATTCATGGTACCACGTTGCAGGGGTGATGGACAATGGCACTCTTAAAATTTATATCAACGGAAATCTGGCCGGTAGTAACGCTTCTGCTGCTATCGCTGCTTCCACAGCTAATCTTAACATTGGCTGGAGCCCCGGCTTCACCGGCAGGGGATTCAATGGCTGTATAGACGAGCTTCGGATCTGGAATATCGCAAGAACGCAAAGCGAGATAGCAACCAACGATACCGTAGATCTTCCAAGCACAACTCCCGGGCTGGTCGCGTATTATAAATTCAATCAAACATCCGGAACAACTACACCGAATGAAATGCCTACCACAAACACTTTGGGTACACTAACGAATTTTACCGGTAACCCATGGTTTCCCGGATATGTTGCTTCAGGAGCCGATATAAAAACTACGGGCGTGGTATCTCCTGATCAGATCACCTTTTTCTCCGGTACTTCCCGTATCAAAGCAGTTTTTACAAATACCGGAACTTCTACAATTACATCACTCAATGTTGGATATAAATTAAATTCAAATGCAGTCGTAAACGAAGTGCTGAGTATGTCCCTTGCTCCGGGTGCGGCGTATGAACATGCCTTCCAATCCGTAATCCAGTCGGCAGGAAATAACAATACCCTGAAAGTGTTTGCATCGCTTGTAGGAGATATAAATCCATACAACGATTCACTTACTTTTTCCTATAACAAACCGGGTAACGGAGATATTTTAACGATCCCATTATTCACAAACAAACAGCATAATTTTGCCGCTGCCGGACAAACACATTTAAGTTCTATTCCGCTTCCTGATAATAATGCCATGTACAAGCAGATCATCATGAATATCAGTCTGGCTTGTCCTGCTACCGGATGCGATCCCTGGGATCAGCCTGCGAAGATCTCGTTGATCAAGAATGGTCAGACTTACGAACTTGCAAGATTCATCACTCCCTATGGAAAAGCTTGTGGACCATGGCAAATAGACGTTACTTCATTCAAATCTTTGCTACAGGGATCTTGTGATTTCGAATCGTATATTCAGGTTTGGGGAGCATCGGGTTGGTTGCTTAATGCTTCACTCACATTTGTAAAAGGATATGATCCGCATCCTTATCAGCGAATCACAGCGCTATGGGATAATGACAACTGGGTCTATGGAGAACCTACAGTTTCCTACGATCTTCCGGATAGAACAAATCCTATTCATCCTAACACACAAGCTACTGATTTCAGAATGACGATCACAGGGCATGGTCAGGCTAACACAGATAATGCAGCAGAATTTTCTCCCAAGACTCATCTTATAAAAGTGAATGGAAATATCTTTTCTTCACATTATTTATGGAAGGCAGATTGTGCGTCAAATTCATGCAACAATCAGAACGGGACCTGGCTATATGCGCGTGCCGGATGGTGTCCCGGTCAGGGAGTTTATCCATTGATAGAAGATATTTCTCTGGATGCAATTCCGGGACAAAATTTATTGTTGGATTATGAACTTGAGAACTATACTAATTTTCTAAATACAGGATATAACGGAAGTTCACATACAGAGCCACACTACAAGATCCACGCATACCTGATTGAAAAGTCTGATCAACATATTGCTTCTGCAAATTATATCAATCTGAAAGGAGAAAAAATCATGAATCCTGTTTATGGTTCTGATCTTAGTGCTTCAACACTTATCAAATTCAGATTTAAAAATGTGGGTAATGTGGCAATTTCTCAACCAACTGTAAAGTATTTTATCAATGGTGTATTAGGCGCCAGCGAGATTGTAAATGCAACGATCAACTCCGGTGATTCCTTGGATTATACATTTACAACTACGGCATCTTTTTCAGCAGGAATTAATTATACCATTGCTGCTATGGTAGATGCAGCAGGGGATCAAGCTACAAGCGACGATGTGATCTCCCATTACATTTCACAAACAGTTGGTATTAATGATCTTCAGGAATTGAATTTTAAGTTGTATCCAAACCCGGCGACTAACGAATTTGTTATCAAAACAAATTTCAGGATGAATGAAGCAGAATTGATCATTGTTGATGTTTGCGGTAAAATTGTTTATCAAAAAAAGATCAATGAAAATTCTTTGAATGAGATTCGCGTAAAAGAAAAACTGGAGTCGGGAATTTATTTTGTCAGATTGAATACAAAGGAGAATAGTATGATTGAAAAATTAATTATTCAACCTGAATAAATCATCGGATCAAAACAACGCTTCCAAAGAGAATTTGTTCACGATTAATTTCTCCCTGATCTGCTATGAATCTAAGTTGGTAAATGTAATTTCCATTTTCAACTGCGCGCCCCTTATATTGGCCGTCCCATCCGACTTCCGGTGAATCTGAACTAAATATTAACTGCCCCCATCTGTTAAATATTCTTAATTGATAAATGGATATTTCACAGTCGAATTGTGGATAAAAAAAGCATTGTTGTCCGGAATAAATTTTAGTTTTTTTTCTCGATATTTTGATTTTTTTACCACTAAGGTCACAAGTACACTTAGTTACACTAAGAGTGCTACGTAGTTTACGTAATTTTTTGTAGAAAAAATGTTTAATAATCTCTTAGTGCAACTTGTGACCTATGTGCTCTAAGTGGTTTTATTTTATCTGCTTGGCACAAAAATTTCTCTTCAATCTCTGAGAACTCTGTATACCCCGAAACTTCGCATACGCGTCAAGCTAACAATAGAGAATATTTCCCGCAGATCTCTCAGAAGCTATTTATTCCATTCTGTG
>JBBKWX010000198.1:0-16950 GCA_037969175.1 Bacteroidia bacterium | reverse complement strand
GTGCGGGAATATACCGGATGACCCGACCCGAGTTGAACTTATTGAAACGAGAGACATGCCCAAAAAAGGAAAGGCGACACAATGGCCGCCTTTCTTTGATGAAAATAAAACTAGTGCTTGATAAGAATTTTTCCTTTTTCTTGTTGGGTTCCGGATGTGATCGTATAGAAATATACGCCATCTGGTAAGGAATTAGAATCCCAAGTAACGCGCTGCTGTCCTGCAGTTTCGAATTCATTTTTCAAATCAGCAACTTTTCTACCACTCATATCATGGATCTGAATCAATGTTTGTGAGTTTGCCTCTTTTACATATTCGATGGTAGTTGCACCATTAGCAGGGTTAGGATGAATTTGAGTCTTCATCTGTGCCTGATTTACAAAGTTTGCTTTTCTTGCAACTACAGGAGGTGCACAAACTGGGTTAACGCTGGTGTTATACGCTTCCAGAATGGAGGCTAATGCTACCATTTGAGCACCTTCAGTTGAGCTAGGAGCTTTCTTAGGTGTGATAGGCAATGCACGCCCTGCAATTAAAGCATCAGCAGCAGCAATTGTAGCCGCTACCGCCGGATGCACAGCTCCATTTGCAAAATTTAATTTTGCAGCAATAAGCTGATAAGCCAAGATGATGCTGGCGTCTGCTTTTTTACCAACTCCAACAGGAGAGTTAAATAGAGTCAACAACTGAGCTTGTGAATAGGAATGAACAGTACCCAGCAACATTGGAGTTGCAGATACAGGCCATGCAGAAGCATGATTCTTCCAGTAGCCGTGGGATAATGGACATGTAGTGCTAACACAAACCTGAGCACCGCCAAGTATCACAGCCATTCCGTTATAAGCTTCATCGCCTACAGCAGGTGTATTAGCTACAGCAAGTACATTTAAGAATGAAGGATAAGAAGTAAATACATTGTGAAAACAGCAGTGGTCAAGATTAACATCTGTTATACCCAACAGATTTCCAGCGGGTGTAGAAGTAACATCATCAAAACTGTTGAAACTTGGTAAAGTGCCTGTTGGATCTACAGCCAGAGTTGTGAATGCACCTACATTCCCAAGATATCCATAAGCATTGGTAAGTTGTCCTTGTGTATTTCCAAAAAGACCGCCACCTGCGTTGATAGCGGCAGCCACATCAGTTGCTCTGGCAACCAAAAGATCATTTTCAGATTGGCTTATACCACCATCCGTATCGAAAATATCACTTGGAACAAAGAGAATTGCATATTCTCCAAGTAATTCAGTACTGATAGCTGCATCATTTACCATGGTCACTGTTTGAGGTACAGCCATTAATCCTGAAACTGTATTGATCCAGGAAGATGCAATAGAACCGGCATCAACTCCAATAGCAAGGATGCCTGTTTTTCCATTGGTAACATTTGCCATGATCTGATCAAATAGCAAAGCATACGTTGCCTGGTTCCCATGATCATCTGCATCATCACCGGTAAGAATAATTGCACCACATGTTGGCGCTACTTGAGCATTTGTCTGAATGCTCACTAGATTAAATGCTACGAAGCACATAATCACAAGAAGTAAATTTTTTGTTTTCATGGTAAGTAATTTATAGGTTATTTTTTGAAGTAGGAATGAAATTAAGTTTGGTTTGCTTGGATGTCAATAGGTTGGAAATGAATTTTTGGCAAACAACTAACTTTAATTGGTGAATTTGATTTTTTTGGAAGCAAGATATTTCTATGTGACTTTTGTCGCAGATATTGATTGCCAACTGTAGTACTTTTGCATTTCAAACCCTTAATTATGTTCAGCTTTATCAAGAAACTTTTTACGCCACAGCCTCCGGTAGATTACAAACAACTCTTAAAAGACGGGGCAATCATCGTTGATGTCCGTTCTAAAGGCGAGTACCAGGGTGGTCATATTCGCGGATCTGTGAATATCCCACTGGACACGGTTCAGTCAAATCTGAAAAAACTTGACAAGAACAAAGTGATCATTACTTGCTGTGCATCAGGAATGCGTAGTGGTTCAGCAAAGTCTATTCTCAACTCGAACGGTTTTGAAGCACATAATGGCGGAGGCTGGATGAGCTTAAAAAACAAGATTACAGGATAAATCATACTTTTGTGGATCTAAGACATTTCTATGATCAGATCCATGACCGGTTTCGGTAAAGCAGTAGGGGAGTATAAACATACTTCCATCACCGTTGAATTACGTTCTGTAAACAGCAAATACCTCGACCTCAATATGCGTCTGCCGAGTGGTTTGCGCGATCGTGAACCCGAGTTAAGGAGCATAGCTCAAAAAGATATAGAACGAGGTAAAGTAGATCTGATGATCAGCCTTGGAAATGGTGGGCAGGATGATGCGCCACGTATAAATCGCAAACTTGTTAGCCAATACTATCAGGAGTTAAAATCTATCTCAGATGAATTGAATATGCCGGCTTCAGATTTTATGTCTGCAATTTTGCGTATTCCAAATGTGCTGAGCGCAGATGAAAGTCCGATAGATGATGATTTATGGGAGGCTATGAAAGCAACCGTCAATCAGGCAGTAATTTCTTTTAATAGTTTCAGAGATTCAGAAGGCAAAAGTTTGGAACGCGATTTTCAAATGAGAATTGAAAGTATCTCCGAACTGCTGCAGAAAATTGAACCTTTTGAATTGAACAGAACAAAACTGGTCAGGACTCGTTTGGAAAATCAGTTCAAAGAATTTGAAAAAACAGGAGGACCGGATCGGGATCGTTTCGAGCAGGAATTAATTTATTATTTAGAAAAACTCGACATAACGGAAGAAAAAGTTCGCTTGAGAAGTCATCTTGATTATTTCATGGAAACTGCAGCTGAAGAAGGTTTCAGCGGGAAGAAACTAAACTTTATTTCTCAGGAGATAGGCAGAGAAGTAAATACAATTGGAAGCAAAGCATCGGATGCAACTATTCAAAAATTTGTAGTTCAGATGAAAGATGAATTGGAGAAGATTCGTGAACAAGTAAGTAATGTTCTTTGATCATGAGTACCGGTAAAAATAAACTGATCTTATTTTGTGGTCCTTCAGGTTCCGGTAAAAGTACTGCCGTAAAACATTTACTAAGTACCATTTCGGAACTTGCCTTTTCTGTTTCTGCAACTACCAGAGAACCGCGTGAAGGTGAAAAAAACGGAATCGAATATTACTTTATAACAGAAGAAGATTTTCAGTCCAAGATAGAAGAAGATAAATTTATTGAATGGGAAGAGGTATATAGTGGAACCAGATATGGAACTTTAAAAGAAGAAGTTTACAGAATTTGGGATGAGGGTAAACATGTTGTTTTTGATATCGATGTGTTGGGAGGTTTAAGGATAAAGAAATTGTTTCCGGAAAATAGTCTGGCAATACTCATGTCGCCCCCTTCGATAGAGGTATTAAGACAAAGGCTGATAGATCGTAAAACGGAGACAGCTGAAACGCTGGAAAGACGTGTTACAAAGGCAGAGTTTGAACTGGGGCATGCTGCACTATTTGACAAGGTCATCGTAAATGATTCTCTTGCCAATGCGCTGCTTGAAGCAGAACAAACTGTAAGAGAATTTATCTCAAAATAGCATTATGAATATAGGTTTGTTTTTCGGATCCTTCAACCCAGTTCATATCGGACATATGGCCATCGCCAATTACATGGCTGAGTTTGCCGATCTCGATGAAGTATGGATGGTAGTGAGTCCACAGAATCCGCTCAAGCCACGCTCTGTTTTGCTCGCCGATCATCATCGTCTTGAAATGGTTGAAAAAGCGATAGGAGAGAATTACCCCAAACTGAAAGCTTCGAGAATAGAATTCAGTCTGCCCAAACCTTCATATACAGTTACTACGCTTGCATATCTTGGAGAGAAACATCCGGAGCATCTATTCCATCTGATCATGGGAAGTGACAGCCTGGAAACCTTAAGGAAATGGAAAAATTTTGAAGTACTATTAAATGAAAACAAGATCCTGGTTTTCCCCAGACCGGGTCATGACGGTGGAGAATTTTCTAAACATGGATCTGTTAGGTTTCTTGATGCACCTTTGATGGAGATCAGTTCTACATTTATCCGTAAATCGATCAGCGAAGGAAAAGACTTGAGATATTTTATGCCGGATGCAGCATACGATTATCTGAAGGAAATGCACTTTTATGAAAAATGATCAGGCTTTTACAACCTGAAGGATAGATTCGAATATAGCTTTACCATCTGTGTTATTCAACAATTGATCCGCAGCTCTTTCGGGGTGGGGCATCATTCCAAACACATTGAAACCTGCATTACAAATTCCAGCAATATTACTCAAAGAACCATTGGGGTTTGCTGCTGAATTTACTTTTCCGTTTTCATCACAATAACGGAACAGCACCTGACGATTTGCTTCAATTTCATTTAGCATCTTTTCATCTGCATAAAACCTGCCTTCCCCATGTGCAATAGGGATCTTTAATGCTTTAGTTGTATCTGTAATTGACGTGATAAGGCTGTCATTGTGCTCAGCTTTGATATGAACGTTCTTACAAATAAATTTATGTTCGGTATTATGAAGAAGCGCACCGGGCAATAGGCCTGATTCGCAAAGGATCTGGAACCCGTTGCATACACCCATTACATATCCACCTTTATTTGCGAAATCAATAACTTGTTCCATAATAGGAGAGAAACGGGCTATAGCACCGGATCTTAAATAGTCGCCATATGAGAAACCACCGGGTAACATGATCATATCGCAATTTTGAAGATCATGATCCTTATGCCAAAGTTCAACCACTTCTTGTTGCATGATGTGACTTAAAACATGAATGATGTCTCTGTCGCAATTGGATCCCGGGAAAACTACTACTCCGAATTTCATGGTTTTGTTATTTACTGCAAAGATAATAAACGCTATTGAACAATGCCTGACTCATTCATATATCGATACACAATGGCAAGTATCAATAGTAGCGTCAATCCTTCTGTCCACCATACTCTTTTTGATGATAAAAAATAATATGCCATGATAACAGTAAGCGGAGGAACAATGAGCTGATATTCCGGACCACTCCATGGATTGCCTGCTGCTATACCAATACCGGCAGCTACCAGATAGATGAAAATCAAACGTTGATATTTCCGTGTCCGGATAACGTTTTTGAAAATGTTTGCTCTAAACTTCAACAATGCAAAAACCAGGATAACAGCCAATAAACCAAAACTGATATTGATAGCCATATTGTCTGAAAATGTAGGCTGGAATGAATAATATGAAAATGCATCATTGATTTGTTTCTCCAAAATTTTCAGCCCATCTTGAAAATAAGCGACAGCCCAGAGCATAAAAAATGGTACTGCCAACCCCGTAAAACCAACCAACCATTCTCTTGCACTGAAAGGCCTCAATAAGCTAAGTCCGATAAAGAATACCGGAAGTAAAATAATGGATGGAAGAAACAACAAAGTAGATAGACCTATAATAAATGTACTGTCGAATATTGTACCTGTTGGTTCATCGTGCTTATATAGCTTGAGGGTTTTGTTTAATAGAAATATGAATAAGGTATTGGCTACCAGAACAGGTTGCAAATAAAGCCCACCCGGAACCATCACCATCAATAAGATATACCATAACCCAGTCAGGTTGGTTTGTTTGTATAATACTTCGTGATAATTAATAACCTGATTCAAATAGATAGCTTGAAAAGATAATAGTCCAAAGCCAAGAGTAGTTTTCCAGTATCCCGGCCAGGAATTGGTCCAATCCATAAACAAGGTTGCCAGGGGCATGCCATCATGCATCACCGGGCCATTGAATGTTAAGTATGCCGCCATCCAGCAAGCCAAAGCCAGAAAGGGCAAAGCGATCAATGTTGCAGGCTGTGAATTTTTAAAGAATTGTATCAACATGTGGCTATGATCTGAAGAATATTGATCTTATTAGGTAAAATTTGAGAAGAAAGACTATTTTTGTGCAATTCAAAACCGAAAGTGATGACTTCTATATTCCAAGGCATAGGTGATTTTTTCCAGTTTATATTTTCTTTAATGCCTGTTGTGGCTAACTTTACAAACCTTTTTATAATAATAGGGATTGCGATTGCAATGTTCTTTTGGATCTCCTACATGATCAAGGTTGAAAAAGGTGGCGACAATTATTTGGGCCGTTAGATTAAGCTATCAGGTCGTTTCCAATATCTTTCCTGAAATATTTTCCTTCAAAATTTAGTTTTGCCAAACTTTGGTAGGCTTTACGTTTTGCTTCATCTATCGTATTTCCCATTTCAGTGAGAGCCAACACTCTCCCGCCGGCTGTTAGTACACGATGTTCTGTTTTGATAGTTCCTGAATGAAATAATGTTTGAGTTGGACAATCATCTAAACCTATAATCACTTTCCCCGTTTCATAAGTGCCGGGATAGCCACCACTTACCATAACAACTGTTACGGCTGTGCGCTTATCTATTTCCATTTCGATTTTTGCCACTTCTCCTTTGTCAACAGCCAGGAATAATTCTACAAGATCATTTTTAATTCTGGGTAATACGGCTTCCGTTTCCGGATCACCCATCCTGCAATTGTATTCAATCACATAAGGCTCTCCTCCCACATTCATCAATCCAATAAATACAAATCCCTTATATACAATATTCTCAGACTTGAGTCCTTGAACTGTAGGTTCAATGACTTGCTGTTTTACTTTATCCATGAAGGCTTTGTCGGCAAAAGCCACCGGACTGACTGCTCCCATACCACCCGTGTTCAAACCGGTATCTTTTTCTCCAATACGTTTGTAGTCTTTCGCTTCCGGCAGAACCACATACCCATTTCCATCACAAAGGATAAAAACTGATAATTCAATTCCTTTTAGAAATTCCTCAACCACAACTCGATTACCTGCTGCTCCGAATTTATTTCCTACCAACATATCTTTCATCCCGATCAAAGCAGTTTCTCTATCCTCACAGATCAAAACTCCTTTACCGGCGGCTAGTCCATCGGCTTTGAGCACTATAGGTAACTTATGTTTCTTCAAATATTCAAGACCTGATTCTAATGTTTCGGAAGTAAACGTCTTATAAGCAGCAGTTGGAATATTATATTTCAACATGAATTCTTTGGAAAAATCCTTGCTGCCTTCCAGCATCGCTCCATGACTGTCCGGACCGATAAATGGAATGTTTTTTAAGTCAGGATCCGATCTGAATTGATTTCTTAATCCTTTTACCAAAGGATCCTCCGGCCCAACTACTACAAGGCCAATTTCATTTGCGAGTATAAATGAACGGATCTCAGCTAAATTATCCAGATCCAGGCTCACATTTTCTGCGATCTGTCCGGTTCCGGCATTTCCCGGACTTACAAAAAGTTTCTCACAAAGCGGACTTTGTTTCATTTTCCAGGCAAAGGCATGTTCCCTTCCACCCGATCCTATGATCAGGATATTGATTGCTGTTGGTGGATTCATAAATTTATAATGGGATATTACCGTGCTTTTTTCTGGGTAATTTAACAGCTTTGTTCTTCAACATTTCAAAAGCCTTGATCAATTTCTTTCTTGTTTCAGAGGGTCTAATCACTTCATCAACATAACCTCTTTCTGCTGCCTTATATGGGTTTGCAAAATGATGCAGATATTCGTCTTCCTTTTCTTTCAACTTGGCTTCCGGATTCGCTGCTTCTTTTATCTCTTTTCTGAATATTATCTCGGCTGCACCTTTAGCACCCATAACTGCAATTTCCGCGCTTGGCCATGCATAGTTCATGTCTGCACCAATATGTTTTGAGTTCATTACATCATAAGCGCCACCGTATGCTTTTCTTGTTATGATTGTAATTCGTGGAACTGTTGCTTCACAAAAAGCAAAAAGTAATTTTGCTCCATTTGTAATTATGCCATTCCACTCCTGATCGGTACCCGGTAAGAAGCCCGGAACATCCTCGAAAACCAGTAACGGGATATTGAAACAATCGCAAAACCTGACAAAGCGTGCTGCTTTGGTACTTGCATCTATATCAAGAACGCCAGCAAGATAGGCAGGTTGATTGGCAACAATACCTATACTTTTTCCTGCAAGTCTTCCAAAGCCTACAACAATATTTTCAGCAAATAATTTATGGACTTCCAGAAAACTATCCTGATCAATTACCATGTCTATTACTTCACGGATATCATAGGGTTGATTTGGATTCTCCGGTATTATATTATCAAGCCCGGGCCTGGATTCATCAGATGCAGAATACCGAATCCGGGGAGATTCCTCTTCACAATTCTGAGGCATATAAGTCAACAAAGCCTTTACATTGTTGATGCATTCCAACTCATTATTGCAAGAAAAATGAGTCACTCCTGATTTTGTAGCATGGGTAGATGCTCCACCCAATTCCTCCGAACTAACTTCTTCATGTGTCACGGTCTTAACTACATTGGGTCCGGTAACGAACATGTATGATGTATTCTCTACCATCAAAATGAAATCAGTAAGTGCAGGTGAGTAAACTGCCCCTCCAGCGCATGGACCCATGATAGCAGATAACTGTGGGATAACACCGGATGCTAATGTATTGCGATAAAAAATATCAGCATAACCTCCCAAGGAAACTACACCCTCTTGTATCCTCGCTCCACCTGAATCATTCAAGCCAATTATAGGTGCACCATTTTGCATGGCTAGATCCATAACTCTGCAAATTTTAGTGGCATGGGCCTCAGCAAGTGAACCACCGAAAACCGTAAAATCCTGTGCAAATACATAAACGGTTCGGCCATTTACGGTTCCGTACCCTGTGATTACTCCATCACCCGGAATCTTCTCCCTGTCCAATCCAAATTCAGTAGATCTATGGGTTACAAACATTCCGATCTCCTCAAACGATCCTTCGTCCAACAGAAAGTGAATTCGCTCTCTTGCAGTTAACTTCCCTTTGCTGTGCTGGCTGTCAATTCGAGCCTGCCCTCCACCCAACTTGGCAATGGCAATATATTTATCAAGTTCTTCGATTTTCTCTTTCATAAGCCTGAATGCTATGGGGCAAAAATACAGATTATTTCGGCCTTCCCTAAACCGGGTAAATTAATGAATCAACTACTGTTTTTTCCTATGCCAAGGAGTCTTTTGATATAGCCTAAAAAAGAATTTCGCTCTTTTGTGGAGGTGAAAACTCCACCCATTACTTTCAAATAATCTCCAATACCGGGTTTTGAAGAGAGTTCATTATTGATTGGTTCGATGACGGACTTCCCAATGTCATTTTTCTCAAGTTCATTTTGAGATCTTAAATTGCCTTCAGGATCAATGAATAATCTGTCAGCATCTGAAAATCGTTCCTGGGCTTTTTGAACATGCCCTTGCTTTTCATAGATCAATCCAAGATTATTATGGATGATAGCATCTTCCGGATCAAGTGCAAGTGCTTGTTCATAATCTGAAATGGCACCTGCTATATCACCTGCTCTATCTTTAATAAAAGCTCTAGATGAATACCTGTATGCATTTTCCGGTTCTAATGAACAAGCTTTATTCAGATCATTCAATGATCTTTCAGAATTGCCAAGATGATAATAGACCACACCTCGTTCGCTATATACATCTGCATCTTCGTCATACATTGAAATGGAGTGATCCAGATCATTCAATGCCTGATCATAATTCATTTGATGCATCAAACCTATAGCCCTGTAGTAATATCCTCTTGGATCTGAAGCATGAGTTTCAACATATTTATTAAAATGAAACAGCGCTTCTTTATGATTGTTTGCTTTTAATTCAGCAAAAGCCATATTGATTAATTCATGCATATCTAAAACTTGATCAACAAAGATACAGGCTTATACCTTATTCAGGTATTATAATCTTATATTATGAGCCGGATAGATTGTATTTTTCGGTTTGAAATAGTTTCCCTAAGATCAATTTTAATAAAGTGTATGGAAAATAAACCATGGAAATTATTGCTGAAATATCTTGATCAGGATAACAGGCAAGAGTTGCAGGAGTATATCGATAGTCTTAGCCCGGGCGAAGTTGCAAGGGCTATGGCTCATCTTAGTCATACCGATCAGCGAAGGTTGCTTACCGGTATTGATGTAGATGATGCTGCTGACTTGATCGAGGATCTCTCAGATGCACAGGCTATAGATATTGTAGAACATCTTAGTCCAAGTGAGGCGGCTGCTATCTTGAATGAGATGGAAAGTGATGAACAAGCGGATATCATCGGTGAGCTGGATGATGAGGATGCTGAGGCAATTCTCTCCCGAATGTTGCCGGATGAAGCTGATGATGTAAGAAAATTGATAGCCTATCCTGCGGATGTTGCAGGTGGTCTGATGATCACAGAATACCTCGCTTTCAACGAGAAAGATGAAGTAAGCCATGTTCTGAAGGATCTGGGTGAGAATTCCAAAGAGTATGAAGATTATAATGTACAGTACCTCTACATAACGGGTTCCAATGCAAAACTTCAAGGTGTACTTCCTTTACGCAGCTTGATCCTCTCTCCTCCGGATACCCGGCTCGAAGACATCATGATCAAGAATCCATACAGCGTTTCTGTAGAAACAAAATTGGATGTTTTGGCGGATATTTTTGAGGATAGAATGTATTTAGGAATTCCGGTTGTTAATGAATTTGGAATTTTGCTTGGGGTCGTTTTGCGTCAGGATGTGGATGAGGCCTTGAATGAAAGAATGGACGAAGACCATATGAAATCTCAGGGTATCATAGGCGGGGAAGAATTACGTACTATGCCTGTATTGTTTCGATCCAAAAGGAGACTGAGCTGGCTCTCTGTAAATATTTTACTTAATATTCTGTCGGCTTCAGTGATCGCTTATTATCAAGATACCTTAAGCCAGGTCATTGCCTTAGCTGTCTTTTTACCCATCATCTCTGATATGAGCGGTTGCTCCGGAAATCAGGCTGTGGCCATATCTATGCGAGAACTGGCTCTTGGAATTGTCAGGCCCTATGAAGTTGTCAGGGTATGGGTGCAGGAAGTTTCTGTAGGAGTCGTGAATGGGTTGGTTCTGGGAGGGCTTATAGCTTTGGTAGCTTATATCTGGAAAGGAAATATTTATTTAGGGATTGTTGTTGGTTCAGCCCTTGCACTGAACACTGTTGTAGCAGTTTCAATCGGTGGCGTTATTCCATTGGTTTTGAAAAAATTCAACAAAGATCCTGCATTGTCATCAGGCCCCATACTCACTACCATAACGGATATGTGTGGGTTTGCATTTGCGCTTGGATTGGCAACAATGATGTTGGATAAATTGTAAGCATAAAAAAAAACTCCCCGATGAATTTTTCGGGGAGTTTTAAAAAGCAATAATTATAATTAATAAGGGCTTTGTAACAGATCAGATTTTTTCATCTGTATAAAATCTTCTTTTTTTACCTGGTCTTGCTTCCCAAGATAGGTCCACTGTATTGCCTGAGTATATTTATCAAATACAGTATTTAGTTTTTTCAGATCTACATTATTTACTTTTTCAGTCAACGTTTCTTCGATCATAAAATCACCATTCATCTCAGCCATTCCCAGGCTCATGCTTTGTGAAGAAGATGTCTCCTGATTCTGGTAATAATTTGTCAGGAATCCCATTTTTTTATCTTCCAATTCACTTTGTTCAAATCCATTTGCCTTGATCTTGTTTATTTCATCTATCATTACTGCCATACTTTGTTTAGGATCTGTGGTTGAGATATAGATAAGTGCATATGGGTCATTAACAATGCTTCTGGCATACGCAGCAGAAGGAGCGTAAGACAGACTTCTTTTTGTTCTTAATTCTAAAAAGTATCTCGCACGTAAAATATCAAATGCAAGCATCATGGGTACACCTTCATCCGAAGCCATTGTTGGAGCCGACATCAAACCACGGATATAATTTGTTGCTATATCACGATCTTCAATATAAGTTGCCGGCTTGGTAATAACTACACGTCCTTCTTTTGTAGCAGCAGTTCCTGTAGGCATTTTTGATAAAGTTGCTCTTATTTTTGCAGTTAGATCTTCCTGTGTAATATTACCTACTACAACCAGAAAACATCTTCTCTTACCAATTGTCTTTTTGTAATATGCTTTAGCATCTTCTACTTTTATTTTTTCAAGAGATGCTACAGTGCCGTCTGGAATTTTACTGTAATTTCTTCCTTTATAAACATTCGCTAAAGCAAGGTTTCGCAAATGCGCATCTGGGTCAGATTCTGAAGCTTTTGCAGCTCCTATCATTCCTTCTTTGACCAATGCAAATTCGTTTGCGTCAAAAGCAGGATTCATGATCGCATCAGTAAAAAGATTCCAGGATTTATCCCAAAAAGGTTTAATACAGGTCATATCCAAAACACTGTAATCATAAGAAGAACTTGCACTGAATTGAGCTCCAATTTTTTCAGATTCCATGTGAAATTTATCTTTGGATCTTGAAACCGTTCCTCCTTCCATTGCAACTTGCAATGCTATTGTTTCAATTCCTTCCTGTGCTTTGGTATAGTTTGCGGTTCCCCCTTCTATAAAGAGTTTAGCACTGATCACTTCTTTTGGTGTCGTCTTTAGGATCACTTTTATTCCATCAACACTAAACTCTGTTGCTCCACCTGCAAGAACAGTTGATGTGAATCCAAAACTCAGAATTACAAGTGAGAATTTTATATGATTTAATAGTTTCATGTTTCTATTTATTTGGATTGATCAGTTAGAATTGCTTCGAAAGAATTTATTCCCATTTTTGTTTGCATATCAGGAGAAAGCAAAACTCCTTTTACCATAGGTTTATCTTTGATATATGTTTGAATATATTTCTTGATATCCTCACGAGTTACTTTTTGTAAATTATCTACATAATTTGTATAATAATCAATACTGGCAGAAGCCCACCAAAAGGTAACGGTATGCACGTACTCAGAAGTTTTTTCTTTACCATATGCATCCTGGATAGCCAATAGATTTTTTGCTGTTTCCAATTGATCATTCGTAAAATAATCATCTCTGTCCCATAATTTCATTTCTTCATCCAATGCCATTATTGCTTCTTTCAACTTTCCGGGAGCAGGAACTAAAAAGACCTGAATAGGGCCTGTGAATTTGCATGTTTGATAATTTACGGATACTTGCAAAGCAAGTCCTGAATCTATCATCCTTTTTGAAAAACCGGATGTTTTTTGTGAAAGTATAAATGAAAATACATCGGCTGCATATGTAGATGGAATATCATTTCTGGTATCAGGTCCATGTAAGGCATACAATACAATAGGCAACTTGGCATTCGGACTTAAAGTGATCAGACTTGTGGTTTCTTTCAAAGGCGTAAATTCCGGTATAGGCCATTTCTGAAATGGATCAAAATCACTGGCTTTCCAATCGCCCATGATCTTCTCTACCATAGCATACACGTCTTTGTGTTTTACATCTCCGGCAACTACCACCATTGAATTGTTTGGGTAATAATACTTCTCTTGTATTGTCTTCATCTTGGCAGTGGTTGCAGTAAGAATAATATCATGATCTCCGATGGTATTCTTTCTGCTGTAATGTTCTCCCCATAATTTATGTTCTATATCTTTCAATAAAAAGAACAATGGATTTGATTCTGCTCTTTGGAATTCTCCATCAACAACGGGGTTTTCATTTTTCATTTCTTGTTCAAGAAATAAAGGATAGCGTATGGCCGAATTCATAAATTGTATTCCTTCCGCGATCTTTTGATTAGACAGGGTAACAAAATAATTCACTCTTTCAGTTGAAGTTGTACCATTCCATGCCATACCCAGTTCTTGGGTACGTTTCATGAAACCTTCCTGAGAAGGGATATCTTTATTCGCCTTGAAAAACATATGCTCATATAAATGAGATAATCCATCGTATTCCGGAGTCTCGGTATAAGCACCATTTCTGACAACAATTTCTATTGTCGCCAGCGGTACAGAATTGTCTTCGATCACAAGAACTTCCAATCCATTTGTAAGTTTGGTCATGAAAAAGTTTGAAGGAAGAATTTTCTGCGAAAAAAGACTGCTGTTCATAAAAAAAATAGAACAGATCAGTAGAAAAAAATTACGCATAATCTAGTGGTTTTAGGTTGAATTCAAATATAATCAATTCAGAGCAAAATCGGAACATCGCCTCATAGACGTTTTTTTGGTAGGATAATTGTTTAGATTTGTACAAAACACATACTATGCGATTAATATTCATGACTCTTGGCCTTGGTGCCATACTAAGTTTTAGTTCCTGCGAAAAAGCGGGTCTTTCGGAAGGTGAAGTGGTAGATGGATTGAAAACAGCATTGCGCGTTGGCACTGATTCTTCAACAACCCGGCTTAATAAGCAGGATGGTTATTTCAAGGATTCAGCTATAAAGATCTTTCTTCCTTCTGAAGCTGATGTGATATATGATAAACTTACATTGTTGGGTGCACCCGGACAACTGGCATTAGATAAAGCAGTGGAAAGTTTAAATAGAGCTGCAGAAGATGCTGCTGTAGAGGCCAAACCCATATTTATAAATGCTATTATAGGTATGACCATATCTGATGCGTTTGGAATTCTGAATGGCGATGACCTGTCAGCGACTAATTACTTAAAGTCAAAGACCTATGCAGATTTACAAACCAAATTTGAACCTAAGATCTTTAATTCTTTAAACAAGCCTCTATTATTGGGTGAAAGCACAGAATCTATTTATGCCGGCTTGATCACAATTTATAATGATGCTTCTTTGGGAGGTTTTCTATTTCCTAAAATAACTGAAAACACTCTGGCTTCACATGCCACTCGCAAAGCACTTGACGGCTTATTTGCTAAAGTTGGAGAAGAAGAACAAAAGATTCGGCACGATCCTGCTCACAGGGTAACTGAAATACTGGTAACTGTATTTGGAAGTAAATAGATAATGAGTGAATTTCACAGATATAAAGACTTTTTAAACAAGAGCAGTCTAAGACAGGCTGCTCTTGTGCTTTCTAATAAGAAGATGCTGGAAGGGTTGATCGGGAAAGTAAAGAATTTAAGAGGGGAGGCCCGGGGCCTGAAGGCTAAGTTTTCGGATATGATCCGCATGCTTGTAGCCTGGAAAAAAGGAGAATACAAAAGTGTTTCGAAAACAACACTTCTATTATGCGTTGGAGCAATCATTTATTTTGTTACTCCACTCGATATGATTCCTGATTTTATACCCATCACAGGTTTTATTGATGATTCAGCAGTATTAGCTTATGTCTTAAGAAGAATCAGCGTTGACCTCATTAAATTTAAGACTTGGGAATCTAATCAGATATAATTCAGTGCTTTGTAATTCAACACTGAACTTTTTTGTAATCATTGCGTAAAAATTCCACCTTCCTTGAAACCGGATACTCATTATTAACCGGTTAATATTATTTTTACACGTGCTTTACATCAAAAGAATACTCCCGTTTCTTATTGCATTCTTGTTTCTATCCCCCGTCAATAAAGGGATTGAGAATAATATTGCCTTTGAAACCATCCAAAAACAAAAGGTCTTTAATGGCTTTACAGATCTGATATATGCTAACATTGAATCTTGCGGAATAAGCATTGAGGCTTTTAAGATGGGAGTTCAAGGCTATTTAAGTCTTAAAAATAATGGGCGCTTAGAGAACACCGATGTATTGACAATCGTAGATTTTACCAAATCATCTAATCAGGAAAGATTATTTATTCTGGATATGAATACCTGGACTGTCAAAAGTAAAATGCTGGTTTCACATGGCAGGAACACGGGAGAAGAGTTTGCTAAACAGTTTAGCAATGTATCAGGGTCGTATACTTCCAGCATGGGTTTTTATACCACTGCTGAGGTCTATGAAGGAAAAAATGGAACTTCAATGAGACTGGACGGTCTTGAACCCGGGTTTAATGATCATGCCAGAGAACGGGCCATTGTTATCCACGGAGCTCCATATGTAAGCAATGCATTCATCAGAGATAATGGCAGATTGGGTAGGAGCCAGGGTTGTCCTGCCGTATCACAGGATGATCTCGAACCTTTATTAAGTACAATATCTAATAAAAGTTGCCTTTTTATCTATTATCCGGACAAGAAATATTTGAGTAAGTCCAGGATCCTTGCTAATAATGCGTATCTGAATATGTTTTCTACGCCTTTATTTGATTCCTAGATCAGGGAAAAGCCCCTTTATAATTTCATCATCTTTTTTATAAATATCTGTATAGAATATTACTTTGCCATTGGCATCAGTTTCAACTGTGTGATATCGAATATGAATAGGTAAAGGTTGGCTAAAGTTAACTTGTCTCCTTATTTTTTGATTGATCAAAGTGTCCAATGAATCTTTCTGAATAGAATTGGTTTCCCGATCCAACAAATATGCTGCAAAATTAAGAGGATTCTGTAATCTCATACAACCATGGCTAAATGCCCTGATATCTGCACCGAATAGATTTTTTGATGGGGTATCATGCAAGTAAACACTATGGATATTTGGGAAAATAAATTTTATCAAACCCAGAGAATTCGTATTTCCTCCATCTTGCCTGATGGTATATGGAAAATTTCCCGGTCCCAAAGTTTTCCAAGAAATGGATGATGGATCTACAGGATTTCTATCCCTGTCCAAAACCGAATAATTTTTTTTACTCAAATAATTGGGGTCAATCCTGACATTGGGTAGTATCTCCTTAGTACTGATACTATATGGAACAAACCAAAAAGGATAAGTTACTAGGTATATGATCTTACTACTTAATTCCGGTGTTTGTGTTTTGACTGTTCCAACAACTACTTTATGTTCGGCAAGTATACTGTCATTCCGAATAATTCTTAATTTATAAGCAGGTACGTTTAATAACACATATTCAGGATCAGTAAAGCTTTCCCACTTGCTTTTTTCCAAGTTAGCTGCAAGGATCAATAAATGATCCCAAACACTTTTACTAAGCCAGACACCGGTATTTTTCCCAATCCTTCCATCTGCTTCCAGACCATGATCTTTCTGAAAGTT
>JBBKWX010000197.1:0-32211 GCA_037969175.1 Bacteroidia bacterium | reverse complement strand
GGTTCCGGATTCTGTTTCTGAATGGACATCCGCCTTACGGGGCAGTGATCATTCAGGACCTAACCATGAAACCAAAATCTTCTTGCTCTGGCGCCTTGCCTTACGGGGCGGCTTTTCCTTGCAATGGTTCCGGATTCTGTTTCTGAATGGACATCCGCCTTACGGGGCAGTGATCATTCAGGACCTAACCATGAAACCAAAAACTTTGCGCTTTGCTTCTGTTAAACCTTACGGGGCTTATTAAAGCACTTATTAACATTACAAACTTTCTTATTTAGTACCTGCGGTTGATGCAGTGTTGACTTTGTTTATTCCATCACCAATATTCAGGATAGGAATAGCTGCAGTCATAACTTCCTGCTCATAGTCCTGGCCAATTCTTGCCAATCTGTAGAATGCAGTTCCGGTAGCAGGTTCAGCATCGATCCAACTGTAAAGAAGTTCCAATCCGCTTGCCACTACCTCCTTAAAGCCAATAGCATTAAAGTTACTTCCATCCGTTGATCGTTCTATTAAATAGATACCATCATTCATCTCACCTTTTACCATCCAGTTGATATACACTTTACCTGAGTTGTAAACCATATTCAGGTTGTTGATGTAATTGGTGTTCTGAACTTTTTCAGGTATAGATCCGCTAACGTCATTTTTACGTTGAGCAAATGTTACACTACTGAAACACACTGCTGCTATAACAAGAATCACGTTTAAGTGTATTCTTGGGAAACTTGCCAGTGTCTTCTTTGAGATTGCGAATGATTTTCTAATAGTACCCATTATTTTGTCCTCCTGTATCTTTTTTAGGTTTCGAGTTACAGGGCAATTTTACAAACTCCGGAAGCTTTTGTTTGGGATATAACCTTACATATATTGCTCATGTAAGGTTTGAAGTAGTATGATGCAATTAATTGATATGCTTAATGCGTCTAAACATACCTATTCTTGCTGTTTATCAAGTATTTACATTCAAGTATTTAATTCATGATCGATTTATAATCATGACAGATTTTAAGCAAAAAGCCACATCTTTGAGTCAGAATCATTTGTTTTTTGATGCTATTCTTACAATTAATCTCAATTGATCTCAGTAAAAAGCAAAAAAAAGTCCCCCAAAAAGGGAGACTTTGATCATAAATAAGTGCTGTTTTTAATAAACCACAAATTTTAAAGCTGTGGTTCCTGTAGTTTTTTGATCCTTCCAGCTAAGCCTTGCAACATAAAACCCGCTTTTGAGATTATCCTTCTCATAAGGCATAGAGATCTTGAATTCTCCACTTTGTAAGGTTGGTAAATTAGATACACCAAGCACCTTTCCATTCATATCTAACAATTCGATCTGAATATTTGCTTCATTCAATAAGCTGAACCACATTTGAGGAACTCCTGATGTTGTATGAACAACCCTGGGATTGACCAATACCTGCGCATTGATCTCAGGTACGTCGACATTTATAACTCTGTTAAATCTGAAGATATTCCCATTATTATTCGCCGTATTACGCGATACCATGTGGAGTTCATTGTTTTGATCCTGTCCGAATGAAATCAAATACCAGCTTGCATCCAATAATAATGCTTCATCAGAAACTACACCATTGTTATATAATAGCTTCCAGATCTTTCCACTGCAATAATCACCATAAATATATCTTCCTTCCAGTTCCGGCCGGCGAATACCTCTATATACATATCCACCCGTAATTGAACATTCAGATCCGGCATTTGCATATACCTTTATAGGCATAGTTATACCTGTAGTATCACAATTTGTACTCGGATTATAACAAGCAAAGCCTTCTGTGATTCTCCAGCCATAATTATTTCCATTTTCTATAACAGAAACTTCTTCCCAATTTCCTTGTCCTACATCACCTAAATATATGAGTCCTGATTGAGCATCCTGAGAAAACCTCCATGGATTCCTTATTCCCCAGGCAAAGATCTCAGGCAAGCCCTGAGCAGGCTGACCTACAAATGGATTATCATTAGGAATACCATAATTATTCCCTCCCCCCGGATTATCCACATCAATACGAAGTATCTTTCCCAATAAGCTTTGTTTATTCTGACCATTATTGTTAGGATCTCCCCCACTTCCACCATCTCCCATACCTATATAGAGATATCCGTCAGTACCAAACATCATGTTCCCGCCATTATGATTGGTAAAAGGCTGGGCAATTTCCAGAAGAATTTGTGCTGATCCGGTATCCGCTAAAAAAGGATTTCCAGCCAGTGTATTATATCTTGCAATAACTGTCCGCCTTGGGCTGGCAGCAGTATAGTTAACATAAAAGTATTGATTACCTACAAAATTCGGATGAAAAGCCAATCCAAGCAAACCCATTTCATTACTGGTTGCATCTACTTTATTCCCGATTGACAGAAAATTGGTTACTGTACTTACAGATGAATCATTGAGGAAAGACTTGATCAGACCGGCTTGTTCGACTACAAATACCCGATTTGTACCATCATTTGCGGAGTTAAAAAAAACAGGTTTAGCAAAAGTCAGGTTAGGAAATGCATTTTCGAAGGCAATTGGTTGAGCTACAGCATTAAACTGTAAAGATAAAAAAGCGATAATCACGTAAAGAAAAGATCTGAGTTTCATGATGTAGATTTAGATATCAAATATATCGAAAAACCTATAAAAGGCAAAGCTCCTGATGAAGTCCTTCTCATCATATTATCGTAACTTTGCAGTTCATTTCAGAAATGAAAAAATAGAGCAAAATGAATACGGAGGAGAATTTTTTGGATACTATTGAAGAGGCGTTAGTTGACCTGAAAGCAGGGAAAGTGATTATTGTAGTAGATGATGCTGACAGAGAAAATGAAGGTGATTTTGTGATAGCAGCTGATAGCATCACACCGGAGATCGTTAATTTTATGGCTACGCATGGACGAGGATTGATCTGTGCGCCATTAACTGCAGAAAGATGTGAGGAATTGGATCTGGAACTGATGGTAAAGAAGAATACAACCTCACACAAGACTCCTTTTACTGTTTCAGTAGATCTGATAGGAAATGGTTGTACCACAGGAATATCAGCAAGCGACAGAGCTAAAACCATTAAAGCCTTGGTTGATCCAAGGACGGTTCCTGCTGACCTTGGAAGGCCGGGACATATTTTCCCGCTAAGAGCAAAACAAGGAGGAGTACTTCGCAGATCCGGTCATACGGAAGCAACAGTCGATCTAGCTAGAATGGCCGGTTTTTCTCCGGTTGGAGTGCTTGTAGAGATCATGAATGAAGATGGGACCATGGCCAGACTACCTGACCTGAGAATCATAGCTAATCGCTTTGGTTTAAAGATCATATCCATTGAAGATCTGATTGCTTACAGACTTAGAACTGAATCTCTGATTGAAAAAGAAGTGGATGTTAAATTACCAACAGCTTTCGGAGATTTTCAACTACATGCATACCGTCAGATCACAAATGATATGGAACATCTTGCCCTGGTAAAAGGAACCTGGGAAAAAGATGAACCGGTTTTGGTGAGGGTTCACTCTTCTTGTTTAACAGGAGATGTATTTGGTTCTTGTCGCTGTGATTGTGGTCCACAACTTCATGGTGCAATGCAAATGATAGAAAAGGAAGGAAAGGGTGTGATTGTTTATATGAATCAGGAGGGTCGCGGTATTGGCTTACTGAACAAACTCAAAGCGTATAAATTACAAGAAGAAGGTCTGGACACAGCTGAAGCAAATGTAAAACTTGGGTTTAGAATTGATGAGCGTGATTACGGTGTTGGGGCTCAGATCCTGCGTGATCTTGGTGTAAGTAAGATGCGTTTATTGACGAATAATCCAACAAAAAGAGCCGGTCTTATTGGATACCAGCTTGAAATAGTTGAGAATGTTTCTCTGGAAATAAATTCAAATTTGCACAATGAAAAGTATTTGAAAACCAAGAGAGATAAGATGGGCCATAACTTGAATATGCAGAGTTAATTATTCAGGTTATTAGGACTTGCATCGGGCACACCGGGTATATTTCTCACCGTATCTTTTTGGGTTGACATTCTTTTCCTGAATTTATTGACCAGTTCTTTAACCGTGTCAAATTCTACTCTGTAGAACATACCGACGCCCTGTGTATATGGGGCACTGTTCAACAGAAAAGTATTCTGGTTTGATTTGTTATAGGTTTTGATCCGGAACCTGCCATCCTTACTTATCTTCACCTCTACGTTTACATCGCCTACTACATTACTTGCATTCGGATCGTTGATCACCCCAACATTTCCATCCACATTTACCCGATCATTAAAGAATTGCTTTGATACGCCTATTTCAAGTTCTTCTTTGCTCAATGCATCACCGGGACGATAATTAAGTCCGATCTCCAGATTCCTGCTGATCTGAGAAGCCCAATTACTTAACTGATTTGATAATAATTCACTTGCATTATTACTGACTCCCGCATTGCTTGTAATAAAGTTGTTGCTTAGGGCTGCCGGAGTCGAAAATCGATTCATAATCAGCAAAGCAAAAACCTGTTTGTTCATCTCTTGTTCCGTATTTATGTATCGATCCACAAGTGATTCAACTTCAGGACTGGCATCAGGGACTTCAATGTCAAAAGAGATAGTTGGATTCATCAGTTTTTCCGAAAGATTCAACTCTACATTGACAGGCACTCTTTTTTTATAGTTTGAAGTTGTATCCTGTAATAGATCATACAAGGAAGCACGCGTTTTATAAACAGCATTAATATCAATTTCTGCATCATAGACTTGTCCATTCCAACTAATCGAACCACCACTTTCTATTTTGAATCTCTTATTGATCACATTTTGCAACGTGAATAAATAATCACCAGAGTCAATAATATAAGTGCCATACATAGTAAAATCACCCGCTGTGCTGATCTCCATTTTCAAATTTCCGCTTCCTCTACCACGGATCACATCTCCCAATTTATCATCAAATATCAATTGAATTTCTGCATCCGGGGTAGCCTCCAAATCCAAAAATATTTGAACACCGGTAATACTTTGCGCTTCTGAATTAAATGGCTTAGCTGTACTGTCCCGGTTTATAAAAGTGATAAAATCACTGGCTGAGATCTCTTCCGGATTAGTTAAAGGGATATTGATTGATGTACCTTTTTCAGTTCTCAAATTCATTCGCATCACAACCCTCTGGAAAGATCCTGTTATCTGGATTGTACCGGTAGCGTATGCTTTTCCATAATAAAGTGAGTTTTGACTGGAATTCGAATTCATGAGCATCATATTCTCGGGGCTGATCGTTAGATCCATTCTCCAATTCCGAAAATGATCATGGTAGATCCTTCCTAGGACTTTTGCATTGTTTCCTTCACTGTCATTTAAGGTCAGATCGGTAAATCCAATATATTTATCTGTAAAAATAACATCCTGCGTAAAACTGTAATACGCATTTAAATAGTCAACTTTGAAATTAGCTTTTTGAACTTTTGCATTACCGGTTATGACAGGATCTCTATTCGTTCCATCCAACCTAATATCAGCTGTCAGTATACCATGCATATCACTAAAGATCCCTTTAAGATAGGGTTCAAGAACTTGCAAATAAATACGTTGAACTTTAATATCCAGATCAAAATTTTTGTTTCTGTTTTTTCCTACAAAATAAGTTCCCTGGATATCGACATTCGGAATAACTCCTTTAGCGATGACACAATTTATGCCTACTGCATTTTTTTTGTAATCATAATTACTTTGCAGTTTCATATTACCCAAAGTATCTCCGTTGAAACTAAAGTTGCTGATATCCAATATTGCATTAGCCTTGAATTCACTGTATAAACCGGACAACTCAGCACTTCCGTTTGTATTTCCTCCCAATTCAATATCCACTTGACTGAATAGACTTTGAAGAGTAGCTAATTCAAATTTTTCAAAATTTAATTTTAAAATATGTTGAGGGTTTCTGGAAACAATTCCATCTATACTCAAAGACTGAGTTCCTGTAAAGAATTTGAGATCTTTAAATTCTATCCTGCTTGAATCAATATAGACTTCATTATTTTCACTTATCTTCCAATCAATCTTATTAATTTTCAAAACACTTGGCTTGGTTCGGATATTAATAGCACCCTCTCCCGGAAAACCTACAATTCCATTCAAATGAATGCTTGTAAACAGAGAATCTTTTGAAGTTAATATCAAAGAACTATTGATAGATCCCGATTGGGTATGTGCATTAAATCCAAATTTTTCAAAAGTGATACTGTCATTTAAAATTACATTTTTGGCATCTGTTGTAAGGAAGAGTTGACTTCCTTCAGGAACTATATCTAAATTAATATTGTTGAAAATGATTCCACCCACATCCATTTTTTCAGAAACATAATTCACCCTGACATCTTTATTGATCGTGTTTATTTTACTTTCGAGTTTAGTTCCGCTCGTCAGGTTCAGAGTAGGTAAAAACAACTCATGGATTGGACCAAAATCATGAATTAAAACGTAGATACTTAGATCCTGTTCTGCATATTTTTTCCGGTAGGGCGCTATATATGCAGGGACATAATCATTCAATAATTTTTGCAGAGATGCGGGCAATTCTTCGAGATTGAAACTTCCTTTTAAACTAATGTCAGCCAGATCAGAAACCAAAGTCAGCGTTTTTCCTTCCGGTCCGGATTCAGATGTAAATTGAAAATTCTTTATCTCATACTTTTTGTCATTTTCAATATATGTCAAGTCCCGAATATCCATAGAACCTACCAGGTCATCAATTTTTTTACCGGAAAATTTAAACTCGAAAACTGAATTCAATTTTGGATCTCCTTCCCTTTTCAGAAGATTAAGTTTAGCCAGACTCGCATCTTTCAGATCTGCTGTGAAATTAAAAATTGGGTCTTCTTCTCTGAAATCTATTGTTCCGTTAAAATCAAGATCTATATTTTGTTCTTTAACAGATAAAGATCCTTTAAACATTTTACTTGCTACTTCAGCATCGACCACAATATTCTTGTAGTTGTATCCATTCAGTTCTATGGATGAAACATTTCCTTTAAAGAAAGCTTTTACATTATCGATCTTTAAACCATGTCCTTTCAATTCCGAATTGAAACTTACTTTACCTAAAACTTTTGAAGAACCGGTAAGTGCACCGGCATCAAAATCAATAGCATTCAGGTGACCGCTGTATTCGGTCAAACGTGTTTCACTATCTATCTTCAAATTAATATCCGATGAAAGCGTACCGAAATTACTTCTCAGATCCCCGTATGCAACAAAATCCTCCGGGAATCCGGTAAATTTCCCTTTGAACTTAATGAGACCGGCATTGAATAATTCGGCAGGGAGCTTGATCTTATTCCCGCTTGTGAATGGAGGTAATGGAATAGTTGCCAAATCTGAAGGGGTGGTTTTAAAATCATCTATGATCAGATCAATGAAAGTATTATTCCATTTGGGCAACCCCGACATACTAATATCACCTTGAAATTGAGTCCGTAATCCATAGCTAAATTTAATATTTTTACCTTTTAATTGATCTACTCTCCCTCTCACCTGACCTTCAATAATGAGATCCTGATCCAAGCCTTCAAGATCATTTGCAAAATAGGATATATCTAACAAGCTAACTTCTGATCGTTCAAAATTAGATCTAATATTAACTTCTGAAATAAATTGATTTAACATACCCCACCCTGAATAAGCAAACTCCAGCTGAGTGTTAATTTTAGAATAAGGAGTTTGTATTTGCAGATCCTTAAACTGCATTCCTGAACTACTAAAGCTTACTACTGAACTCAATTTATCAAGCACAAAACCTGCTGATTCTTTCAGAGATAAACTTCTCAATTCAGTTGATATTGAATCATCTTCAAGTCGGAACAATTTTGCATCCAGATTGAGATTAGAAACAGATACGTAATCCCAGTCAACTCCATAGGTTGCGTGAGGTTTGTTGAAATTTAAATAACTGAATTTTGAATTTTGAATTTTAAGATCATCGGATCTTAAAATGAAAGGTCTTGCTATACTGGTATCTGTTCTTGGTGGTCCGGCAAAATAATCGATCAGAAATTTCAGATTATTAGATTCTTCTCCTTTATATTTTTTGATATTAATATTAGCTTCGTTCAAAACAAGACTTCGAAATTTTATCCTGCTTTTTGAGACCACGAAAGATTTGATCTCTACTTCCAACTCTTTGACATATACGAGTGTGTCACCTTTGAGATCTTCTATATAGACTCCTTCCAGACTTAATTTACGGAAAGGCTTGAAATGTAAATAATCAATTTCAACTTTCGTATTTAACTCTGCAGCTAAATAAGCAGCAGCACGCTGTGCCAGCCAGGTTTGAACTCTTGGCAGACTCAACGAAAATATTAAACCGAGAACAAGAAAAATTCCTGCTCCGAGTGTGATTAAGATTATTTTAGTTGATCTTTTGATAACTTTGAAACCGTTTTAAGGCTGTTGCCGAATTAAATGAAAGATAAGGATAGAATATTAATACTTGGAATTGAATCCTCATGTGATGAAACGGCCGCTTCCATATTGGAAAACGACAAAGTTCTTGCCAATGTTATTGCCGGACAGGATATACATCAAAATTATGGTGGTGTGGTACCTGAACTCGCATCAAGGGCTCATCAGCAAAACATAGTACCGGTTGTGCATGAGGCCTTAACACGGGCAAAGGTAAACAAAAATGATCTTGATGCGGTTGCTTTTACGGCCGGTCCCGGATTATTAGGTGCATTGCTGGTAGGAACTTCATTTGCAAAAGGGTTAGCGTTGGGTTTAGACATTCCATTATTGAATGTCAATCATATGCAGGCACATGTACTTGCACACTTTATCCGCAATTCAGCAGCAGATGAATTACCTGCTTTACCTATGCTATGCCTCACGGTATCAGGCGGTCATACTCAATTATTAATCGTTCGTTCACCTTTGGAATTTGAGTTGATCGGGCAAACAACTGATGATGCTGCAGGAGAAGCTTTTGATAAGGCTGCAAAAGTAATGGGGCTTCCCTATCCCGGAGGTCCTTTAATAGATAAACTAGCATCTCAGGGAGATGAAAATATGTTCAGGTTTCCCGTTTCCTCATTACCCGGCTTAGATTTTAGCTTTAGTGGTTTAAAGACTTCGCTTTTATATTTCCTGAGAGATCACCTAAAAAAGGACCCTCAATTTCTTGAAAAGTATAAAGCAGATATTGCAGCATCTTTTCAAAAAGCGATCATTGATGCTTTATTATCAAAACTCATCCAAGCCTCTGAAGAAACGGGAATAAAATGTATTGCAATTGCCGGAGGAGTTTCTGCAAACAGCGGATTAAGAAACAGACTTCAGGAAGTATCGAAAAAGAGAAATTGGGAATTACATGTACCAGCCTTTGAATATTGTACCGATAATGCTGCCATGATAGGTATTGCAGGCTATTATTTGTTTAAGGCAAAACGGTTTGCTCCTAAGGATATTTCCGCTTCAGCAAGAATGCCTCTATAATTATAAAGTAGTAATTTCTTTCTTTTTTTGCTTACTGTGATATCAGTGGCTACATTTGGTTTACTATAAGATCTGTTATTTAGATCTGGAATAATTAATTATAAAACATGAAATATAATAAAATAATAACGCTGGTTTTTGGATTGGCCTTACTTCCTGCAATTGCCAATGCGCAGGAAAAAGTAGAAAGAAATGTTTTAAGCATTAGCCCGTTTGAGTTTTTCAATCAAACATTTCAATTAGGTTATGAAAGAATGTTGAATGAAGAAAATAACGGTTTAGTAATCAATGTCGGGATAACCGCTTCTAATCTATATGACGATAAGCAAATGGGGATTAAAGGAGATATTCAGTACCGTTTCTATTTCAAGAAAAATAACATTGAAGAATACAGAACATCTCGTATCATGATATTCACCGGACCTTATCTGGCGTATAAGTATTTGGATCGTGAGTTTAGAGAATACTATTATGATAATAATACAGATCCGAATCAGCCTATTTATACAGAACCGGTTGAATTGATCCGTAAAAGCCAGATCAATAGCGGTGGCGCAGGTGTGTTGTTTGGATTAAGATTGGTCATGTTTGAAAAAGTTAATATTGATACATTCCTTGGTGGTGGTGTGAAATTCACGGATGTAAATTCAAACTCAAAAACACAGAATTATGTATATGATATAACGGATCCGGAATACAGTGGAGTTTACCCCAAAGCCGGCTTCACAGTGGGTATAAAATTTTAAAAAAGGCTTAGGTTATTGATCTTTCTTCGGTCTTTTTTGCCATAAACTCCGGTTTATGGCTTTTTTTTTACGGTAAAGAGCCCGAAAACAGTCCATTACAAAGAGAAATTATGAACAGGCGAAGAAATTAGGTTAGTCTCAAGGTAACTACGCACACTGCTGATTTTATGATGTTTGTGAAAGGAGTATTTTTCAAAGGAGGGAGTATGACCCGAAAAACTTGTATATAATGCTCCGAATTGTTAATAAAATCAGGTATCACAGAAGAAATATTTACGCAAACTCTTGCTAATTGTAGGTTACAGGTATTATATTTGGGATGTATTAACATAAACAAACAGTATTAACCGTAAAAAAAATTATCAAAATGAACAAAGGTGATTTGATTAAAAAAATGGCGACTGATGCTAAAGTTAACAAGACTCAAGCTCAAGCTGCTTTAAATTCTTTCCTTGCTGCTGCAAGTGGTGCTTTGAAAAAAGGTGAGAAAGTAACTTTGGTTGGATTCGGTACTTTTGCAGTTGCTAAGCGTTCTGCTCGTAAAGGTCGTAACCCACAAACAGGAAAAGTAATCAGCATTCCTGCTAAGAAAGTTGTACGTTTCCGCGCTGGAAGTGAATTGACTAAGAAAGTTAAGTAATCAACTTAATTTCGTAAAAAAAGCCTCGCACTATGCGGGGCTTTTTTTTTACGAAATACTGACGAAAATAAATAGAAGATATGATTAGTTTTGACGCCATTATGAAAAGAACTATATACGCGGGAACACTTTTTATTGTAGCATTCACAATGTTTGCTTGCGGGAGTAAGGAACCTGAAAAGAAAAATGAAATGGCACATTCAGGTGCCACGAAAACTCAAACAGTTCATTATCCACAGGAGAAAAATTTTAAGTCAATAATTCAATTGACAAATGGTGGAGATAATGCAGAAGCCTATTTCAGTTTTAACAATAAGTATCTGGTATTTCAGGCAAATAATGAAAAATGGGGAACTGAATGTGATCAGATCTTTTATATGCCTGTTGATGCCCAGTTCATGGATAGTTTAAGACCTCCATTGTTGAGTACAGGTAAAGGAAGAACTACATGTGCATACTTCCTGCCCGGTGACACAACGATAGTCTATGCGAGCACTCATTTGGGTTCAGAGGCATGTCCACCGGTACCTGAAAAAAGAGCGGATGGAAAGTATGTATGGCCTATCTATAGCAGCTTTGATATTTTCGTTAGTGACCTCAAAGGGAATATCATAAAACAACTTACCAACACCGCCGGATATGATGCAGAAGCAACTGTTTCACCCAATGGTGATAAGATTGTTTTCACTTCATTAAGATCCGGTGATCTTGAATTATATACCATGAATATTGATGGCAGTAATGTAAAGCAGATCACTACTGAACTTGGATATGATGGCGGTGCATTTTTCTCACCGGATGGAAGTAAATTATTGTTCAGAGCATCACGTCCTAAAACAGCAGAAGATATTAAGGTTTACAAAGATCTGCTGGCTGAAGGATTGGTTATGCCTACTAACATGGAACTATTTATCTGTAATGTTGATGGATCAGATCTGAAACAGATCACTCATCTTGGAAAAGCAAATTGGGCTCCTTTCTTTCATCCATCAGGTAAAAAAGTAATATTCTCTTCCAATCACGCAACTGAAAAATCTTATCCTTTTAATCTTTATATGATAAATTTAGATGGAACAGGATTAGAAAGAATTACCTATGATTCTGTTTTTGATGCTTTCCCTATGTTTTCTTTTGATGGGAAAAAGCTGATATTTGCAAGTAACAGAAATAATGGCGGAGGAAGAGCAACAAATCTTTTCCTGGCTGAATGGCAAGATTAATATGATTTCAGAAGATAAAGACAAACTAAACAAAGGATATATACCCTGGCTAAAACGTATTGGTTTAGCGGGCTTCTTATTCTTCTTTATCAAAGGACTTATATGGATAGCTATCTTTCTTGGATTAGGATCCTGGTTGAAGAACTGTTAAACTGTATAACTAAAAAAAAGCCTCCAAAATGTGGAGGCTTTTTCTTTGCGTGCTAATCTAATTATTTAGTGATGATCATTTTTTTCATTCCGGAACCATAAGTACCCGTGAGCTTAATCATGTACATTCCTTCAGCAAATTTCTGATTGATCTTGATCTGACTTTGTGCAGGATTTAATTTTTGTGAGTAAACTACTCTTCCGGTCATATCAAGAATTTCAACAAGACCATTGTTTCCATCAAGATTGAATGCTAAATCAAATTCACCGGAATTTGGATTTGGATAAACATCGAATCTCATCTCAGTAGTATTGTTAAGTGAAGTTGTTAAACCTTCCGTGATCTTCATAAGATCCAAACCTGCTTCAACAAGATGTCCTCCACCAGAAGGCCAATCAGCTGTTTCAACAATGATACGCATAACAGAACCCGGGGTAATGAAATCCGATAATCTGTAGCTCTTATTCACCCAGGTACCATTACCGGGAGTGCTGAATAAAACACGCTCAACAAGGGCAGTTGTAGTACCATCACTTACTTTGATCGTCAGTGTATCATTACCGGTAGTTGCCCCACCCGTATTTACAAACCATCTTGAATAATGGATATAAGGATCAACATAAGAACTTAAATTCATTACAGGAGAAGTAAGCACCACGTTTCCATTATCTACATCATCTGAACCGGCTGACCCACCACCATTACCGGTAACGAATGCCTGATTTCCGCAATCATTGGTAACATCACTTCCCGGAGCAACAGGTTGGCCTGCATTGGTAGTACCAATTGGCACACCTTTAACCCACGCACCTGAAGTCGCATTGCCTCCAGTTATCCAATTGAAATCCAAGGAAAAATCATCATAATATCCATCCTGCAAAGCATATGTAAGAGATCCTGTAGAATTATTAATTACTACACCACTTGCGCAATATGTTACCTGTCCCCATTTCCCTACTTCAACATCATACGTTCCGGAGAAAAATCCTGACTGACTAAAATTTCCGTTCACATCACTTGTCACAACAAAATCAAAATCTATATTATGTAAATGCACAGTAGCATTTGCCAGAGATGCATTGTTTGATGCACGCTTCACTTGCCCGTTTATGGTCATAGATTGAATTGGCATCAATTGCACATTCAGGTTGTTCAAAACACCATTATTCAAAGCTACACCTGAAAGTACCTTTGTGATATATCCAGGCTTACTGTATTGAACAGAATAAGATCCCGCAGTTAGCAATCCGGTTTTGTATTCACCCAAAGAATTAGAATTCTTGATCTTACCTGCGGTTAATATTTCAACCTTTACATTATTAAGACTTACACCAGACAACGTATCAGTTATAATTCCTTCCAGATAACAGCCGCGAACATAGGTTGGAGTAAGTACGAACAATCCTTGTGAAATATCTGAAGCTACGATGGTTCCTGAGGGCAGATAAGGATAAACTCCCCAACATCCATCAAACCCACCACCACTTAATGGGCTGGTATCGTAATTCCCGACCTCTATCATATTGCCGGCGCGACTTACATCATGGATAACCACACCTTCTTTATACCAGGAGGTGATCGCATAATCATTCAGAATATGTGTGTTGTGAACAATGGCATTAGAACCGGGAGCACGTTGGATCCTGTCAAGCTCTTTTATATTGTTGATATCACTCACATCGTAAGCAGTCAAATATGAATTATTTACTTCATCCGTTGTAAACAGGATACTGCCGGCATCATTCAACCAGGCATTGTGTGTAAAGTTACTGGGTGTATTCTGTGTAGCTAACAAAACCGGATTTGCTTTATTAGCGACATTATATATTTTAAAAGAACCATCATAAATATGACATGACCATAAGGTATCATTACGCACATAACCATCATGAACATAAGTAGACCCTGCACCGGACAATTTACCTGAATAGGTCGGATTCCATGGGTCTGAAAGATTCGCCATCAAAGCTGTTCCACTTGATAAGTTAGAACCATATAAATAAACGAATCCATTATCTATATGTAAGGCATGTATTGTTTCAAGTTGATTTGCAATTGCTCCATCACCCATCCAGAACTTAGTTTGTACAGAATCAGGCAGATAGGTCATATTTATGATCTGAAGTCCACTGGCGCCACCCTCAGTAGTTACATAAGCGTAATTTCCCCAGGTTTTTACTTCTCTCCAGTCGCTGGTTGGACCAACCACTGCAAATTTCTCCACCGGAGTAGCCGGATTGGTGACATCAACGATAGAAAGTCCGGTTGAGGTCCCTACAAGAGCATATTCATTCCCAAGTCCATCCACATAACCTCCGATATTGGCAAGGTTTTTCCCGGGATATGTCTTTTGAGATCTGAATTGTATGTTTGTTTGGGCAAATAATGAGGTACAAAAAAGTACTGTTACTACTGTAAAACTAAATTTCATTTTTCAGGATTTTTTGCAATTAAGTAAATAAATTCCATGTATCGATGGCTTATTCCAAAGAATATTGAAGAGCAAATGCTTTAGGAGGAAACTTTACATTTGACTGACTAAACGATTTCTAATTCAGCCACAAAGAGTGAATCAGCCCCATGGCGGGAACCGATGATCATCTTTTTATTTTTTATGGAAACTAAGCCTGCATCTTCCAATTTCTCGATCTGATCTTCATTTTCAGCTTTAAAAATAGAACAGGTGATATAAAACAAGGATTGACCTTTTTTTCCACTTGAAATAATATTTTTCATGATGAGTTGCTGCTTCATTATATAAGATGCAAGTACCTCATCATTAAATGAAATTGCCTGCTCAGGTGTTCTTGCCCAAGTCCCGCTTCCACTACAAGGGACATCAGCTACAATAAAATCTGTCTTCGGCACTTCCAAACCCTTCTCTTCAAGATTAGCTTCATAGGTTTTGAAGTTGCTATAACCGTGCTTCTTCAGGCGCTCCGAATAATTTTGCAACATACTTTTTCTAACATCACTTGCATGAAAGTATAAGGAAGGGAATTTGTTGAGCAACATCAGGGATTTACCGCCAGAGCCACAACAAGCATCCCAACAGGTTTCATGTTTTTCGGGATTGATAAAATTGCCGGTCAATTGCGAACTCAGATCCTGAATTTCAATATACCCTTTATTCACAGCGAAACTATCATCCAGCCTTGCTCCCGGTGCCAATGCCCGGGTACCCGATGGTAATTCTATTCCATCAACAGTAACGTACAATTGACTCAATTCCTGGTCTACGTCTTCTTCTTTTCCCTTTGTGATACGGATGAAAACAAGTGGACGAGTCAACATGGATGAAATAATCTCAGTCATCTCTACTCCATCGCTCAAAGACATTTCAATTGGAAATATAGTATGTTTCTTATCTATGTTTTGATCAACATATGCTAACCTTTCTTCTGTTGTAGCGTCTAGAAGCGACATTCCTTCAGGCAGGTATTTTTCAACCAAAAAAGTTCTGATCTTATTGTCTACATCATTACATAAAAAAGAAGCTAATGCCAACCTTTTTTCCGGAGGCATTTCTATTGCTAATTTGCCAATCCGTTGCCAGGAATAGGCCAATGATGAATACAACCGTCTGTCTCTGGATCCAAATTGCTTATGCTTTCTGAATTCATTTGTAAGATGATTGTGCAAAGGTTCATTTCCTGACCATGATTTAATTAATTCTAATGCGATTCTTAATTGGTTGTCTTGTTTCATTATATATCTAAACTCATTTGTCCTTCTCCATCTGCTGTATCATCATCATCGGCAATCTTACTTTTCACAATAGCAGGCGGAGGTTTTGAAGCTGAGTCTGGTTTTGTAGGATTATTCTTTTCCGAAACAGTCTTATCTCCCGAATCATCTGCTGAAGAGCTTGCTACAGCAGCTTTTCCTTTTAATAATACAACTTTGGATACCGGATATTTTGAAACAATATTTCCTTGTGCTGATCGCCCTTTGATTAAAATATCATTCAGTAATACATCAATATTTTTGATACGCAATCTTGGTTTTGGTTTCAATATTACCTGCAAACTTTCGGCATCATTGGCCCCTGATATTCCAAAATACCAGATCTTACTATTTGGTTTTCCTTTAGTGATAGAGTATTCCTTTTCTCTGGTCATCCCGCCAATTGTGAATCGTTTCACCATAAGTGATCCCTTAGCGCCATCCTGATACAGCAGATTGTAAACTGTATCCTCATCACTCTTTCTGAATACGGCTATATGAAGTATCCCTTTACCAACGAAACTCTTTTCTGCAATTCTTGAAACTGTGAATGTCCCATCTTCTCTAAACACAATTATGTCATCGATATCTGAACAATCCATAACGAATTCATTCTTCTTCAATCCATAACCTGCAAATCCATCTTCTCTATTGACATATAGTTTCTGGTTGTTTACTACAACATCAGATGCAATAATAGATTCAAAGGATTCAATTTTGGTTTTTCTCTCTTTATCCTTACCGTATTTTTTTAATAAATTTCTATACCAGGCTATCGTAACTCCTTTGATATTGTTTAATTCATTCTCTACCTTAAACAATTCCTCTTCAATATTTCTGATCTTTTCATCCGCCTGAAAAGCGTCAAATCTGGATATCCTTTTGATCTTTATTTCTGTGAGTCTGAGAATATCTTCCTGAGTGACTTCACGTCTCAAAAGCCCTTTGTAAGGCTCAAGTCCGAGGTCTATCGTCTTCAAAACATCTTCCCAGGTTGTACATTCTTCAATATCACGATACACTCTGTTCTCGATAAAGATCTTTTCCAGCGAACTAAAATGCCATGACTCCATCAATTCACTTTTGCGAATCTCGAGTTCGAGCTTAAGCAGTTCCATTGTTTGATCAACAGAAACTTTCAGCATTTCATTCACGGAATAAAAATGAGGTCTATCATCTTTGATCACACATGAATTTGGAGAGATCGAAACTTCACAATCTGTGAATGCATATAGAGCATCTATGGTTCTGTCAAGATCTTCGGAAGAATCAGGATGTAAATGAACAAGGATCTCGACCACTGAAGAAGTGTTATCTTCTACTTTTTTGATCTTGATCTTTCCTTTATCATTTGCATGTAGAATGGATTCTATCAAACTACCTGTTGTTGTACCAAAAGGAAGTTCAACGATACACAATGTTTTTTTATCTAACTTCTCGATCTTCGCTCTAACACGGATCTTCCCTCCTCTTAATCCTCCGTTATATTTAGAGAAATCTGCTATTCCTCCACCCGGAAAATCCGGCAAAATATCAGGTGTTTTACCTTTCACTATTTCTATTGCTGCTTCAAGCAATTCAATAAAATTATGTGGTAATATTTTACAAGCCAATCCTACAGCGATCCCTTCTACTCCTTGAGCAAGCAGCAAAGGAAATTTCACAGGAAGAGTCACAGGTTCTTTATTCCGGCCATCGTAAGATGCCTGCCAGACAGTTGTCTTGGGATTGAACACAACTTCCAGTGCAAATTTGGAAAGTCGTGCTTCTATATATCTTGAGGCAGCTGCACTATCACCTGTCAATGTGTTACCCCAGTTGCCTTGCGTATCAATCACCAGATCTTTCTGACCAAGCTGAACCAGTGCATCACCGATCGAAACATCTCCATGCGGATGATATTTCATCGTATGACCAATGATGTTTGCTACTTTGTTATATCGCCCATCTTCCAGTTCCCACATAGCATGCATCAACCTGCGCTGAACAGGCTTCAAGCCATCATCGATATAGGGTACTGCTCTTTCAAGAATTACATAGGATGCATATTCCAGAAACCAGTTGTTGTATAAGGCCGATACAGGTGTAACGTTCGACTCTTCGTGTTTTTGTTTTTCTTCACTCATTTGATCATACCTGCTCTACAAGGTCCTTCTCAACTCTTAAATTTTCTATGATAAAATCTTGTCTTTCGGGAGTGTTCTTTCCCATGAAATAACTCAATGTATCATGTAATGAACTTTCCTTAAGTAAAACTACCGGCTCCAGTCTAATTTTTTTCCCGATAAAATTTCCAAATTCCTCAGGCGATATCTCACCAAGTCCTTTGAATCGGGTGATCTCAGGTTTTGGTCCGAGTTTTTCGATTGCTTTTTGTCGCTCCACTTCAGAATAACAATAGATCGTTTCTTTTTTGTTTCTCACTCTGAACAGAGGAGTCTGCAAAATATAAAGATGTCCGCTTTTTACAAGCTCAGGAAAAAACTGTAGAAAGAATGTTAGCAATAATAGTCGGATATGCATTCCATCTACATCAGCATCCGTAGCAACAATAATTTTATTATAACGCAGATCTTCAATACCATCTTCAATATTCAATGCGTTTTGAAGAAGATTAAATTCTTCATTTTCATAAACGATCTTTTTTGTGAGACCAAAGCTGTTCAATGGCTTTCCTTTCAAACTAAATACAGCTTGCAGATTCACATTTCTTGCTTTGGTGATACTTCCACTCGCCGAATCTCCCTCTGTTATGAAAAGAGATGTCTCATGTTTGTCTTCATGTTTTGTATTAAAATGAACACGACAATCTCTGAGTTTTTTATTATGAAGATTTGCTTTTTTTGCTCTTTCGTTTGCAAGTTTTTTTATTCCTGCTATCTCTTTTCTTTCTCTTTCACTTTGCTGAATTTTTTTCAACAAAGCATCAGCTGTAGCCGGATTTTGGTGCAGATAATTGTCAAGCTCTCTCTTTACAAAATCATTTATCCATGTCCGGATGCTTGGCCCATCAGGACCTGCTACCTGTGATCCGAGTTTGGTTTTGGTTTGGCTTTCAAATACAGGCTCCTGAACTTTTACTGCAATGGCCGCAACAATGGATGTTCGAATATCGCTGGCATCAAAATCCTTTTTATAAAAATCCCTACAGGTTTTAACAATTGCTTCACGGAATGCAGCCTGATGAGTTCCTCCTTGAGTAGTATGCTGTCCGTTTACAAAAGAATAATAATCTTCCCCATAGCTTGGAGTATGGGTAAATGCAATCTCTATATCGTCGCCATGAAGATGAATGATAGGATACAAAACAGGATCACTCAGGTTTCTGTTCAACAAATCAAGCAATCCGTTTTCACTATGAAATTTTTGTCCGTTAAAGTTGATATTTAACCCGCGATTCAGGAACGCATAGTTCCAGATCATGTTTTCTATATACTCAGCATTGAATCTATAATTGCTAAAAATGCTGTCATCAGGAGAAAATTTTACGATGGTACCATTCTTCAAAGATGTTGGTAATTCTTTTTCTTCTTTCAACAATATTCCTTGTCCGAATTCGGCAATAGTAGTTAGTCCATCCCTTACGGATTGAACTCTGAAAAATGAAGAGAGGGCGTTAACAGCTTTTGAACCTACACCATTTAGACCAACAGATTTTTGAAAAGCTTTGGAATCATACTTTCCTCCTGTATTTATTTTACTAACACATTCAACCACTTTACCCAATGGTATTCCCCTACCATAATCACGGATCTCAACTTCTCCATGGTTAACTTTTATATCAATGTTTCTTCCATTTCCCATCACAAATTCATCGATACAATTATCGACAACTTCTTTGATCAGCACATAGATACCATCATCCTTTGCTGAACCATCTCCCAGCTTCCCGATATACATACCGGGACGCAACCGGATATGTTCTTTCCAGTCAAGGGATTTGATACTGTCTTCATTATAGACAGATTCAGTAGGAATATTAGGGGTTGATTTGGCCATGAAATATTAGTTTACAGCAATGGCCATAAATATACGCAATCCGCTTTGGGCCTATACCCATTGTTAATAAAAAGTAAAAAATTGTATCAGATCACGTAATCTATCATGCCGTAACCTTCCTCTGTAAGACTGCCAATTCCCTGGTCCCAAAAATACTTATGTATATCAGGATGTGCATGCAATTGAAAAGGCAAAAGATACCCTATCATGCTTTGTCCATTACAGCTTTTGTAAAAACGGGCAAACTTTTTACCTGTCTCGGTTAACTTTTGCAAATACTCATGATCCGGTGAAGCTTCAAATTCAGCGTACTCATTGAGTTTTGATTCAGATACACCTGATTTTTCAAGCCTGTCCATCATTGAATTGAAAAGAAAATCAGAAAACTGCTGACTTGCAGGGTCTATTATTTCCTGACTATTTGTAGGATCCAATTCCGGATCCGAAAGAACAATAGGTGAAATGCAAACACATTTCATTTCCTTTTGAAATTCAGGGGTAGGAATTGTTTCGTATGACTTGGGAATGAGCACCATCCTACCAAATGCCACTTCGGGTAAAGTAAATATCTTTTCGACAAATGCATTCATAAGTGCGTCATTTCCTGAGGACATCACAAGGGTTATTTTGGATGACAGGAATCGCATGAAACCATTTTTTACTTTAGAAGTTCCTTTCAAAGAAGAGAAGTTAAATTCTCCTTCATGACCCGGAATTTCCTGCAATACACTTTGAATAGTGCTCCAAATGATTTTTTGATGATGAAGTGGAACAGTATTTAAACTTCCCTGACTTCTTAAAAATGAAATTTTTACCCGCATATGAAAAAAATAACTAGACCAATGGCCAAAAGTTTAAAAGCTCCGGTTCACAAAAATCACTTAAAACTTCAAGTGTTTCCTTCTTTTAATTTTTCAAACTAATATGAACACTCCTGTAATTATTCACTATTCAAAAAGTATATCCCTAATCTCTTCGATAATTAAAAGCAAGTTTGTTCCGGCAATGCTTGTATACGCCTAAAAATACAATACTTAAATCACAATTCCAATAAGAACTCTTAAATCAGTAGTATTGAGACTATAAGAGCTTAAACATTGAACCTGAAATGCATTACGTCTCCATCGGCGACCACATATTCTTTCCCTTCAACTGACATTTTACCGGCCTCTTTACATGCTTGTTCTGAACGATATTTGATGAAATTTTCATACCCTATCACTTCTGCTCGAATAAATCCCTTTTCAAAATCAGAATGGATCACACCTGCTGCAGCCGGTGCTTTCATTCCTTTAGTTATGGTCCAGGCACGAACTTCTTTTTCACCGGCAGTAAAATAGGTATAAAGGTCAAGTAATTTATATGCAGTTTTTATCAGTTTTGCTACTCCGCTTTCAGCTAAACCCAGATCAGAAAGAAAAGCCATACGGTCTTCATAACTCTCAAGCTGAGAGATCTCAGCTTCAATTGCAGCTGCGATCACCAACACTTCAGCATTTTCATCTTTCACGGCTTCTTTAACCAGATCCACATATTTATTGCCTGTCAAAACCGATCCTTCATCTACATTACATATATACATTACCGGCTTTTCTGTAAGCAGGTATAGATCTTCAGCAAATTTCCTATCCTCTTCAGTGACAGGGGCACTTCGCGCTGATTTACCTTGTTCCAAATGTTTCTTATAAACATTCAACACATCGTAGATCTTCTTGGCTTCTTTGTCAGCTCCTACCCTTGCGATCTTTTCATATTTCTGGATCTTTTTGTCAACCGCTTCAAGATCCTTTAGTTGCAATTCATAATCAATGGTTGCTTTGTCACGAACAGGATCAACTGACCCATCCACATGGACTACATTGCCATCATCAAAACATCTTAAAACATGCAGGATCGCATCTGTTTCGCGAATGTTACCCAAGAACTGATTACCAAGACCTTCACCTTTACTTGCACCCTTCACAAGGCCAGCAATATCAACGATCTCCACAACTGTTGGCAAAACTTTTTGTGGATTCACAAGATCTGCAAGAGCGTTCAGTCGCTCATCAGGAACAGTGATGACACCTATATTGGGTTCGATGGTACAAAAAGGAAAATTGGCAGCTTGCGCCTTAGCATTTGATAAACAATTGAACAAAGTTGATTTCCCTACATTCGGTAAACCAACAATTCCGCATTTCAGACCCATTTCTTTAAAATTTTGCGCAAAGATATCAATCTAATTTGATGAACCATGAGAAGGCATATGTTCCAAATGTTGAAAAGTTCTGAAAAGCCGTTGAACCTAAAGCTAAAGTCTTAGATTCAAAAAGCTTATTTTTGCGCATCAAATCCAAATCCATGAAACAAAGTCCCGAAGAACTCAATCTAATTTGCAGCCAGGTAAGAAGAGACATTGTCAGAATGGTACATGCTGTGCAGTCAGGCCACCCGGGAGCTTCTTTGGGATGTACAGAGTTTTTTACAGCATTATATTTTAATATCCTCAATCATCAACCGGAAAATTGGAGCATAGATGGAAAAGGTGAAGATCTTTTCTTTCTTTCCAATGGTCATATCTCCCCTGTTTGGTATTCGGTTTTATCCAGATCTGGATACTTTGATGTGAGCGAACTGGCTACTTTCCGCAAGTTGGATTCCAGATTACAAGGCCATCCTGCTACTCATGAAGGTTTACCCGGTATTCGTGTTGCCTCTGGATCTCTAGGGCAGGGATTATCCGTTGCTATCGGTGCAGCATTAAGTAAAAAATTGGCCGGCGACTCCTCGTTAGTATATACACTTCATGGTGATGGTGAGATTCAGGAAGGTCAGATCTGGGAAGCGGCCATGTATGCTGCAGGAAATAAAATTGATAATCTGATTTCTACCATTGATCTAAATGGACAGCAAATAGACGGATCAACAGATAATGTTTTACCTATGGGCGACGTTAAGGCAAAGTGGGAAGCATTCGGATGGGATGTTATGGAGATGGATGGTTCAAAAATGGATGAGATCCTTGATATTATGGAGCAAGCGAAAGCAAGAACCGGGAAAGGAAAACCTGTTATGATCCTGATGACAACCATTATGGGGCAAGGCGTTGATTTTATGATGGGTTCGCATAAATGGCATGGAATTCCACCAAATGATGAACAATTAGTGCTTGCCTTAGGCCAACTTGAAGAGACTCTGGTAGATTATTGATCCTTTATGAGAATAAGATCTTCTTTTTGTATTTCTATTTTCCTGAGTTTGCTATTTCTGGCTTTCGCCGGACAAGTTAATTCGCAGCCTGCTCCTGAAAAGAAAGTTCCACTTACCAGGATCTTATTTTTATTCGATGCTTCTCAAAGCATGTATGGTCAATGGCAAAGTGGTGCCAAAATAGATATTGCCAAAAAACTTTTATCTGAATTATTAGATAGTCTGAATAAAGTTGAAAATATTGAAATTGCTTTCCGGGTGTATGGACATCAAAAAAGATATCCACCTCAGGATTGTGACGACACTCGCCTCGAAGTTCCTTTTTCGAAAAATAATATTGCATTGATCAAAAGGAAACTTTCAGAATTACAACCTAAAGGAACAACTCCCATCGCGGCTTCTCTGGAAGAATGCGCAAATGATTTCCCGAAAACTCCTTCAAGAAATATTATCATTCTTATTACCGATGGTATTGAAGAATGTAGTGGTGATCCTTGTGCCGTATCTCTTGCCCTTCAAAGAAAAGGTATAATTCTAAAGCCTTTTGTGATCGGTATGGGTATGGATGAAAGCTATATGAAGAGCTTCGAGTGTGTAGGTAATTTCTATGATGCATCCAATGAAGTGACATTCAGAAATGTATTGAACATTGTAATTTCACAGGCACTCAATTCAACATCAGCTCAGGTGAATTTGTTGGATATCTATTTAAAACCAACTGAAACAAATGTTGGTATGACATTTTATGATAATTTTTCAGGAGCCATAAATTATAATTACATCCATACATTAAATTCCAGAGGTAATCCGGATACCTTAAGCATAGATCCCATATCAGCTTATGATCTTGTAATACATACAATCCCACCGGTTACCAAGACAAATATCAAATTGAATCCCGGGAAACATAATATCATTGCTGTTGATGTTCCGCAAGGATTTCTGGAACTGAAATTTGAAGCTTTGAGTGATTATAAAGATCTTCCATGTATCATCCGTAAATCCGGTGAAATGCAAACCTTACATGTTCAGAAATTTAATACTACAACAAAATATATTATCGGTAAATACGATCTTGAAGTTTTGAGTCTGCCGAGACTAATCATCAAGGATGTAGATATATCTCAAAGCAAAACAACATCCGTCCAAATCCCAAAACCGGGAATGGTGACCCTTACTTCCAATGCCTCCGGTTATGGAGCAATTTATCAGGAAGAGAAAAACAAACTTACCCTGGTTTGCAATCTAAGTGAATCAAGTTTGAGAGAAACTTTTGTATTACTACCCGGAACATACAGAGTCATGTATCGTCCAAAAAATTCAAGAGAAACAGCATACACCATTGATAAAGGTTTTAAAATAATTTCAGGAAGCTCTATCATCGTTAACATCAATTAATATGGCCTTATTTACCTATACCGAGAAGAAAGATACACGTTCCGGATTTGGAGCAGGATTACTTGAACTTGGAAGATCTAATCCCGATGTGGTTGCCTTATGTGCTGACCTGACAGGATCATTGAAGATGGATGCTTTTCTGAAGGAATTTCCTGATCGGTTTTTTCAAATAGGAATTGCAGAAGCCAATATGATGGGGATTGCAGCAGGATTGACAATTGGAGGAAAAATTCCTTTCACAGGAACTTTTGCAAACTTCAGTACTGGTCGGGTTTATGATCAAATCAGACAATCCATCGCATATAGCCATAAGAATGTTAAGATCTGTGCTTCACATGCCGGAGTTACATTGGGAGAAGATGGTGCTACCCATCAGATCCTTGAAGATATAGGCATGATGCGCATGTTACCCGGAATGGTAGTGATCAATCCATGTGATTATAATCAAACAAAAGCTGCAACCATAGCTATAGCAAAATATCACGGACCGGTTTATCTCCGCTTTGGCCGTCCTGCTGTACCTGTATTCACTGACCCAAATCAGGAATTTGTCATTGGTAAAGCATTGCATATGAAATCCGGTGCTGACGTCAGTATTTTCGCAACCGGCCATCTGGTCTGGAAGGCTGTTGAGGCCATAGATATTTTAAGTGCAGAAGGTATCGATGCTGAATTGATCAATATTCATACGATTAAACCTTTGGATGAAGAAGCAGTCATAGCTTCTGTCAGGAAGACAGGCTGTGCAGTATCTGCTGAAGAACACCAAATGAATGGAGGACTTGGAGACGCGATCGCACAAACACTTTCCCGTCATTATCCCTCACCGCAGGAATTCGTTGCTGTTAAAGACAGTTTTGGAGAAAGCGGAACACCGGATCAGTTGATGAAAAAGTATGGCCTGGATACACCGGATATTGTAGCTGCAGCAAAAGAAGCAGTACGTCGTAAGCGAGCAAATCATTAATCAGATCTTCTTTATTTCAGGAGATTGATATGTATGAGTGAATATTCAGACAAAGAACTCCTCGATCTATTTTCGAAAGAAGAAAGCAAACATCTTGCTTTTAATACCATCATGCGAAAATACCGCGAAAAGGTATATTGGCATGTGCGGAGAATGCTTGTCGATCACGAAGATACAGATGATGTGGTACAGAATTGTTTTATCAAAGCATGGGATCATTTAGATGGTTTTCGGGGAGATTCAGCAATTTTTACCTGGCTATACAGAATCGCATCCAATGAAGCCTTGTCATTTCTGAAAAAGAAAAAGAGAAGATTTTTTTTACCCATACATGATGTAGAATCAGAGCTGAGCAATCTAATTGATACAGATCCACTCTATTCCGGTGATGAAATCCGAAAAGCACTTGACAAAGCTGTAATTAAGCTTCCTGAACGACAGCGCATGGTGTTTAACATGAAATATTATGATGAAATGAAGTATGAAGATATGTCTGCGATCCTCGGTGTTACCGTTGGCGCACTAAAGGCTTCATATCATCACGCAGTAAAAAAAATAGAACAAGAATTATCTGAAGATTAAACCTTAACTTGATTATTTAGTCATAACAGAAATGAATACCAATAAAGACATAAAAGATTTGCAGGATGAAGATCCTCAACTTTCTTCTACTTTAAATTCCATCCGGAATAAAGCAGAGTCGTATCAAGTGCCCACGGGGTATTTTGAGAAAATGGAAGATGAAATTTTGACCCGTATTCAAACAAAAAATAAATCCGTTTTCAATTCTGTTTTGAATAGACTTAAAAGACCTCAGGTATCTGTTCCGATAGGTCTTGCATTAGCAGCGATCACCTTGTTATTATTGACAAAAAAACCTGTACAAGAAAATTCAGTCAGTATTCCGCAGATTAGTCAGGAAGAATTGATCAACTCAGGTATCTATATTGATATGAATGAAGATCTCTTATTGGAGTCTTATTTCTCTGCAACGCCCGAACAGGCAAACCTTACAGAAGAAGCAGTCTTTTTCAATGAGGCAGAACAATATTTAATAGATCACAAGATGGATGTAAACCTTATTATGAATGAATTATGAAAATGAAATCTACACTTTTTAACCTGATCATCTTATTGATCATTCCCTTTGGAATACAGGCTCAAAAGGGATCCGGAAGAGATATGGACGACTCTAAACTAGAGAGTTACAGGATCGCATTCTTTACCGAAAAACTGGGACTCAGCCCAGAAGAAACAAAAGCTTTTTGGCCGGTATATGATAAATATCAAGGCGAATTAAAGGTCTTAAGAAGCGCTCAAAGAGAACAACGGAAAAAGATGAGGGCCGGTTTTGAAGGAATGAGTGATAAGGATATTGAAAAATTCGTTGACAGTGAAATTCAATTCAGACAAAATGATCTGGATCTGATGAAAAAATATAACAGCCAATTCAAATCCGTATTACCTATCAGAAAAGTAGCTCTGCTTTATAAGACAGAAGAAGATTTTAAACGGGAGTTATTGAAAAGGCTACAGGACAGGCAAGGTCCTCCGGGCAAGAGATAATTTATTTAAGGTTGATCAATGCCGGATGTTTATCTTATCCTAAATTTGCAGGATGATAAACACCCGGCATTTGTTTTTAAACCATGTTGCACAAACCAGCCCTGAGCCTATGGCTCTTGAGATCGAAAGTGCAAAAGGAGTATGGATGTATGGTAAGGATGGAAAAAAATATCTTGATCTGATTTCCGGAATTTCAGTAAGTAACACCGGTCACAGGCATGATCAGGTATTGAAAGCCATCCATTCTCAGCTTGATAAATATTTATATCTCATGGTTTATGGTGAGCTTGTTCAAGGGCCACAGGTGGAACTTGCTAAAGCTATTACTGACCTGCTCCCCTCTTCACTCTCATCTGTTTACTTTGTTAATTCAGGTGCAGAAGCTGTAGAAGGTGCTTTGAAACTAGCTAAAAGATATACAGGAAGAGCAGAACTTATCTCTTTCGAAAATTCATATCATGGAAGCACGGCAGGTGCATTGAGTATCATGGGCTCAGAATATTTTAAGTCTGCATTTCGGCCACTGGTGCCGGGTTCCAGGATTATTCGATACAATTGGTTTGAAGATATCAGCAAAATAACAAATGAGACAGCTGCGGTTATCATAGAGCCTGTACAAGGTGAAGCTGGTGCGATCATTCCAGTGGAAGGCTATTTGAAAGCCATTTCAGATAGATGCAAAGAGACAGGAACACTGTTGATCTTTGATGAGATTCAGACAGGAATGGGCAGAACAGGAACTTTATTCGCCTTTGAGCAAAGTGGAGTTATACCTGACATTTTGCTTTTGGCAAAGGGATTTGGAGGCGGTTTGCCTTTGGGTGCATTCATCTCTTCAAAAGAGATCATGGCTAGTTTGACACTAGATCCTGTACTCGGGCACATTACGACTTTCGGTGGTCATCCTTTAAGTTGTGCAGCAGCAAAAGCCAATCTCGACGTGATAGTAAATGATAAATTATGGGAGCGTGGACTATCATCAGAAAAATTTATCAGAGCAAAACTTAAGCATCCCAAGATCGTTTCCTTAAAAGGTAAAGCATTGTTGCTTGCAATGGAGTTATCCAGTGAAGAAGAATGTCGAACTATTATCCGATCTTGTCTCGACAAAGGATTATTAACAGATTGGTTTCTTTTCGCTGCAAACTGTTTGCGAATAGCACCACCATTAATTATTACGGAAGAAGAATTGGATCATGCATGCGGGATCATTCTCGAATGCTTAAATGAATTATCTTGAGCTTATGAATACATTGATTGTTGAAGATGAAAAAGATCTTGCATTAGAAATAAAAGAATTCCTGACCGGTCAGGGATATCAATGCGATATTGCAACCAACGGAATGTCAGCATCTGAGAAAATATTTGTCAATGAATATGATTTTGTTTTGCTGGATCTGGGATTGCCTGATACGGATGGGTTCACGATTCTTGAAGAAGCTAAAAAAAATAACATCCCATCTGCCTTTATCATTCTTACTGCACGGGGTGCAATAGATGATCGGGTAAAAGGTTTGGATATGGGTGCGGATGATTATTTGCCAAAGCCATTTTCACTCATCGAATTGCAAAGCAGAATGCAAGCTATCACCAGAAGAAAACATGGATTACAAAATAATACGATCCAGTTTCATGATTTTGAGCTAGACATCCAAAATCGAACACTTAGTCATGATAGAAATGAGATCAACCTGACCAAAAAAGAATTTGATCTGTTACATTATTTGATCTTGAATAAAAATAGAGTGCTCACCCGGGTTCAACTGACGGAACATATTTGGGGAGATCTTTTAGAGGAAGACAATGACAGTAATTACATCGATGTTCATATTAAGAACATCCGAAAAAAAATGAGTGTTGCAGCGCCTGTTGATTGGATAGAAACGGTGCGGGGAATAGGATACAGAGCAAGAAAATAAATGAAACTCACCACCAAATTAGCATTGTATAATGGGATCTCCAAGATCATCATCATCGTTTCAATAGGTGCGATATTGCCATTGGTGATAAGCAATGTGGTTTACGATCACATTGATAAAAGACTTACAGCAAGAGCTGACCGGGTCTTTAAGATGGTTGAACGAGGTGGTATTAATGAAATTATTCTTGAACAAGATTGCAGTTTTGAAAGTTATAATATTCTCAAGGAAGAATTTGTAAGTATAGAACCTATTCAGGATAATGGTTCCTATGGACCAAAACCTGATTTCGGGGATGAGTTCATTTCCATTGATGAGGAGATTTTTGAGCATAGGGTTTTAAAACAAGCATTTTTGTTTGATAACCAACTTTATATTCTCAAGATCGGTGAAGGCTTGAGTGCTATAGAAGAACTTGACCGGAGTATCCGGGAATTTACATTTTGGCTCACGATCATTGTGATCTTGCTCTCCATTACTGCCGACACTTTATTTGCAAATATTCTACTCAGACCATTTCATGCCATCATCAACAGGAAACTAAAGCCTGATGAACATCCTATCAACTTTGTTCCTGAACAGATACGTTCCGGTACTGATGAATTTGAATACCTGAACAAAAGCATAGATGATATGCTAGGAAGAGTCAGGGATGCCTTTTTGATCGAAAAGGAATTCATCGCAAATGTTTCTCATGAGCTGCTCACCCCTATTTCATTATTAAGATCCCGATTGGAGAATTTGGTTGCAGATCCCGGTTTTCCCGAAGAGAAAAGTATAAAACTCGTGGATTCTTTGAAAACCTTGGACCGCATGAGCAAAACGATTCGGGTATTATTACTGATTTCCAGAATTGAAAATAAGCAATATCTGAAAGACGAGCAGGTTTCCATAGTAGCCGTATGTGAAGAAGTTTTAACTGAGATTGAAGAGAGAACCACAGAGAAAGAAATAGAAATAGTTAAACAATGGAATGATCCGGATTGTAAGATCTTGGGAAATAAAAGTTTACTGTTTACTATGATATTCAATATCGTGAGTAACGCGATCAAGTATAATAAACAGGCTGGGAAGATCATTCTTACTTTAGATCATTTGGGACATGACCGTTACGTTTTAAGCATTGAAGACACTGGGCATGGTATTTCTCAACAACACCTTCCACATATTTTTGATAGATTCAAGCGTTTTGAAAAACAACAAGGTGAAGGTTATGGATTGGGATTACCCATAGTTAAAACCATTGCTGATTTTCATGATATTGAAATCGATGTGAGTTCAGAATCAGATCAGGGTACTTCTTTCAACTTGATATGGACCGGTTCTGAATCCGTATAATTCAGTAAGAATAAACAGTTTTTCAAACATTAATAGACGTTTCTGAAACAATGATTTGACTATATTTGACCTCCTTTAAAAACAACAAATACATGATATTGAAATTTACTCGTAACTACTTAGTTATCTCACTATTGGCACTATTGATTGCCAGTCCGGGATACGCACAGATCTCAGGTACTAAGACTATTGGAGGTGCATCGCCTGACTATGCAACTTTCACAGATGCCATTGCAGCGTTGAACCTAGCGGGTATATCCGGCCCTGTCGTTTTTAATATACGTCCGGGAATCTATTCCGAGCAATTGCAATTAGATGTTATTACCGGAAGTTCATCTATAAATAATATTCTATTCCAGGCTGAGAATGGTGACAGTACATCTGTAGTTCTCAACTTAGCATCTCAGGCAGCAGCCACAAATAATTATGCGCTGAAATTGAATGGATGTGATTTCGTTACATTCAGAAAAATGTCCTTCGAAAGAAGTGGAACAGCCGCTTATTCAAGGATCATCGAATTCACAAATGGCAGCGATAATATCACAATTCAAAATTGTGTCTTCAATGGAGTGGTTGCCACAACTAGTACTACCAACAACTGTATTGTTTATTCAGCTACAGGTTTGACTTCTATTGACAATAATTTCTCGTTCCAGAATAACGTGGTTAGAAATGGTTCATACGGGGTATATGCTTATGGTGGTTCTACCACTCAGCATGAAGTATTCATGACTATCAACAATAACATGTTTCTTAATCAATATGGGAGAGCAATTAATTTAGGAAATACGCAGAATGCAAATATTTCCGGTAATATAATTTCAACCAATTCAACAAATGCTACTTTTTATGGGATCTATCTAACCTATGCCAGCAGTGGATTACAGATTCGCAAGAATAAGATCACAGGTCAATTGGGTGGATATGGGATCTACATGACTACATGTATTGGAGATGCTAATTCAGAAGGAATTGTTTCGAACAATTTCATTCAGGTAGGTGCAGCTGCAAATGCAGCATATGGAATGTATATAACGGCATGTCAATTACAAGGGATTTATTATAACAATGTCAGCATAAACAGCAGTAATACAGGAACTGGTAGAGGTCTGACAATAATTGGAACAACCTCTCAAAAAATGGATGTCAGAAATAATATCCTGGCCAATTTCGGTGGTGGATATGCTTATTATGTTTCAGCTCCGCTTGCCATAACAGCTTCAAACTATAATAACCTGTATACCACAGGAACTAATCTGGGATATTGGAGCAATGCAGATGTTTTGACACTGCCGGCTTGGATCACTGCTTCAACGTATGATAATGCATCAAAAAATGTTGATCCGGGTTACAATTCACTCACTGATCTTCATGTGAGTGCTCCAACGTTGAACAATGCAGGTCAAACTATCACCGGCATCACAACTGATATTGATGGAGACACCCGCCATTTGACAACTCCGGATATCGGAGCAGACGAATTCACTCCGCTTACGGACAATATCGGAATGGTAGCTGTGGTTGATCCGCAAAGCGGAAATTGTGGATCAATGAATACGCTTATACGCATTGTTTTGAAGAACCTTGGAACTAATCCACAAACAAATATCCCGGTAACGGTTGATGTTACAGGTGGCGTTACTGCCAGCTATACTGCTACTTATACAGGAAATTTACTTACAGCTTCAACGGATACTTTGATCATCAGTGCAAACTTAAATACCAGCATGGGTGGAATGTTTGATATTGTTGCTTATGCTTCTCTGGCGAATGATCAGTTCCGTGATAACGACACGATATATTACAACTTCACAACTCAGGCCTTACCCGTAGAACCTACGGCTAATATCAGTGCTACGGTTTGTGCAGGACC
>JBBKWX010000196.1:0-7882 GCA_037969175.1 Bacteroidia bacterium | reverse complement strand
ACACATTTAGAGCCTCTGGAGCAATACATCAGCAGCCTGGAAGGGATCACAGCCATCGGGCGATACGGAGCTTTCAAATACAATAATCAGGATCACAGCATACTCATGGGATTGCTTGCGGCCGAGAATATTCTTGATGATGCCGGTCATAATCTTTGGGATGTGAATACGGATTATGATGCGTACCAGGAGAGCAGTCGGATTACCGAGACGGGTTTGGTGGTAGAGTAGGTTTTTTAAAATATAACCACAGAGGCACGGAGGTTACACAGAGTTTCACAGAGAAAAATATAAATTGTTTATTATCCGTAAAAATCCGTTTCATCCGTCTAATCCGTGTTCTATTTTTTGTGTTTAAGCGGTACATTTCTCCGTTCCTTTTTTTCATATATTTACAGATAAACTCTTTTATTAAAAGTATCCGGATATTATGAAAAAAGCAAGTTTACTTTTGTCAGTATTCATTTGCTTTATTGGTCCAATTTATGGTCAAGCTGGATCTATTGATCCAACCTTCAACCCTGCTGATCTTGGGTTTGGAATTGGAGACGGAGCAAATGCATCGGTCCGGACAACAGCCATTCAAAGTGATGGCAAAACATTTATCGGTGGAAGATTCAACAGTTACAATGCATTCGCATGTTCATATATCGCACGTGTTAATGTAAACGGAACTTACGATACCACTTTTATTCAGGGAACTGGTTTTAATAATAATGTAAATTCTATCTCTATCCAAAACGATGGGAAAATAATCGTAGGTGGACTTTTTGATTCTTTTAATGGGATCTTAAGATCTAAAATAGCAAGACTAAATGCCGATGGAAGTCTGGATACCTCTTTTAATCCGGGTAATGGGGCTAATCTTCAAGTATGGACAACTTCAATTCAAAGTGATGGGAAAATAATTATTGGTGGGGACTTCACTTCATTTAACGGAATAACAAGGAATAAAATAGCCCGACTTAATGCAAATGGAACTTTGGATACTACTTTTAACCCGGGTTCTGGAGCAAACAATGCAGTTAGATCCTCAAATATTCAAAGCGATGGAAAAATAATTATTGGTGGGGGCTTTTTTTTATTTAATGGTGCATCAAGAAATAATATTACTCGCCTGAATTCAGATGGCAGTCTTGACGGCACTTTTAATATTGGAAGTGGAGGAAATGGCTTTGTGCATTCTATCTCGATACAGAGCGATGGAAAAATAATTATTGGCGGTAATTTCACCGCGTATGATGGAACAACAAGAAATCGAATTGCGCGAATTAATGTAGATGGCAGTCTCGATAATACTTTTAATGCCGGCATAGGGGCAACCAATCAGGTAACCACGACCAACATTCAAAGCGATGGGAAAATAATTATTGGCGGTTATTTCACCGCGTATGATGGAACGACAAGAAATCGAATTGCTAGACTTAATTCAGATGGAAGCCTGGATATCTTTTTTAATCCGGGAATAGGTGCAGATAAAATAATATATGCTACGTCCATTCAAAGTGATGGCAAAATAATAATAGGTGGGGACTTCAATTCCTTTGATGGAACCCCAAGAAACTTCCTTACTCGATTAAATACAGATGCAAGCCATGATTCAACATTTAATCCAGGAACAGGGGCAATCGATCAAGTCAGAGCCACTGCGATTCAAAGCGATGGAAAAATAATTATTGGTGGCTCCTTTACCTCCTTTAACGAAACTGTGAAATTCCGCCTAGCCCGCCTGAACAATGACGGGACACTGGATAACACTTTTAATTCTGGTATTGGAGCAATTGGGTTCGTAACAAACATTTCAATCCAGAGTGATGGGAAGATAATTATTGTTGGGACTTTTAATTCCTATTACGGGATACCTAGAAATTGCATCGCAAGACTTAATGTTGATGGAAGTCTTGATATAACTTTTGATCCCGGTTCAGGAGTTACAGGAATTATCAATACAACTTCGATTCAAATCGATGGTAAAATAATTATTGGTGGATATTTCTCTTCTTACAACGGAACACCAAGAAGTTGTATAGCCCGCCTGAATACAGATGGAAGTCTTGATTCTAATTTTAATCCGGGCTCTGGGGCTAACGATCCAATAGTGTCAACCTCTATCCAAAGCGATGGGAAAATAATTATTGGAGGATGGTTTACCAATTATGCCGGAATACCGAGAGGTCGCATAGCACGTGTGAATGCAGATGGAACTTTGGATACCAGTTTTGATTCCTTTACAGGAACAAACAATTATGTACTCACAACCTCAATCCAAAGCGACGGTAAAATAATTTTTGCCGGGGCGTTTAGCTCCTTTAATGGAATACAAAAAAGATCCATTGCTCGTCTTAACCCGGATGGAAGCCTTGATGTTAATTTTGATCCCGGGCTGGGAACGCAAGGCCATATTTCGACGACATCTATTCAAAATGATGGTAAAATAATTATTGGCGGATTGTTTAGTGCTTATAACGGTTTTACCTACAATAACTTAGCTCGTCTTAATGCTGATGGCTCAAGAGATATAACTTTCGTTGTGGGGAGCGGAGCTGACAAAATTGTTCAAACTACTACAATACAAAGTAACGGAGACATTATTATTGGTGGAGATTTTGTTTCTTATAATGGTGTCGGCAAAAATCGGGTTGCCAGAATAAAAGGTGATGGCAATCCCGCCTCAACTAATCCATCTTTATCTGAATTTAAACATGGGAAGATGCTTGCATACCCTAATCCGATGCGGGATGAATTGGTATTCGAAATTCCGGGAAATAATATGATTCGAAATTTTGAGATAATTAATGGGATTGGCCAGATTATTTATAAAGGTGATCTAATTGAAAAAACATTCGTTCATACTGCTAATTTTAAACCTGGTTTGTATTTAGTTAAATTAGAAAATGGAAGCTTCTTTGATTATATGAAAATAATTAAGGAATAGTGGTTGTTAAACAGTTATTCGAAGGAAACCCCTTAAGGGGTTAGGCTGACCCTTCTGCTTTACTCGGAGGCAACCCCTAAAGGGGTTGTATCGCAGAGCTGCATCACACAGTTACTCGGAGGCAACCCCTAAAGGGGTTAGGCAGACGTTTCTGCTTTATTCGAAGGAAACCCCTAAAGGGGTTGTATCGCAGAGCTTCATCACAAAGTTATTCGGAGGCAACCCCTAAAGGGGTCAGGCTGACCCTTCTGCTTTACTCGGAGGAAACCCCTAAAGGGGTTACTGCTTGCTAGCTTTTTACAACCATGGCTGATCGAGCTTACATTTTCTTCATAGCAGATGCAAACTTTTTTACCTTGCTATAAATACCTGGAGTTACATAGAGAAAAAATTAATTTATGGTTACTCTGTGTTCTCTGTGTATCCTTTGTGAACTCCGTGGTTAAAAAAAGTAAATTTTAATGACTGAAAAAATAGACAAGAATCTCTGGTTTTCATTGCTGTTTTGCCTTAAAAAAATATTACTTTCGGGGTTCGCTACTCATTATGGTAAAATTCGAAACTCTTACGATAATTGTCCCTGCATATAACGAGGGGCCTACTATACACAAGATCTTAGAAAAGCTGAGAGATGTGCAGCTTATTGCAGGGATCAAAAAGGAAATAATCATAGTCAATGATTGTTCAAAAGACAATACCATTGAAAAGGTCAACGAGTTTCTTTCCGGAAACCCTGATTTCTCTGCCAGGGTGTTAAGTCATGAAGTAAATCAGGGTAAAGGTGCTGCTATACGTACCGGGATCAAAAGTGCAACCGGTGATTATGTGATCATACAGGATGCTGATCTGGAATACAACCCGGAAGAATTTAATATCCTGATCAAACCTATCCTGGATGGATTTGCTGATGTTGTTTATGGATCAAGATTTATCGGAGGTAAGCCTCACCGTATACTTTTCTTTTGGCACAGCATAGGAAATAAGCTCTTAACTTTTGCATCCAACATGTTTACCAATCTGAATCTAACAGATATGGAAACCTGTTATAAGTTGTTTAAAAGAGAGATCATTCAGGGGGTTGATATCGAAGAAAATCGTTTTGGTTTTGAACCGGAAGTAACTGCCAAGATCTCCAGGATTCCGAATATCCGGATCTATGAAGTGGGAATCTCATACTATGGTCGGACCTATGCTGAAGGAAAAAAGATCAATTGGAAAGATGGATTCAGGGCACTTTACTGTATCATTAAGTATGGTCTGGCAAAAAAAAAGTTCGTTAAGCATATAGCATTGATCGCAATATTGATTTCCTTGTTGGGTAACATGTTTGCATTGAAGCAATACGAAAACAAACAAATGATGCAGTCAGATCCATTTAGTTATTATGGTTATCTGCCGGCTGCGATTATCAAGCAGGATCTTAAATTTAGCTTTCTGAATACGGATAAAGAGAGTTATTTCAACACGATGTGGTTGCATGTCTTGCCTGATGGGACACGGTATTCGAAAATGAGCATTGGTATGGCAATCTTATGGTTGCCTTTTTTTCTTTTAGGTCATGTTTACGCTTTGATGAGTCACCATGTACCTGATGGTTTTTCACCACCCTATATGTTTATGTTATGCTTGAGTGCATTGGTATACACTTTCATCGGTTGTGTATTTCTGGGCAAGATATTGAGGAGATATTTTTCAGATAAAGTGACCGGTTTAACATTGCTCCTTATTTTCTTTGGAACAAATTTATACTGTTATTCCTATCAGCAAATTGGAATGTCGCATGCTTACACCTTTGGTTTGTTTGCTGTTTTCATTCATTTGATGCTGAACTTTTTTGAAAAACCAAAATCATCCTCAGCCATAGGAATGGGTATTTTACTTGGATTGATCATCATCACACGGCCAACCAATATCATGATCCTGATCTTCCCGGTATTATTTGGGTTGAAAAATCTGGATGATCTAAAAACGAGATTTTCTTTTCTGATAAAAAATAGCAAATTCATTCTATTTGCTGCTATTGCATGTGCTATCACAATTTCACCACAACTAATGTATTGGAAACACATTACCGGTGATTGGATCTTTTATTCATATACAGATGAACATTTCTTTTTTACGGGAGATAATATTATAGACGGTCTGTTTGGATTTAGAAAGGGTTGGTTTTTATATACTCCGATCATGCTTTTTGCGGTAGCATCCATATTCATTTTTAGAAAAAAACTGGCCGATTTTTTTCTCCCTTTATTGGTCTTTACTTCTTTGAATATTTTCGTTTTACTCAGCTGGTGGTGTTGGTGGTATGGTGGAAGTTATGGTGCCCGGGTTTTTATTGAATCTTATGCCCTGCTTGCATTACCTTTAGCCGCATTGATAAATTATCTGCTCAAATTACCAAGGTTAGCATTGTTGCCGGTCTTTATTCTGTTCTATTTCTTTACCTATGTGAACAGATATCAAACCGCACAATTTACTAGCACACAACTGCACTGGGACAGCATGAGTAAAGAGCTTTACAAAAAGATCTTTATAAACGAAAAATGGCCGGATAATTATGATCAGTTGTTAGAGCTTCCTGATTATGAAAATGCAAAAAAAGGGATCCCTGAAAGAGATATGAAAAATGTCCCTCAATAATCTTTTAATAAATTGCTTAATAATTACTTCAAAAGCATAAAATTAAATTGAAACAATATCAAAAATTTGGATTTCTACTTCTTTTGATATGTCTTTATTTAATTCTTGACTATCACAAAATTCTTTTTCTCCAACCTCAAGGTTTACATTTCTGGAGACAAACAGATAGTCTGTCTTTCGTTGCAAATTATTTCAAGAACGGATTTAATTTTTTTGAACCTCAGGTTTTCAATCTTCAAAGTACAGAGGGTAAAGCGGGGAGTGAATTTCCTGTTCTCTACTATATCACAGCCCTATGTTATAAGATCTTTGGCGAACATGTATTTTTCCTGCGGCTTATTACACTCAGTATAGTATCAACCGGATTTTTTTATCTCTACAGATTAATTTATCTTCTATTCAATGACTGGGTTCTATCCATTGGATTGAGTTTTCTGTTCTTCTCGTCTACAATCCTCTTGTACTACAGCAATAATTTTCTACCTGATGCAAGTGCATTTGGTTTGACCCTCATCGCATGGTATTTCTTTTATAAGCATTTCTATTCTCAAAAAAATAGCACTTCACTTATCATCGCGTTTATCTTTTTCTCAGTATCTTCCTTACTTAAGATCAGTTTTTTTATAAATCCTATTGCTGCTTTCTTAGCAATAGGTATATATCAGTTATCCGGCAGAAAAGGATTTTTCGAATACCTGAAATCGAACTTATTGCCAATAAGTCTGTTTTTTGGAAGTTGTATTTTGATCTTGAGTTGGAGCTTGTACATCCGCTACTATAACAATCTTCATCATGATTCTTATTTTCTGATCAGCCCTAAACCAATATGGGATTTAAACCCCGGGCAAATTAGAAATATATGGAGCATCATATCTGATAAATGGTATTCAAGTATTTATTATTACAGCACTATTCATGTCTTTGGAATCTTGATTTTATCAGGTTTCGTATTTATTAAAAATCAAGATAAAAAGATCTCACTTATTACCTATCTGTTGCTATTAGGAAGTATTGCTTATGTCATGTTATTCTATGCCCAGTTCGAAAGCCATGATTATTATTTTATTGTATTGATACCGGTAATAATTTTCCTGGTCTTAAATTCCATCTATACATTAGCAATTGTTTATCCTAAAATAATAAGAAGTTTTATTTTCAAAGGACTAGTACTTGTTCTGTGTGTGTTGAGTATCAATTATGCTTCAGGAAAGCTGAAAGGACGATATGAAATGCAACCTGATATGTACTCATCAATAGGATTAAAACTTTCTGCTACACGCTCCTACCTTGGTTCTATTGGGGTTCCCGAGAATGCAAAATTTATTATTGTAACAGACAAGACAACCAACGGAGCATTGTATTTTATAAATCGTCAGGGTTGGCCCATCCAAAATATTTCAGAAATAAATATTTCTAAAATGGAAGAATATAAAAATCAGGGTGCAGAATATATATTACTTACTGATTCCTCTTATGTTCCTCTTTTCAATCATCATGATCTTATTGGAACGCAAAATCTGGAAGTATCTATCTTTAAAATAAAACAAGAAATACCAATCATATTTTAAGATCGTCAACCCACTCATAAATTAAGACACATTACCATTTTCGCTCAAAAGCTTCTATATGCATATCATCGATGTAGAAGGGCTTATCGCTGCGGTTCCACACATACACATATAATTGCTCTTCTGTGAATGAGAATGGGTAGGGTGTAATGTACTCGACTGTGATCGTATTCCACTCTCCAACTTTGTAAGGTCTTTTCTCCAGATCATACCCGCGATACACGAAGTTTCTACCCTTGTAACTCATATGGATCACCAAACTTGCTGGAGCTTCCTGCAGATCATACATTGGGTAATAATTCAAGGTCACCCTTACCCAGGCATGTTCACGCTTGGTGAGTGCATTAAATGGGATCTTAAATGCAGGTGAGTATTGCATGTCTTTATCCAAACGGTATGAATTACCGGGACTTAAATAGATCGTTGAATCAAGTTGTGATTCTATCAAAGGAGCCGAATTGATATTCTCAAAATTGAAGTAACCAATTGTTCTTTGCTCATAATCTTCTTGATTTATAAATTCTTCGTTCTCCACATGTCTTCTTTGAAAATCAAGCAACTTCCAAGTTTCCGGATCAGGCTTAAGTTTGAAGAAATTTGCTTTGTAAAACTCAAAGTTCTTTCCGTCGTGAGGCATAGCCAGCTGAGCATATTGATAGGACTGAAAAATATTCAATGTCATAAACAGAACCATCAAACTCAAAACGAAAAACTGAAGAATTTTTTTACGTTCAAACAA
>JBBKWX010000195.1:0-3713 GCA_037969175.1 Bacteroidia bacterium | reverse complement strand
AGCATGCTTAAAGATAGGGAATTGTTAAGAGCGATGGAGCGGAAGAGCGGTAGAGCGAATATATAAGTGTAGGAGTGGTTTTTCGAAAGAAATTCGAAAAACAGTGGAGGAGTGTTTTTTCTCTATGCATTTATGTCTCTTTGGTATTTTTAAACTATCCGTCGTACCCAGATTGACTAGCGATAGAGCGAAGAATAAAGTGTTGGAGTGGTTTTTCGAAAAGATTTCGAAAAACAGTGTAAGCGTGTTTTTTCTATTTTTCTCCTTGATAATCTATGCCTCTATGTCTCTTTGGTATTTTTTGACTTATCGGTCATTACGTAACGTTCTTATTTCGTTATGCATGTTAAATTAGTTTAATTGTAATTAAATACATTGTATCTTCATTTTTAAATACCACAAGAATCCTTAAATACTTTTAAAACTGACCGCATCTATGCGTAAACTTATCTCATTTTTAACCCTTCTACTTGTATTTATATCCAATGGTTTTTCACAATATACGTTTGAGAGATCAACCCCGGATTCGAGAGTAAATTTTAATAATCCGGTTCTTCCAACATCAGATGGAGGTTTTTTATTAATACAATCTGATTATATCAATTATAATTATCATGATACAGAACTTACTAAGTTTGACTCATTGGGAAATGTGCAATGGAGTAAAAAGTATGTTACCGGAGCAATGGGAGTTAATTGCGGGGTTGAAACACTTGATTCGGCATATCTCTTTGTTGGTTATCTAAAAGAATCCTGGGAACAATACAATAATATGTTTTTAATCAAAACGGATCTGCAAGGTAATATCTTATGGACCAAAACTATTGGCCCTCCGGGTGCTTGTGCCGGTTACAAGATCCTTAAAACCTGGGATGGTGGATATGTTATTGGTGGGCTATCTATTCAGTATGGACCTGGTACCAATGCTTATTATATGGTTAAAGTAGATGCAAATGGAAGTCCTGTATGGGGTAGGACATATGGTTATTTAGCAACCGATCAATTACGGACAATGGTTGTAACTAAAGATAAAGGGTTTTTAATGGCCGGTTATACAAACAGCTTTGGAGGCCATCAAAATCCATTATTGGTTAAAACTGACTCCTTAGGGAATATACTGTGGGCTAAACATTATCAAAACAACACACAGTCCTTATTGCTTTATGATGCTATTGAAACAGTTGAGGGTGATATCCTAGTCTCAGGAGGTAAATTGAGTTTTTCGACGAGCTTTGGAACATATTTGATGAGGGTCAATTCTTTAGGAAATATTAAATGGGCAAATTACTATAGCTCAAATTCTAAATATGTAGCTTTTACAAACTTATCCAGCATTGGCATCAATCAAATCGTAGGATCTGCTTCAGTATTTGATCACGATGGCATTAATTCTTTTAATTATCGCGGTGCTTTTGTCAAGTTAGATTCAATAGGGAATATTTCACATGCAATACAATATACCGGTTTATTAGAAAGTTCGATCGCTGCGTATCCTACCGGAGATTCAAGATTTCATGCAATAGGGTGGAAGTCAAATGCTACCTCTTCCAGTCATTCAGTGTTTAAGTTGGATTCAATGGGAAGAGGGGCTTGTCAGACTGCAAACATATCAATTTCGAAAACCCCATTAAGTTTGGTCGCTGTTACAGCCCCTGTCTTTGGTGGATTCGCACTGACTGATTCTATTGATAATCGAGTAGTTGTTACCAGTATAAACAAAAATTACACAACAGATTGCATTTCCACATCCGTAATGGATGTCTACCATCAGCCAGATTTTTTCCTATATCCTAATCCAGGTGATGGTTTGTATCGCATTATTAGCAATTCAAATTATGAAGATGCAGACCTATCCATTTATTCATCCCATGGTACATTGGTGCTGAGTAAGAAATATTCAGTAACAGAGCAAGTTGAATTTGATATTCGATCATGTAAACCGGGTATGTATCTGGTCATGCTTACCACAGGGAATTTGAGAAGAAGCATGAAACTGATAAAGAACTAAACTAATTCTGCTATTTAAACAAAGCTATAATGCGAATTTCAATAAGAATATTAGGTCTGCTTATCGTTTATTTATTTGAATCTCAATCAATGATTGGACAAACCTTGTTCCAGAAACAATGGGATAAACGATATGGTTCCTATTCATCGGACTATATCCGCTGCAATCCGGTAGAAGATGGAAATGGTAATTTCCTTTTTTTGGGAACATCTCTGGGTGGACCTGGTGGTGATTACTCAACTACCTCTTATGGTTCAGGTGACTATTGGCTCTATAAGATTGATAGCCTTGGAAATTTGTTATCAACCATGAGATTTGGAGGATCATCTTTCGAAGAGAGTAAAAAGTTGCTCAGATTACCTGATGGGGGATATCTGCTCACAGGAGAATCAGCAAGCCCGATAAGTGGAAATAAGTCTGAACCATCAAGGGGAGGTTATGATCTATGGATTGTTCGACTTGATTCTTCGTTGAATATCGTATGGGATAAAACTTTGGGCGGTAATTACGATGAATCATTCAAAGATGTGATTATGACACCGGACCATGGATTTATTTTACTTGCAACAACATCGTCATTGCAAGGACAAGATGTATCTCAACAAGGATTTAACGGTCCTGCACAATCTAATAAAGATTATTGGGTTGTACGTATTGATAGTCTGGGTAACAAGATCTGGGATAAACGGTACGGAGGAATAGAGGCGGATGATGCCTTTGCTGTCATGGCAACTGCTGATGGTAATTATCTTGTATCCGGAAGTACCTACTCTATGAATGGAGGAATGATCACTCAACCCAGAAAAGGCGATTTAGACTTTTGGGTGATCAAAATTGACCCCAGTGGTAATAAGATCTGGGACAGACGATACGGCTCTTCAAATTCCGATGGATCAAATTCCTCTGAATCACCATTTTTAAGACCTACGCCTGATGGAGGCTTTTTGATAGCTGGAACAGATAATGGTATGGTTGGCTATGACAAAACAGTAGCGCCACGGGGAATGGTCGATTATTGGCTGCTGAAATGTGATTCTTTAGGTAATAAACAATGGGACAAAGTTTATGGAGGAAACAAAGAAGAATATTTGTTCTTTTTCAATAGAATGTCTGATGGGAATTTCCTTTTTGCAGGGAGCTCCAATTCCCAGGTTTCAGGTGATAAAACGGTTCCGAATTGGGCATTCAATATCTACAATATGTGGTTTATAAAAATAAGTCCTAATGGAACTAAATTATGGGATACTAGATGGGGAGCAATAAAGGGGGAGTATTGTTTTGGTTTTTTGGAATTGAATGATGGCAGTATGCTTGCATTAGGTGGTTCAAATTCGAACATTTCAGGTGATAAAAGCCAAAATAATTGGCAACTTACTCCTACCAGTCCAATCCCTCATAATATTTGGGCTATTAAATTTACTTCATCCACGGTGGGTTTCAACGAAATTGAAGATTCCGGAGTAGTTTTTTATCCCAACCCGGCAAATTCAGAACTCCATATCAGAAATAACACAGGAAGTTTTTCAAAAACTAAGATCAGAATATTTGATTCTCTTGGAAGAACATTTTATGAATCAGAGAACCTTAATCAGCTTGAAGAACTAACGATCGATCTAACCAATCTGGCACCGGGAATCTATTTTATTCAAGGAGAAGAAGCTGAAAAAAATTGGGTTGGTAAGTTTATTAAGAGCAACTGAGAGCG
>JBBKWX010000194.1:0-14869 GCA_037969175.1 Bacteroidia bacterium | reverse complement strand
GGGCTGTACAAAAAACTGCATCTCCATCTGCTCAAATTCGCGCATCCTGAAAATAAATTGCCTCGCCACGATCTCGTTTCTAAAGGCCTTCCCGGTTTGTGCTATCCCAAACGGAATCTTCATCCTGCCGGTCTTCTGCACATTGAGGTAGTTTACAAAGATTCCCTGAGCGGTCTCGGGTCTCAGATAAATGGTGTTTGCATCTTCGCTCACCGAACCCATTTGGGTGCTGAACATGAGATTGAACTGGCGTACTTCTGTCCAGTTGCGGGAACCGGAAACCGGACAAACGATTTCCAGATCCACGATGATCTGTCTTACCTCCTCGAGGTTATTATCTTCCAAAGCTGTTTTGAAACGGGTCAAAATAGCATCTATCTTATTCTGGTTTTCGAGCACTCTTGGATTGGTGCTGCGATACATGGCGGCATCGAAAGTCTCCCCAAAACGGGCAGCAGCTTTCTCTACTTCTTTATTGATCTTGGCTTCTATCTTGGCTACATGATCCTCCACCAGTACATCGGCACGGTAGCGTTTCTTGGAGTCTTTATTATCGATCAAAGGATCGTTGAAGGCATCGACATGGCCGCTTGCTTTCCAGGTGGTGGGATGCATAAAGATGGCAGCATCGATACCCACGATATTCTCATTCATCTGCACCATGGCTTTCCACCAGTAGTCGCGGAGATTCTTCTTGAGCTCAGCTCCTAGCTGGCCGTAGTCGTACACGGCACTTAGTCCGTCGTAGATCTCGGATGATTGGAATATGAATCCGTACTCTTTACAGTGAGAGATGAGGTTCTTGAATAAGTCTTCGTTGTTTGCCATGGGTGCAAAAGTAATTCAAATTTTTGCTTTCTGCTCTGGCTTTTAAAAATGAAACCGCAAAGATGCAAAGGATACGCAAAGACGCGGAGGCCTTCGTGCCTTTGCGAAAATCTTTGTGCCTTTGCGGTTTCATAATCTAAAAAGAAAGCACAGAAAATCTTTCACCCATAGTACCAATTAGTTCACCCCATAATCACGTTAGTTTATCATCAAAATGAAAATTATTTCGGATCATGTTATACATTGCAATCCCTTTTGAAAAGAGATGGGGGTCTCTTACAAAAGGACAAGGGCCGAAAACACGGAAAAGAGACAGGGTCATCCCAAAATGACTTCCTTCCCTTGATTAAATAAACCGAAAAGCAAACATTTTTACTTTATGAAAAAGGTCCTAATTGCACTGTTCTTTGCACTGATCTACATCGTTCCTGCTCAAGCAACACACTTGATGGGAGGAAATCTTACGTATGTATACCAGGGTTTCAACGTAGCTACCAACAAGTACACGTACCAGGTAAACCTCAAGATCTATCGCTATTGCGGTAACATCACCCCGGCTCCATCGCCACTTCCTACTTCCCAGGGTTTAGGAGTTTACATCGAAGATGCAGCCAACCCAAATGCAGCCAAGATCCGCCATTTGAGCGTGACGCTTCCTTTGGTAAGTAGCCAGTTTATCACACCACCTAACCCAAACCCTAGCTGTACCTTCGTTCCGAACGAATGTATCGAAGAGGGCGTTTACCAGGCAACCATCCAGGTTGACCCAAGCGGAGGCGGTTACCAGCTGATAGCTGACCGTTGCTGCCGTAATGGTAACATCCAAAATCTGAACAATGCAGGTGCTGCAGGTATGTCGTATTATGCTTTCATACCGCCAACAACAATCGTAAACTCATCACCAACTTTCGCGGTTCCACCGGTACCTTTCCTTTGTGCAATGGATACCATTTCTGTATTGAATGCAGCAAGTGATCCGGATGGTGACCTTTTGGTATATAAATTTGTAACTCCTTATAACGGACTTAGCACATCAGGCAACCCTGCTCCTAATCCTCCTTTAAACTATAATTGGCCTATCAGCAATGTAGCATATGCTGCAACCTATAGTACTGCGAATCCTTTTGGACCGGGTAGCTATACTGCTATTGATACATTGACCGGATTGACATCTTATGTTTCGCCTAACCAGGGATTCTATGTGGTTGCGGTTGAGATCAGCGAATACCGTAATGGGGTGTTGATCGGAAAATCACGTTTGGATATTCAGCTTATCGTTATCCCTTGTCCGCCAAATAATTCTCCGGCACTTGCAGGATCAGGACAAACAACCTATACAATCACCGAAGGACAAACACTTTGTTTCCCGATCGCATTTACGGATGCTAACGGTGACAGTTTGTTTATGACCAAACAAGGTTCGATCTTCAATATTGCACAGACAAATCCGGCTGCAACATTAACCAATGTGAGTGGTGGTTCATCTATAACTAGCCAGTTTTGCTGGGCTACTTCATGTGCACAAGGCCGTACAACACCGTATCAATTTAGTGTGAACGTTGCAGACAACGGTTGTCCGGCAAAGACCACCAATATCGTTTATACCATCAATGTATTGCCTTTTGTAGGCCCAACGATCATCAACGGTCCTGACTCTATCTGTGCAGGATCTACAGCAACCGCATTTAACGTTGCAAATAATCCTACCGGTTCAACCTATAACTGGGTTGTGAATCAGGGTACTCAGATCACAGGTGGCACCAGCAATTTCGCAGGTGTTAATTTCACAGGTACAGGAATGGCCTCGATAAGTGTTATACAAACCAGTCCATTTGGCTGTGTTGCGGATACGCTAAGGAAAAATGTATTCATCAAAACATTGCCGGTTGCAAATGCCGGTATAGATAAAGCAATTTGTTCGGGTGGTAGTGTAACAATAGGTGTGGCTCCTGTAACAGGAACAACCTATAGCTGGACTCCGACAACCGGCTTGAGCAGTGCAACGGTGAGTAATCCAACTGTTACTCTGACTACGACCGGTCCTGCTACTTATATTCTTACTTCTACTTCGAGCGGCTGTATCAATAGAGATACAGTTGTAGTAACCGTGAACACGCTTCCGGTGGCAAATGCAGGAGCTGATCAGAACATTTGTTCAGGTCTTACTGCAACTCTTGGTGCTGCTCCGGTGGCAGGTTCTACCTATTTGTGGACTCCAGCATCCGGTCTTAGCGCAAACAATATTGCTAATCCTGTATTCTCTCAGCTTGTTGCCGGAAGTGTACCTGATACCTTGTTTTATTTCCTGAATGTAACTGCAACCGGTGGTTGTGCAAAGACAGATACGGTTCGTGTGATCGTTCGCCCAATGCCTACACCAAATGCAGGCCCGGATGTTGTTTTCTGTAGTGGCGCATCAAGCCCGATAGGAGCAGCAACTACCGCAGGATATAACTATTCTTGGAGCCCTGCATCGGGATTAAGTTCGGGTGCGGTTTCAAACCCAACTCTGACATTGAATACTGCAGGTACTACAAATGATACGCTGAACTATGTTGTTTCTACAAGCTGGTTTGGTTGTGTAGCAAGAGATACCGTGAAGGTTGTAGTAAGGGCTTTGCCTGCTGCTAATGCAGGTGCAGATCAGAATATCTGTAGCGGAACGGTTGCCAACCTTGGTTCGGCATCTGTTGCAGGAAACGTTTATTCTTGGACTCCATCTACCGGATTGAGTGCTACGAATATCTCTAACCCGGTTTATACTTTACCAAATAACGGAAACAGTCCTGACACCCTTACCTTCTTTCTGAATGTTACAGGTAACGGATGTACCAATAAAGATACGGTGCGTGTTACTATCCGTCCAATGCCTACATCAAATGCAGGTGCGGATGTAGTGATCTGTTCAGGTGCTTCGAGCCCTGTAGGAGCTACAACTGTTCCGGGTTATAACTATACCTGGACACCGGCAACCGGTTTGTCATCAGTAAATACTGCCAATCCAACATTGACATTGAATAACATCAGTGGAGTAAATGATACATTGAACTATGTATTATCGGTTAGTTGGTTTGGATGTGTAAATCGCGATACTGCAAGAGTGGTTGTAAAGCCTGCTCCTGTTGCCAATGCCGGTCCTGACAAAAGTGTTTGTGCAGGATTGCCGGTTGCTATCGGAACTACAAATACAGCGGGTTATACCTATACATGGACACCTGCTGCGGGCTTGACATCTACCACAGTTTCAAATCCTTCTGCTACACAAAACACAGCAGGAACCTATACCTATGTTGTAAATACCAACCTGGTAGGTTGTGTAAAAACAGACACGGTTGTAGTAACGGTAAATGCTTTACCGGTGATGACTGCCAATGCGAATCCGGTTACGGTTTGTTCGGGATCTCCGGTTGCACTTTCGAGCAATGGAGCTAACGGTTATTCATGGGCTGTGTCAACTGCTCCTGGAACTCCGATCGGAAGTGGTGCTAACATCACAGTATCTCCAATCAGCAATACTACCTACATCGTAACAGGAACCAATGGTTTTGGTTGTGTTTCTACATCGCAAGTAACGGTTACTGTAAGCCAATTGCCAATCGTAACTGCTACTGCAACTAAAGATTCTATCTGTGCGGGTGAGAATTTTACGATGAATGCCAATGGTGCTGCCACCTATACATGGGCTAATTTATCTAATCCTAGTGCAACTATCGGTACCGGTGCAAATATCACTTTAAGTCCGACAGTTAATTCATCCTATATCGTAACCGGAACCAATGCTCAGGGATGTGCAAACAGAGATACTTTATCTGTGATCGTTAATCCGGCTGCAACATTATCAGCAGTAAACGGAAACATTACGGTTTGTCCGGGTGTGACAGGCATTCCTTATTACGTATCTAATCCGAATCCAAATTCGACCTATACCTGGTCGGTTACTAACGGAAGTATTTCAGGCGGACAAGGCATGGATACAGCTTATTTCGATTTCGGAACCAGCGGTCCTTCTGTGATCACGGTAATTGAAACAACCGACAGAGGATGTAATTCTCAGCCGGTGATCTTCAATGTGAATGTGAATATTTTATTGACACCTGCTTTGGCTAACGGACCTAGTCCACTTTGTGCTAACCAGGCACAGGGTAGAGTCTATACTTGTGCTTATACTCCTGGTTCTTTCTACGGTTGGTTTGTAACGGGCGGTTCTATTGTAGCGCTGAACGCACCAAATTCAATCACGGTTGACTGGAGCATCACATCAGGTGTGGGTAAGGTTTGGTACGAAGAGACGAGTATCACTATTGATACGGTTTGTTTCGGAACATCAGATACCTTATTTGTAACGATCAATCCTATCCCGGTTACATCTGCTGTAACAGGTAATATCACCGTATGTGCATTCGACAGTTTGTTAAACTACAATGTAACTAACAGCGGTGGATCAACTTACCAATGGTCAGTTGGTGGAGGTACTATCGTAAGTGGCAACGGCACTAACGGTGTTGTTGTAAACTGGGGTATTGCAGGTAATCAAACCATCTCGGTGATCGAGACTAATTCGATAGGTTGTAGCGGTGATCCGGTATTGTTGCCGGTTACGGTGAATGCCTTACCTGCTGCAAATGCAGGATCTAATGTTGCGATCTGTGCAGGAAATTCAACCCAGTTGAATGCCAGTGGTGGAACAGGGTATGTTTGGAGTCCGGGTGCAGGATTGAGTAATACAGGAATTGCTAATCCGGTTGCTAACCCAACAGCTACTACGAACTATATCGTTACAGTAACTGATGCCAATGGTTGTGTAAATACTGACGAGGTAGAAGTGAAAGTGAATGCGCTTCCAAATGCAAGTGCAGGTGCTGCGGTAGCAACTTGTATCGGTACGCCGATTCAGTTGAATGCAAGTGGTGGTACTGCTTATGTATGGTCTCCGGCTACTGGTTTGGATAACGTCAATATCTCTAATCCGAATGCGAATCCGGCTGCTACAACTACCTACACGGTAACAGTAACAGACAATAACAATTGCAGCAAAGATGCCTCAGTTACCGTAACTGTGAATGCGCTTCCTACTGTAACGGCTACAGCGCAAAATGCGGTGATCTGTGACGGAAGTCCGGTTCAGCTTACAGCGGGCGGTGCAGCTACTTATGCATGGACACCTGCAGGAAGTTTGAACAATCCTAACATTGCAAATCCGATCGCTTCGCCGTCAGGCTCTACAACCTACACGGTAACAGGTACGGATGCGAATGGTTGTAAGAATACGGATCAGGTAACTGTCAATCTTAACCCACAGCCAACTGCTGAGTTCACTGTGAATTTCACCTTGGATTGTAATGGTTCTAAAGCAGAGTTCTTGAATACATCTACATCAGCTGTAGATTATATATGGATTTTCGGTGATGGTTCTACATCAACGGATATCAATCCTGTGCACCAGTATCTCTTCAATCAGGTGTATAATGTGCAGCTGATCGCTATCAATAACTTCTGTCGTGATACACTGAATTACTCTGCTAGCATTGCTGCATTGAGTGATTATCTGAAGAACATACCAAACATCTTTACTCCAAACGGTGATGGCAAGAACGATTGTTTCAATGCCGATGGTGTTGGCCAGTTCGATGCTTGTTCACAGATCACCATCTTCAACAGATGGGGTGTTGAGGTCTTCAAATCATCATCCGATAAATGTTGGGATGGTAAGGTTCAGAAGTCGGGCATAGATGCAAGCGAAGGAACTTACTTCTATATCTTCAAGGTCAATGATGTTGAAGTAAAAGGAAGTGTGACTTTGGTTAAATAATCTTTTTTTCTTTTCGTGTTTAGAACGGCGCTCCCCCCTAACCGAGCGTCGTTCTTTTTTTTTCCTATTGGAAAGAGCTACAAAAAAATCTTTATCATCTCGTGTTTAAGAACGTTGATCCCTCTTGACCGGGCCACGTTCTTTTCTTTGTTCCTTTTGGAAAGAGCTACAAAACATTCTTTATCATCTCGTGTTTAAGAACGTTGATTCCACTTGACCGGGCCACGTTCTTTTTTTGAATTTTCCCGAAGGCGCTGCATCTTAGGCTGAGCCTCAATAAATAGCATTGTAAAACAATTTTGACAATAATATTCCGTTCATAAGTATATAAACATCAGAAAGATTCCCTATCTTTAAAAGGAAGAGGAAATTTATGATACAGGAAAGATTATCATCCTTTCAAATCATGCAAAACTGAATCATCAACTCCGGAATAGGAAATAAGATCAAAATAATTTACAACCGGAGTTTAAGATAATATGTCAATCGAGTGCGATAACCAGCAATGTTTGACTAAAAGAGGCTGTCTGAGAAGATGGCCTCTTTTTTTTTGTCCTATTGGATTGATGATTTTTATTTGATATCAGTATATAGATCATGCTTTGCTCCTAACCATGGCGCGGAGCCATTCAAAACCTTTCAAGATTGTCGCATTTATAGCTGTTTATCTAGCAGTTGACGTAGTGGTTCTTAGAGCAAAAGGCAGGGCTACGCATTAACCTGTTAGGTTGAATTCACTTTTGCAAATGTCGCCACATCGAGTAAAATCTACAACCGCACAAATGTTGGCTTTTATATGCACCACAGCACCCCATACTCCCCCGATCAGCTCAGCCTGTTTCAAAAGCCACCACACAAAGATCGGAACCGCCATTGATAATTCTAACCGCACAAACGCTGGCTCTTTTAAGCATCACAACACCCCATACTCCCCCGATCAGCTTGCGCTCTGCGTCAAGCCACCACCACTAAGATCGGAACAATAACTCAGGATTCTAACCGCACAAACGCTGGCTCTTTTATGCACCACAGCAGCCCATGATCTACCGACCAGATTGCGCATTGCGACAAGCCACCACCACTAAGGTCGGAACAGCCATTGATAATTCTAACCGCACAAACGCTGGTTTATATATGCACCACAGCAGCCCATACTTCCCCGATCAACTTGAGCTTTGCGACAAGCCACCACCACCAAGGTCGGAACCGCCATTGATAATTCTAACCGCACAAAAGCTGGCTTTTATATGCACCACAACACCCCACACTCCCCCGATCAGCTTGCGCTCTGCGACAAGCCACCACCACTAAGATCGGAACCGCCATTGATAATTCCAACCGCATAAAAGCTGGACTTTTTAAGCATCACAACACCCCATACTCCCCCGATCAGCTTGCGCTCTGCGACAAGCCACCACCAACAAGTCCTGAAAGTGAAAACGAAAATACAACCGCACAAACGCTGGTTTAAACAAGCCCCCTTTTCCTGATGCCCAACCCGGGTGCATCATCCAACGTAATGATTCCTGAATTATAACTCAAACCTTCAAAAGGATCATTCGAAATTAAGATTGGTCCATCCAGATCTATCCAGTCACAAAGCGGTGCTAACTGCGCGGCAGCTGCTATACCACAACTGGTTTCAGACATGCACCCCAACAACACTAACAATCCCAACTCACGCGCCCTTTCAATCATCTCATAAGCCGGAGAAATTCCCCCACATTTTATCAGCTTTATATTTATCCCGTCGCAAAAATCAGCTACTCTTTCTATGTCTACCGGACCCTGTACACTTTCATCAGCTATCACCGGAATATCCGTTGAATGAGATATCATCGAAAGCAGTAACAAGTCATCTTTAGGACAAGGCTGTTCAATAAACTCCGGCTCAAATTCTTCAATTCTTCCCAACATTTCCATAGCCATCCTTTTGTCGGTCCATGACTGATTAAGGTCTATGCACAATGAGCCATTGTAAACTTCTCTCACTGCTTCGAGACAAGCAATATCATCCGGTGATCCTAACTTTAATTTCAGCCAAAAACCAAAAGGAACATTCAAAACTTTTCGTTTCACTTCATCAGGTGTATCTATCCCTATGGTATATGTACAGGTGTTCGAAATACTGTTCCCAATTCCCAATAATTCTTTGACCGTTTTTTGCTTTTGTTTTCCTTCCAAATCCCACAATGCTTCGTCAATGGCTGCTTTGGCAGGTAATGGCAGATTCTGATCTGCTCGTAGAAATATTCTGGCTGTATCCGAGTCACGTAATGGAGTTAGAAAATGTGCAAAGTCATTTATTGCCTGCATCACATGCTCCGGCTTATCATCCAGATAAGGAGGCAATGTAGCTTCTCCATACCCGGTGTAACCTCCCTGTTCTATCTCAACCATAACGCTGTCTGTTCCCGTCCTTACGCCGAGAGCTATACGAAACGGTTCACGGAATTCAACCCGGTATGGATAACAAGAAATTTTCATGATGGAAAGATAAGCATAGAATGTGTAATAAATTTTTCTGCAAAAAACATCCACTCATTGAAATAGTTTTGTTCAGATAGTCGACAAATTATTATTCCCTTGAAAATTTTAAACTTTCTCTTATGGCATCATTTCCCTATCTTCATATATGAAAAATCTGGTTTGGATATTTTTTTTCTGCTATTTTACAGCATTAGCACAGCCCGGAAAACAAGGGATAAACTTCAATCTCCTTGAGATCTGCAAAGGATTGACCAGCCCGGTGGCTATGGATTTTGCTCCTGATGGAAGTAATCGATTATTTATTTGCGAACAGAAAGGAATAATTAAAATAGTCAAAAACGGTTCTCTGCTAAATACTCCGTTTCTTGATATTACAAAAAGAACAGACAAACTCAATTTTGCATATTCCGAAAAAGGATTATTGGGCATTGCATTTCATCCGGAATACAAAATAAATCGCCGATACTTTATCTATTACAGTGCGCCAACATCTCAATCAGGTATGGATCATGATGGGGTGCTTGCCGAATACAAAGCATCTCCAAATCCGGATATTTCTTCCACTCAGGAAAAGATAATTCTGCGTATTCCTCAACCGGAAGGGAATCATAATGGTGGACAAATTGCTTTTGGTCCTGATGGATATTTATATCTGGGACTGGGCGATGGGGGCGGAGGTGGAGATAAACACGGACAAAATGGAAATGCTCAGGATATAAATTCTCTCTTAGGGAAAATCTTGCGTATAGACATAAATACAGGAGACGCGTATTCTATTCCAAAAGACAATCCCTATGTTGGAAAAGATGGACGTGACGAAATCTGGGCAATCGGTTTACGTAACCCCTGGAAGTTTTCATTTGAAGAAATCACCGGTAGAATATTCTGTGCAGATGTGGGACAAAACAAATGGGAAGAAGTAAATATTATCAAAAAAGCCGGCAATTACGGATGGAGGATCATGGAAGGATTCCATTGTTTCAACCCGGAAAAAGACTGCAATATGTCAGGATTGGAAATGCCTATTCATGAATACAACAGAGCTACCGGAATATCGGCTATAGGCGGATTTATGTACAGAGGAAAAAATTACCCCAGTTTACATGGAGCATATATTTTTGGTGACTGGAGCGGGAAAATTTACTATTTGCGGGAAGATGTTCCGGGTGAATGGACCCGATATGACCCAATGATCAATGCTGAAAAAACCAATGATCTGAATCAAAAAATAAATTCATTTGGCAGAGACGCAGATGGTAATATTTATCTGTTAATTCAAAAACTGTATGGTCCGTTTAGCAAGACAGGATCATTGGTTAAGATTACCTTATGACTACTGTTTCATTTTTCTTGAAATAAATTAATGGAACCATTTCATGTCTTTGTATATCTTATCGTCATAACAGCATTGCTGGGGACCTTAAACCATTTGTATTTAAAATTCCCTCCAAGCATCGGAGTGATGAGCATCTCATTAGTTGTGTCTCTCATCTTTATTATTGTCGGACTGTTTTATCCGGAAGCGTTTGAAAGACTCTGTGATCAGGTAGACTCTTTCGATTTTGGGGGGTTTGTTTTGGGAATTGTTTTATCATTTTTATTATTTGCCGGATCGTTTAATATTAATACAGCTGTATTATCAAAACAACGAATACCGGTTATTGCTTTTGCAACTCTTGGAGTGATCCTTTCTGCGTTTTTAATTGCCGGACTTGCATACTGGATATTTATGATAACCGGATTAAACGTTCCATTTTTACACTGCTTGCTCTTTGGTGCTTTGATCGCTCCGACTGATCCGGTAGCAGTACTCGGAATAATGGAAAATTCCGGATTGGAAAGCAGTCTTAAGGTTGATGTAGAAGGCGAAAGTTTGTTGAATGACGGAGTTGCTGTGGTGCTTTTCCTAACCATTAGCGCAATAGCCTCAAGTACTCCGGAAGATCATAACAACTTGTTTGTAGATGCGGTAGTTTTATTTTTAAGAGAAGCAGTTGGAGGAGCTTTATTCGGACTTGCTATAGGCTACTTTGGAAGCAAGTTGCTGAGCAGGATACATGATCCCAAAACTTTTACCTTGATATCACTTGCATTTGTCATGGGAGGATATCGCTTATCAGAAGTGCTACACATAAGCGGTCCGCTTGCTATGGTAGTTTTTGGTTTTTATCTGAGTTATCAAAAAAGCCAGGGCTTATTCCATCAAGATATTATTCATCCTGTAAAAATATTTTGGGGAATACTAGAACGGATACTTATGGTGATGCTTTTCCTGATGGTCGGCTTAGTTGTCATCAGCATTGCGCATGATTTTAAGTCTGCATATTTATATTCAGGCTTACTCTGCATTATAGCAGTTTTATTAAGTCGATTTATCACTGTATTGATTCCAATACCTATGCTGACCGGGAAACATTCTTCCGTATTAAAAACAGCTACAATCCTCACTTGGGGCGGGTTGAGAGGAGGGATTTCGATCGCACTTGCCCTTTCATTGAATGCTGATTGGAATAGAGAAATCCTGGTATCCGTAACCTATATCGTAGTTGTATTTTCCATTTTAGTTCAGGGTCTGACTATGAAAAAAATGATAACTTGGTACAAAGCATGATCAGTATAATCATACCTGTCTTGAACGAGGAGAAAAATTTAGCTTCCTTGATTGAAAGTATCCGCATTCAAAATGTTGCACATGAATTGATATTTGTAGATGGAGGCAGCACTGATAAAAGTCAGGAAATAATTTCAAAATCAAACTTCAAATTTATTTCTGCAAACAGAAAAGGAAGAGCCTTTCAAATGAATGAAGGAGCAAAATTTGCTTCAGGCGATATTCTTTTTTTTCTGCATGCGGATTGCAAGTTGCAGGCTGATTCACTTTCTGAAATCATTAAAGTGTTGGAAGATAAAACTGTGATCGCAGGATCTTTTGTGATGGAGTTGAGACCAAAGGGTCCTTTTTATCGCATTTATAATGCTTTCACTACTATTAATTCTATCTTTTTTACTTATGGTGATGCAGGATTATTCATGCGAAAAGTCACATTCAAATATATTAATGGCTTCAAAGAAATTCCAATAATGGAAGATATAGAGATCCAGCAAAGACTACGGAAAATCGGAAGATTCAATAAGATCAAGATCCCTATTATTACTTCATCCAGAAGGTTCAAGGAAAATGGAAGCCTGAAACAGATCTTAATAGATATCTATATTATTCTTACCTGGCATCTGGGTTGGAATGCAGGCAAATTAAAAACATTATACCCTGACGATTACAGATGATGAATTACTGACTCCTTATCATTGTTGTCCGGAATCGGGTTTCTAATCCTGTCGAATTTCATCATAAGTACTTATCTACAAGGGGAATATGTGCTATTTTTACCACAGAGGTCTCAGAGATTTACACAGAGTTCTCAAAGATTTACACAGAGTTCTCAGAGATTGAAGAGAAATTTTCTTTCAATGGACTTTATTTGGTGTTCGATCTCTTATTTATCTGTATACCAATGGTTTTCCACGAAAATGGAATCACATCTTAAGAGCCTTGATCAATATGGATCCCACACGTGCGGGACAGAGGCCCCTTTGGTAAAAAAAAGCCTTAAATAAAGAACTAAAAATTATTCCGGACAACAATGACTCTTAATCAGAAAACTTATTATCCGTCTTATACGATGATCCTATTATTTACGTTTATCTTTTGAAATGCATCTTTTGATGCTTAAATTCACATAAAATTAAAATTTTTCTATCATGAAAACGCTCTTTTCAGCTTTTATTATTTTATCCGCTACTGTAGCCGGATACGCATTCTCACCAAACGCTTCATTAGGTGAAAACGAATCTCGAAATCTCGAAAAATTTTCCGGGATAGTAAGTATGGGGAATTTTGATGTAAATATCATATTTGATAAATCATCAAAAGTTGTGGTTACGGCCAATGCAGTTGAAATCCCCGAAATTGAAACAGTAGTTAAAGATGGGATACTGACCATCAAAAGAAAAAAGGACAGTGAAGTTGATCTTGGGAAAGTGAAAGTTGATGTTTATACAGCATCATTGGGATCAGTTGTTATTAAAGGATCCGGAAGTGTAAATTGTCCGGTTGCTGTTCCATCAGCTGATCTTAGTATAAAGATCCAGGGCTCCGGAAGCATGGATATGGCGATAGATGCCGATAAATTTGATGCTGTAATTGAAGGTTCAGGAAATATGGATCTGAGAGGAAAAAGCATGAATTCCGAATTTGATATTCAAGGTTCCGGAAATATCAATGCAAAGGAATTAACATGCAGCAACGCAGAAATAAGTATTGCCGGATCCGGTAACTGCAAGGTAAACGTAAGTGGTAATCTGACTGCTGTTGTCAAAGGTAGCGGCAATGTCTTGTACACCGGTGGTGCAAAAGTAAAGGCTACTTCGCACGGTTCAGGAAAGATAAAATCTATGTAAATTCAAAAGCGCCTTAATGGCGCTTTTTTTTTATAAGCTGGTTGAACCAAAAGTATCTCCATCACGAATCTCTCCACTGAGCAATCCTTTTTTAAACCAACGTACACGCTGTGCAGATGTTCCATGCGTAAATGACTCCGGAACCACATATCCCTGAGCTTGCTTTTGCAAACGGTCATCACCAATTGCATTCGCTGCATTCAACGCTTCTTCCACATCACCTTCCTCCAGCATGTTCTTCATTGCCTGAGCATGTTTAACCCAAACCCCGCTTAAATAATCTGCCTGTAACTCCACTCGCACAGAAATAGCATTGCTTTCTTCTGTACTCATTCCGCTTCTCATCCGGCCTACCTTTTCAAGTATGCCCATTTCACTTTGTACATGATGTGCCACTTCATGAGCGATCACATAAGCCATTGCAAAATCGCCGGGTGCTCCGAAGCGATTTCTCAATTCATCATAAAAACTAAGATCTATATATAAACTCTTATCAGCAGGACAATAAAATGGTCCTGTAGAAGCACTGGCTTTACCACAACCGGTATTCACAGCTCCGGTAAACAGCACTAAAGTTGGTTCATTGTAGTTTGCATTTAACTGTTCTCTAAAGATCTTATCCCACACATCTTCGGTGTCTTTTAGTACCACAGATACAAACTGTGCAGCCTCATCTTCCGCAGCTGTAGCAACATGATTTGTTTGGCCCCCTCCGCCCTGCTCTACCATTTGTATAAGTTGTGCCGGATCGCCACCCAATAGCAAACCGATAACCACAATGATAACTGTTCCTACGCCCAGCTTCATCCCCGTGCCTTTGCCTCTTCTGTCATCAACATTAGAACTGCCTTGTCTTCCTCTCCATTTCATAATTTAAATTTTAATGAATTTACAAATAATTAATCTTTCGAAGACGTTGTCGTTAGGTATAATCTGCACTTTTTTCATTAACCGCCTTTAAACCACAGAGAGCTCAGAGTATTGCACAGAGAACTCTGTGGTAAAATTAGCGCAGATTCTACTTGTAGATAATTTCTTATGATGCAATTTTACAGAATCAGGAACTCGATTCCGGACTGTTGTAACTCGAAATTGTAAATAATTCATCGCAATTCTAACCTAAAGTCTTCTTATTAATTATTGATAAAAGAATTTGTATTAAGATTCTGAAAGCTTAGCTTTGGTTAAAGCAAAAAAAAATCAAATATAATACCCAGACATGTATTAGTTTAACGCATCATTTTCATGAAGCATAGTATGGATCCTGAGAGCTGGCAAAGATCT